>CAJTRU010000039.1:1873-34794 GCA_910579085.1 uncultured Lachnospiraceae bacterium | reverse complement strand
AGGCATTTTTTGCTTAAGTTCGCACTTATGGGGCTTCACACTATCTGTAACCACTTGCGTAAGGCGGAAGTTATGAAACCGGGTTTCTACAAGAAAGAACTGTTTGAGCGTTTTATGGATTAGGAAAAATGTATGACTGGGATACTGCCTATGTCAGCCAAATACTGCACAATCCCGTCTATACAGGAAACCTTGTTGTTGCGGACAAACCAACTAAGACCATGCGTTCCAAGAAAAGACAGTATATCCCGTATGCGGAGCGTGAAATCATCTATGGCACACACGAACCGGTTATTGAGCAGAGCCGTTGGAACACAGTTCAGAAGATTTTGCAGAGCCGGCCGCCTGTTATCAGGGAAAGTCCAAGCGGATATGACAATATTTTCCGAGGGATAATTAAATGTGCTGATTGTGGGAGTGCCATGCTTGCCAAAGCCGGGCATAAAAGAAAGTGTAACAATGTATTAGACAAGACTTTCTACTGTTGTACCAAATACCGCAAGTCCGGGAAAGAGGGTTGCTCATCACACACCATTGAAGCAGGGATGGTTCACGAAGTTGTGCTTGCAGACATTCAGAAACACGCAGGACAGGCACTGGCGGACAGGAAAGCAATGGTAACGGAAATTGCGGAGCAGATAAGCGGTTATGCAGGAATAACGGAATTCAATTTCAAGATAATCAACCAACTTATAGAGAAAATTCTTGTTTCTGAACCCGTAGAGACAGACGGGCAGAAAATTCAACGGCTTACTATCCATTACAAGTTTATAGGGGCACTGGAACCCCTTGAATAATGGATATTTTCTAAGCCATCTATTCCAACTATCCAACAGACGTTTCCTCTATTGCACTAAAAACGGGATACAAACACTAGCGGTGCTGAAGTGCCCATGTAATGTAATAATATTAGATGGAACACCAGAAACCTGCTGTACCCATAAGAACTACAAAAAACACAACATAAAAGAAAAATAAATACTATAACTGGAAATTATGTGTGGGGCAGGAGATTTAGACAGACGGCAGTACAGTGGGGTTATTTTTGTATTAATACCCATGCAGTAGTAATTATTACACTGTATAATAAGTGGCTAGCAAAATCATTCCCCGTCACTCCATTTCCAGCTGTCTTTTTATTTTGTGTTTTATTGCAGGCTGCTAGTGACGGGTTTTGCGTGCCAGATGCCATGAATTATTCCGTAAAAGGGGCACTTTAACCCCACCAGCATTTAAGCCCATATGAAATGGACGTGGATTTTTTGTAAAATCCTATTGACAGAACTTAATGGCTGTGCTACTATAATTACATAAAGTAACCGGTTACTTAACTAGTTACATAACCGATTATAAAGTGTATACACTAGTAACGGATAGTTGAGGCTTAATACAGAACCTGGAAGGTCTTGGATAACTTCCTGGTTATAAGAAAGGGGAAAGGATAATGAAGAAATTATTAATAGCAGTCCTGCTTCCAGTTATAATGGCAATACTGCTTCCAGGATGCCAGGGCAAGAGGCCAGAACCAGGAAGTGTTGCTGGCTATGATGAAGGGGAACAGTACCTGTCTATATGGGTACATTCTATTGAAGATACAGATGAAGGCAGATGTTACAGGGAGTCGGTTGATAATTTTAATGAAAAGTATAACGGAAAGTACTTTGCAGACATTGAATTTATACCAAGGAATGACAGTGGCGGAGGCTATTCTGATAAGATAAATGCTTCTGTAATGTCAGGGGATTTGCCAGACGTACTTACTGTTGACGGGCCTAATATTGCAGCCTATGCTGCTAATGGCATTATACAGCCTTTAGCAGAACTTGAGGAAGATGAAAAGGGTGAATATTTACAGTCAATTATTGAACAGGGTACTTATAATAACCAGCTTTATGCTTTGGGTGCAATGGAGTCAAGTGTTGGCTTGTATTATAACAAAGACATTTTAAAAGAGGCAGGCATTGAAGTTCCAGATGCCGGGCATCCGTGGACGCGTACAGAATTTCTTGATATCCTGGAGAAACTAAAACCTGTAATGGAAGAAAAGAACGGCTATGCATTAGATATGACATTTCCAACAGGTGAGGCAACTATTTACTATTATGCCCCATTTTTCTGGGCAGATGGCGGGGACTTTGTAGATGAAACAGGGCTTGTAGCAGAAGGTATATTTAATTCAGAAAAAAATGCTGGTACTGTTGGATATTTTAAGACATTATTAGATAAGGGTTATATGTCAAAAGTACCTATAGACCATTTATTTGAAAGCGGGCGTGCTGCTTTTAAATTTGACGGGGCATGGGAAGTCAATACAATTTATAACAGTTATCCTGATATTAACTTAGGAGTTGCACCATATGTTACAGGAGACAGCTGGAGCGGGGAGAGATATACGCCTACTGGTTCATGGGCTTATGCAGCATCTTCTAAGACAGATAATATAGAGGGCGCTACAGAACTTGTAAAGTGGATGAGCGGTGTGGAAAGCGGCCTGCTGCTCTGGGAAAAGGCAAAGAACTTCCCATCTACCTATAAAGCATTTGAGGCAATAGACACATTCCAGACAGATGAAAATTACAGCATGTTATATAAACAGCTTAGTGACTATGGGCATCCAAGGCCAAAGACACCTGTTTATCCGCAGGTAAGTACGTCTTTCCAGCAGGTACTTGAGAATTGTGTGTTAAGCGGCGCAGAGCCAGAGGCAGAACTGGGTAAATCTATAGAAAGGATTAACGCAAAGTTAAAGCGTTATAAGGTGCAGTGAATATGAAGAAAAAACGTGATTCTGTTTTAGGCATGGCATTTTTTGGCCCGGCACTTGTGCTGCTAATTATATTTTTGTTCCTGCCTATGATACTTACATTAATATTTAGTTTTACTGATTTTTTTGCCTTAAATCCTGGATTAACACATTTTACAGGACTTGATAACTTCTTCCAGATTTTTAAGGATGAGGATTTTAGGAAGGCTTTTATAAACACAGTGTGTTTTGTAGTTATTATTGTGCCTTTACAGGGGCTTGGTTCACTGGGGCTTGCTTTACTAGTAAATAAAGTTTCACATTGTAAACGTTATTTTAAGGTAGCATTTTTCCTGCCAGTTGTTATGTCACTTGCAGTTGTGTCTACATTGTGGGTACAGATTTACAGCCCTGAAGGCATACTGAATTCGGTACTTTCTAATTTTGGAATACCAGCACAGCCATTTATTAATAGTGCATCGCAAGCTTTGCCATCTATTGCGGTTATGAGCGCATGGCAGGGTGTTGGCTACCAGATGATTATATTTTTAGGAGGGTTACAGGCTATTAATCCCGCTTTATATGAAGCAGCAGATATGGACCATGCAACTGCATGGCAGAAATTTAAGGATATAACACTTCCAGAATTGAAACCGCTTTGTATATTTGTATTTATAACAATTACTATAGGTGCATTCCGTATGCTTGTACAGCCTATGGTTATGACAGGCGGAGGACCTTCACATTCAACTTATACAATGGTATATGATATTTATGAAACTGGCACAGTAAACTGGGAAATCGGGCTGGCATCTACAATGGCAATAGTATTTGCAGTATTTGTTATGATACTTACAGTAATCCAGACGGTAGCAACCAGGGATAAGGAGGAAGGAAATGTTAACAAGAAAACAAAAAAGAAATAACTGGATTTTAACAGCAGTCTTAATTATTGCATCCCTGTTCTTCCTGTTTCCAGTAATATGGATGTTAGCTAACTCTTTTAAACCAGATGTGGCAATAACAAATGATATGAATTCCATATCTGCATTTGTGCCACCAGCGCTTAATGGAAGTTTCTTTGATAATTATATTACAATACTTACAAACACATCTTTTGTGCGTTATATGCTGAATACATTATTTTATGCAGCGGTACTTATTATACTTGGCATTATTGTAAACGGGCTGGCAGGATATGCACTGGCAAAGATAAATTTCCCGTTCAGGGAGCGCTGGCTTATGATTATTATGCTTTTAATGATTGTGCCAATGGAAACAATTATTACAATACACTTTTTATTTATTGCAAAGCTTGGACTGTTAAATACAGTAATTGGATATATACTGCCAATGATTGTAAACCCGTTTAATATATTTTTATTCAGGCAGGTATTTACAAGCCTGCCAGATGATATATATGAGGCGGCACAGTTAGACCATTGCAGCCCGGTTAAATACTTTTTTACTATGGTACTTCCAATGTCTAAAAGCGTGGTTGCAACTGTAAGCGTATTTACTTTTTTAAATGTGTGGAATGATTATTTATGGCCATCACTTGTATTTACATCAGGTGATTTGCTTACAGCGCAGATAGGGCTAAATGCAATTACATCAAACGAAAATACTACAATGGGGCAGACACTTGCAGTTATTACAATGGTTACAATACCTGTTATTATTATTTATTCATTATTTTCTAAACAGATTGTAGAAGGTGTTGTATCAACAGGTTCAAAGGAGGGTTAATATTATGGGGTTTATAGAATTAAAGAATGTGTGTAAAAAGTACGATAAAACAGATAAAAATGCAGTTACAGATTTTAATCTTTCTATTAAGGAAAAAGAATTTATTGCTTTTGTAGGGCCATCTGGATGTGGCAAATCAACTACTCTCAGGATGATTGCAGGTTTTGAGGAAATTTCAAGTGGTGAATTATATATTGATGGAAAGAAAATGAATGAAACAGCACCTATGGACAGGGGAATTTCTATGGTGTTCCAGAACTATGCCCTTTATCCGCATATGACTGTTGAGAAAAATATTTCATATGGACTTAAAAATATGAAAGTGCCAGCAGATGAAATAAAAAGGAAAACAGACTGGGCGGTTAAAATCCTTGGTCTTGAAGAATACCGTTACAGAAAGCCAAAGAACCTCTCTGGAGGACAGAGGCAGAGGGTTGCACTTGGGCGTGCGATTGTTAAGAACCAGAAAGTATTTCTTATGGATGAACCTTTGTCTAACCTGGATGCAAAATTGCGTGTCAGTATGAGGAATGAAATAAGCAAGCTGCACCGGGAACTTGGAAGCACTACAATTTATGTAACACATGACCAGGTGGAAGCAATGACAATGGCTGACCGTATTGTAATTATGAAAGACGGGGTAATACAGCAGACAGGAGCGCCAATGGAACTTTATGAGCATCCGGCTAACAAGTTTGTTGCTGGTTTTATCGGTTCTCCGCAGATGAACTTTTATAATGTAAGGCTGGATGGCAGGACAATTATATTTAAGGATAATAACAAGGCTGAGCTGCCAGAAACCATAGCAGGCAAATTATCAAAATATAAGAATGGGTTAATTATGGGAATACGTGGTGAAGATATTAAGCTTGATGCACAAAATCTTGATTTAAATACAGGCAGCAGGCAGAAAGCAATTATTGATAATACTGAAATTATGGGAAATGAGAATAACCTGTATTTTGAATTTGGCGGTGTTACATCAGTTGCAAGGGTTTCAAAATATGAAGTCAGCCATATTGGAGATACTGTTGAATTTGTAATGATGCCACACAGGATGCACTTTTTTGACCCTGAAACAGAGAAAGCAGTTGTTTTGTAAATATAAGACAGAATAACAGGAGGTATAGTATGACTAAGTTGGAAAAGGCAAATAAATACCAGGAAGAAAACCATATTGATAAAAGCTGTAAACCTGTTTTCCATATAACACCAGTAACAGGATGGATGAATGACCCTAATGGATTTTCTGTATATAAAGGGAAAATACATCTTTTTTACCAGTACCACCCATATAATACAGAATGGGGGCCAATGCACTGGGGGCATTATATTTCAGATGACTTTATTAAGTGGGAAGAAATGCCGGTGGCTTTAGCACCAGATGAAAGTTTTGATTATGCCGGATGTTTTTCAGGCAGTGCTATTGAAACAGAAGAAGGCCATATGCTTGTATATACTGGCGTAATTGAAAAAGAAAACAGTGATGGCACAAAAGAAGTAATACAGCACCAGTGTCTTGCAAAGGGTGATGGAGTACATTATGAAAAGATAAAAGATAATCCTGTAATTCCAGCAGCTTATCTTCCAGAAGGGTTTTCAAGGCAGGATTTCAGGGACCCGAAGGTTTGGGAAGAAGATGGTATTTATTATCTTGTTGCAGGCAGCAGGGATGGAAAACATGATGGCAAGGCGGTGCTGTTTAAATCAGAAGATTTAAGGAAATGGGAATACCTTTCTGTACTTGCAGATAACAGAGGCAGGTACGGAAAGATGTGGGAATGTCCAGACTTTTTTGCACTGGATGGGAAACATGTTTTAATTGTATCACCTATGGATATGCAGGCAGACAGGCAGGAATTCCACAATGGCAACCAGTCAGTTGTAATGGTTGGTGAATACAACAGCCAGGATTATAAATTTACAGAAGAACAGGTGGTTTCACTTGATTATGGAACAGACTTTTATGCGCCACAGACAATGCTGGCACAGGATGGACGCCGTATTATGGTTGCATGGATGAAGTCATGGGATATGGATATAAGGCCACAGGAACAGAAATGGAATGGCATGATGACAGTCCCAAGGCAGCTTGAAATTAAGGACGGGTTATTATACCAGGCTCCAGTAAAAGAATTAAAGAATTACTATAAAGACCAGGTGGTCTATAAGGAAAAAGAAATATCAGGCAGATGTACACTTCCAGGGATTAGCGGACGTGTTACCAGCCTGGAATTGGAACTGCTTTGTGGGGATTATAAAACATTTACTATTTATTTTGCAACAAATGAAAAATATTCCATTTATTTCCGCTATATCCGTGATGAACAGGTTATTGAGTATGACCGCACATATTCAGGGATGATAAGGGATGTTGTATGCAAAAGGACAATGAAAATTAAAAAAACTGGGGATAAGTTAAAATTACACTTGATTTTTGATAAGTTTTCTGTAGAATTATTTGTAAATGATGGAATCCAGACATTTACTTCCGTTTTTTATACACCATTGGAAGCTGCTGGCATTGAGTTTGAATGTGACGGGACTGCAATGGCAGATATAGAAAAATATAGTATAGAGCTGGATTAAATAAAGGATGGTGTTTTGTTTGAAGATATTTGATGTGGTGGCACTTGGGGAATTACTGGTGGATTTTACAGGAAATGGAACTAGTTCCCAGGATAACCCTGTGTTTGAAGCAAATCCTGGCGGTGCGCCTTGTAATGTTCTGGCAATGTTACAGCGCCTTGGCAAGAAAACAGCTTTTATAGGTAAAGTGGGAGATGACTCTTTTGGCAGGATGCTTAAGGATGTAGTGGCAGGACAGGGAATTGACACCAGCAATGTTGTTATGGATAGCAAAGTTCCTACAACACTTGCATTTGTCCATACTGCACCAGACGGGGACAGGAGTTTTTCGTTTTACCGTAATCCTGGGGCGGATATGATGCTTAGGAAAGAGGAAGTCAATTATTCATTGATAAAGAATACAAAGATTTTCCATTTTGGAAGCCTGTCCATGACAGATACAGGAACAGAAGAGGCAACAAAAGAAGCAGTAAAAGCTGCAAAAGACTCTGGTGCACTTGTTTCATTTGACCCAAACCTGCGCCCTCCTTTATGGGATAGTATTAGCAAGGCAAAAGAAAAAATTTCATATGGAATTTGCCAGTGTGATATACTAAAAATCTCAGATGATGAGATAGCATTTTTTACTGGGACAGAAGATATTGACCAGGGTGTTTCAAGAATACAGGAAAAATATAATGTGCCGCTTATATGTGCTACAATGGGCAGGAGAGGAAGCCGTGCTTATTGCAATGGCACAAAGGCAGAATGTGCGCCGTTTTTAAATAAAGATACCATTGAAACAACCGGGGCAGGTGATACATTTATGGCATGTGTATTAAACTGGGTACTGGATTATGGCATTGATGGCATGGATGCGCACAGGATGCATGATATGTTAGGGTTTGCTAATGCTGCTTCGTCCATTATAACTACAAGAAAAGGGGCGTTGCGGGTAATGCCTGAAGAAAGTGAAGTATGGAGCCTTATACATGAAAGACGCAAAACTGGTAATGAAATCTGGTATTAACAGTATATCTGTTCTTATATGCATTTTTAATACAAGCTTTTATAACAGCAGAACTGGAAAATAATGTATTTATTAAGCAAAGGGGCAGCTGTAAAGAATATTGCAGATGCCAGCATGGAATTAGATGTACAGGCAGAAGTGGCAGGAAAGCCGTTCTTAATTACAGAAACAGGTGCAGGTGGTATATATGGATACCATAACCCATATAATTCAAAATGGACAGAAGAATACCAGGCAGACAATTGTTTATTTATTTGTTTTAAATTATAATCTTTCACAAAATAGTTTATATATAACTTGTCTTTTTTTAGAGAATAAATTATAATTATATAATAAAAAATGACAGGGGACTATTTATGGGTTATAAAACAACAGATGATTTGATGCAGCATTTACGTGACAGTGGCATTGATATAGAGGGCAGCACGCAGAAACAACAACTTATAAATACAGGATATTTCCATGGTTATAAAGGATACCGTTTCTTTAGAAATGCACAGAGGCGTCTGCCATTTGTTTCATATAATGAGATTTATGCTACAATTCAATATGACTCTGATTTGAAATCACTAATTTATGGAAAGATGATGTATATTGAAACAGCAGTCAAAAATATTGCATTAGAAAGTATATTAATAAATGCCAATTCAGAATCTATCCAGGATATGTATGATAAAGCCGTTAGTAGTTATAATAATGCACCAGTATCAGCTACAACAGAACAAAAAAAGAAGATGCAACAATGTAAACTTAATTTGCAGAATACTATACAGTCTAGCCTTGTATATGCATATAAAAAGAATAATACTAAGATAACCCGTTTTTATAATAATGTAGGATATTCAGATGTTCCTGTCTGGGCACTATTTGAAATTATGACGATGGGAGAATTTGGATATTTGTTATCATGTCTTAAATATGATGTAAGGGATTATATTTCAAGGAGGCTGGGGATTAATGTTTCGTGTGATACTAACAGGGAATTAATATATAAATACATATATACATTAAAGGATTTGAGAAATGCAGTTGCACATAATGCAGTTGTTTTTGATACAAGGTTCCGTAATATTGACCCTGATGGCGCTATGAAAAAATGTTTACAGATTGATATTGGTCTGCCTTATATAAATTTTAAAACAATAGGGGATTATATAATACTTATGTGTTATTATATGAAATTACTTAAAGTACCAGATATAGAAAACAAAGAATTTATAAGTGAGTTTGAAAAAATAACAAAGAAGTATAAAGATGCTGTTAATTCAAATGTTGCAGCAACCGTTATTCATCCAGACCTTGCAGCAAGGATGAATATTTTGAAAAATTTTTTATAAAACTTGCATTTTTAGAATAAATGTTGTATAGTATAGATATTAATTGGGGTATGTGTTTGCGGATGCATACTTAAGAGAGCTGGTATATGCCAGCTCTCTTGTGTTATATAGATACAATTATTAAAAGTGCGTTATATTTTTCTATATTCCTTTGTAAATATTTAATTATATAAAAGTATGGTTGATAATCCTGGTATAATCAGATATAATAAGTGCAAAGAACATTAATGGCAATCAGGCATGGTTTGCAAACTATATTAAAATTGATAATACCAATTCTGGACTTAATACAAATTTGAAGTTAAAAAAGGGGAAAGCAAATGACAGAGTACAGGAGATTAAGCAAAGATGAAATTTGCCAGGAATTATTTAATGGATTTATAAGACACCAGGAAGTTACAAAATGCTGGAGAAAGATAAATGGAGAATGGATAATTAAAGATGCCCCTTTTATTGATGACTGGACACAAAAGGATTATGAAGTTCTGGTTAGCTGCTTAAAGAATACGTCTGCTACAGGCGGATTTGTCTATGCTGCTTTCCATAATGGTGTCCTGAAGGGCTTTGTGTCTGTAGAACCTGGTTTATCTGGCGGTGTACAAAAATATCTTGATTTATCAAGTATACATGTGTCAGAGGATATGCGTGGAAAGGGAATTGGAAAAACACTCTTTAATGCTGCCAGTGAATGGGCAAAGAAGAAAGGGGCATTAAAATTATATATTTCTGCACATTCTGCTGTTGAAAGCCAGGCATTTTATAAAGCCCTTGGGTGTGTGGAAGCACAAGTATATAATAAAGAGCATGTAGAAAAAGAGCCTTATGACTGCCAGATGGAGTGTATATTATAAAATGGTTAAATTATATAATAAGGAGGGATTATTATGGATGCAGGAGGTATAATAGGATTTGTTATATGGTGTATTTGCAGTGGCATATTTTTAGTAATTGGGATTTCATGCTTCCGTGCCAGTGAACCAGCAGGTTTCTGGGCAAATGTAAAAATGTGTGAAGTTACTGATACTAAGAAATATAACAAAGCAGTAGGAAAATTATTCTGCTGCTTTGGTGTGGTTTTTGCAATACTGGGACTGCCTATGCTGGCAGGACAAAATTCACCACTGCTGTTTTTATCAATAGCTGGATGTATAGTTCTTATTATAACAACAATGCTGGTATATGAACTAGTGATTATGAAAAAATACCGCAAAAGGTAGGTTTTATAGTTTTTATGCGTTGTAATTTGCAGTTATCCTGTGTATGGTAAACGGACGGTTTCTGTTGCCAGGCCAGAATATTCCGTACAGGGGTACGCTTCCGCTACGGTGGCATACGCAGCGGCGCATAAAATCCCAAAGTACGGGATTTAAACGCCGGCGATGCCAAAGTACCCCTTTTACGGAATAATTCATGGCATCTGGCAACAGAAACCTGTCATCAAAAATTTACATTAAAACACAAAATAAACAGATAACTGGAAATGGGGTGGCGGGGATTATTCCGCCAGCCACTTGCCAGACAGTGTAATAGTAACTGTTGTATATCTGCTAATACAGAAAATATACCACCAGGTTTCCGTTTGCCTGGACTATCTTCCCCACAACATAATTTCCAGTTAACAAGTATTTTTCTGGAATTTTGCCAGCATACAGCAGGTTTTACATGTCCAGGCTGGATATTCTTACATGACAGGTGCACTTCAGCACCGCCGGCATTTAAGCCCATATGCTGCAAAAATGCCTTTTTTTGTGGCATATGGGCTTTATGTGCCGCTGCGTGGGCTGATGTAGCGGAAGCGTGCACTGGAATGTAAGAATACCAGCTGGACACTGGAAAACCCTGTGTCCGTTAATCCACAAAAACAGGATAACTGCAAATTATCCTGTATACAGTTTATTGTACAGGAATTTATGAAACGGACGTGAAATTATCCTATATTCCTATTGATAATACTGGATGTTCTAGTGTATTATATAACCAGTGCTTACCACACTGCTTTGCAATTATTCCAGCCTGTTATTTCCTTAAAACAGGAACTAGTTTGCTACAAATTAAATTAAACGCAATATAGAATGGAGATATTAGTATTTATGAATGATAAAGCTTTGCATACTTTAGAGTATGATAAAATTATAAAACAACTTGAAGACCTTGCCTTTTCCCCTGCTGGCAAAGAGTTCTGCCGCAGCCTGCTTCCACACAGTGACAGGGAATGGGTGCTGGCAGCGCAGCGTGAAACTTCTGATGCGCTCACACATATACTTACCCAGGGCGAAATATCTTTCAGCGGCATTTCTGATATACGCCAGAGCCTTGTGCGCCTTAAAACAGGCTCAATTCTTGGGGCTGGTGAACTTCTTGCAGTTTCTGCCCTCTTAAATACAGCGGGACGTATTAAGAATTTCTTCCGCCAGAGCCTTGGCGAAAGCGATGAGACTGGCGACTCTTTAAATGAAAGATACCAGCTTATTGAACCCCTCTTCCCGCTTATGCAGGAAATAAGGCGGTGCATACTGGCAGAAGATGAAATCGCAGACGATGCAAGCCCTGGACTTTCACAGACCAGGCGCAAGCTTAAAGCATCAGGTGATAAAATCCATGAACAGCTTGGCAGCATTTTAAACGGCAGCAGCCGCGGCATGTTACAGGATGCAATTATAACTATGCGCAATGGCAGGTACTGCCTTCCAGTAAAGTCAGAATACCGTTCTTCTTTCAGCGGGATGCTGCATGACCAGTCTTCTACTGGTTCTACCCTCTTTATAGAGCCAGCATCTATTGTTAAGCTGAATAATGAAATACGTGAGCTTGAAATAAAAGAACAGCAGGAAATTGAAAAAATACTTGCAGATTTAAGTAACCTGGCAGCAGAACAGGAATTCTTTATAAGCCAGGATTTTAATGTGCTTTCAGAACTGGACTTTATATTTGCCAGAGCAATGCTTTCCAAAAAAATGCGTGCAACTGAGCCAAAATTCCCAGAGGAAAACTATATTGAGATTAAAAAAGGCCGCCATCCGCTTATAGATAGTAAAAAGGTAGTACCTATAGACCTGAATGTTGGCAAAGATTTTTCACTTCTGGTTGTAACTGGCCCTAATACTGGTGGTAAAACTGTTTCACTCAAAACCATAGGGCTTTTTACTCTTATGGGACAGGCAGGCCTGCATATTCCTGCATTTGATGGTTCATGTCTTAGGATATTTAAAGAAGTATTTGCAGATATTGGTGATGAACAAAGTATTGAACAAAGCCTTAGTACATTTTCATCACATATGGTAAATACTGTTTCAATCCTTAAAGAAGCTGATGAGGAAAGCCTTGTGCTTTTTGACGAACTTGGTGCTGGTACTGACCCTGTAGAGGGTGCTGCACTTGCAACTGCAATTTTAAGCAACCTGCACAAACGTGGTTCAATAGTTATGGCAACTACCCATTACAGTGAATTAAAACTCTATGCCTTGCAGACACCTGGCGTAGAAAATGCATGTTGCGAATTTGATGTGGCAACACTGCGCCCAACATACCGTCTCTTAATTGGTGTCCCTGGCAAAAGTAACGCATTTGCGATATCTGGAAGGCTTGGGCTTTCCAGTGATATAATAGAAGATGCCAAAGTCCATGTATCTTCAGATGCAAAGCAGTTTGAAGACGTTATAAGCAGCCTTGAACAGACAAGGCTTGAGCTTGAAAAAGAGCGCACCCAGGCATCTGAAAGCAGAAAGGAAATATCTGCGCTGAAGAAAGAACTCCGTGAAAAGACAGAAAAACTTGAAAGCTCTAAGGAGCGCATACTCCAGAATGCAAATGAAGAAGCGGCAAGAGTACTTAATGAAGCGAAGGAATATGCCGATGAAACTATACGGAAATATACAAAATGGGCACAGAGCGACAAACATATCCGTGAAATGGAAGCACAAAGGGCAGATTTAAGAAATAAACTTGATAAAAGCCAGGCTAAAGCTGCTGTACAGAAAACCCAGGCCAAAGCAAAGACTGTTAAGGCATCTGACCTTATGATAGGCTCAGATGTCAGGATTTTATCACTTAATTCAATGGGTACAGTAAGCACCCTTCCAAATGATAAAGGTGATTTATTTGTACAGGCAGGGCTTTTAAGAACAAAGGTAAACCTTAGGGATATTGAAATTGTAAAGCAGGCAAAGCCAGAAAACAAAAACAACAGGAAAAAACCAGGAAGCGGCAGTATCAGGATGGATAAGGCTTATTCCATACACCAGGAAGTAAACCTTATAGGCATGACGGTTGATGAAGCAATGCCTGTACTTGGCAAATATCTTGATGACGCCTACCTTGCACACATGACACAGGTCACTATTATACACGGACGTGGCACAGGTGCTTTGCGCAATGCTGTACACAGCCATCTTAAACGCACAAAATATGTTAAGTCTTTCCGCCTTGGTGAATTTGGCGAAGGTGATATGGGTGTAACTATAGCAGAATTCAAATAAATATTTCAGACTGGAGAAAACCAATGCTAGAAAAACAGAAAATATTAATTGTAGATGATGATGAAAATATAGCAGAATTAGTGTCTCTTTATCTTACAAAGGAATGTTTTGATACAAAAATTGCTAATGACGGCGAAGCAGCGCTTTCGGCTGTTAAATCATATATGCCTGACCTTATGCTGCTTGATATAATGCTGCCTGGAATTGATGGTTATGAGGTATTAAGGGAAATAAGGAAATCTTCCTCTCTTCCTGTAATACTCCTTTCTGCAAAGGGTGAAACATTTGATAAAGTCCTGGGACTTGAACTTGGTGCAGACGACTATATTATGAAACCTTTTGACTCAAAAGAAATGGTTGCAAGGGTAAAGGCAGTATTGCGCCGTTTTACACCAGACAAAACTGCGCAGGCAGATGAAAACCTGCCTAAAGAATGTGTATCTTTCCCTGGCCTGGTTATAAACCAGACTGATTATTCTGTAACGTATAATGGCAGCAGGATAGAGATGCCTCCAAAGGAACTTGAACTGCTCTATTTTCTTGCATCACACCCTAACCAGGTGTTTACAAGGGAACAGCTTTTAGACCATATATGGAGTTATGACTATATTGGTGATACACGTACAGTTGATGTACACATTAAAAGGCTGCGTGAAAAATTCAAAAACCACCCTGACTGGGATATTAAAACAGTATGGGGCATCGGATATAAGTTTGAGTATCATGGAAAACGGAGTTAAATATGAAATTTTCACTAAGGACTAAATTTTTACTGTCATATGCATTTATTATAATATCATCCCTGGTAATTTTAAACACCTATGGGGTTTCACTTGTATATGAGAAAATTTTAACTAAGGCAAAAACTTCACTTTATAACGAAGCCAGCATGATTGCCACAGACTACCTTTCAGCACCGTATCTTACGGCTGGAAGTACATTTATTGCATTAAGGCACTATTTTTCTTCTATGCAGCAAATAACAGACTCACGTATTATTGTTACAAAGCCAGACAGCATGGTTGTCATTGACTCTGATAAATTATATAACTGCGAGGGGGAATTTATAAATAATTATGACAAGCACTTCCTTTCGGGCCAGACAATACATGAAACAGATATAAACGGGCTTCTGCCTGGCAAATGTACTGCTGTTATCTATCCTGTGACAGAATCAATGGAAACCTTATACTATATAATAATTACAAAGGAACTTAAACCGCTGCACAGCCAGGCAGTACAATATACCGATGCAGTTGTACTGTGTTTTATTATATTTGTAACTATACTTATGTTTATAATGTTTTACTTGTATATACAGACTGCAATGCCCGTAAAAATAATGACAAAAGCAGCAAGGAAATATGCCATAGGACAGTTTGACTACCCTATGGCGAGGATACCAGACAATGAACATGCAGAGCTTGCAGGTGCAATAAGGTATATGGCTGATAAAATGTCTGACATGGATAATTACCAGCGTAAGTTTATTGCAAATGTATCACATGACTTCCGTTCACCGCTTACTTCAGTTAAAGGCTATACACAGGCACTTCTGGACGGGACTATCCCCCAGGAACTACAGAATAAATATCTTGATATTATACTTTTTGAAACTGAAAGGCTGGCAAAGCTTACAAGCAGCCTGCTTACACTTGGACAGTTTGAAAATGGCGGAGTGCCAATGGATATTTCAACATTTGACATAAACTATGAAATAAAACGCTGCTCTGCTGCATTTGAACAGAGATGTACAGAAAAACAGGTTTCCCTGGAACTTACATTTGATGCCAAAAGCCTTATGGTAAAAGCAGATATAAGCAAGATTGAACAGGTTATACAAAACCTGCTCGATAATGCAGTTAAATTCAGCCACAACAATTCAGTTATTGAAATCCATACTGCAAAACGTAATACAAAGGCATTTGTATCAGTTAAAGACCACGGAATTGGCATACCTAAAGACAATATAAATAAAGTATGGGACAGGTTCTATAAAACAGACCTTTCCCGCGGCAAAGACAAAAAGGGAACAGGGCTTGGGCTTTCAATTACTAAAGAAATTATAGAAGCACATGGTGAAAATATAAATGTAATAAGTACAGAGGGTGTTGGCACAGAATTTATCTTTTCCCTTCCAGCAGCAGACCAGGCATTACATTTATAAAATACTTTCCCTTTATGGTAATAAAAAAGACTGGCATCCGGGATACTGCCAGTCTTTTTATATTTCTTATATTATCTTCTAATTTACTGCTGGATTGTCAAATATTAATTTAATTCTCTTAAATAAGACTTCCTGTAGCACTGGTATTACCACTATCTGTGCCATAAACATAAAAAATGCCTGTGGCACTCTCACCTGTAATATGCCAGCAAACGGGCTTCCATACAATATTGATATCCAGTACCCGTTAAGCAGCATACTAAATAAAAAGTTATTAATGGCAGCAGCACATATTACCCTTGGAATTGAAAACTTCTTATAAAGGAACAGCCCCCATACAATGCCTGTAAGCAGTGCTGTAAGTGTCATCCCTGGAAAATATGCCCCTACAGGGAATATAACTGCACCAATAAAATCAGCTACAGCCCCAACTATACCTGCCTCTACAGGCCCAAGTAAAATTGCTGTAATTACAAGTGGCAGAAAACCAAAGCTTATTTTTATATTCCATGTCTGTATTGCAAGAAACCTTACAAATACTATATGAAGTGATATCATAAGCCCCATTAATGCAATACTTTTTACAGAAATTTTCTTTTTCTGTGCCAGTGCACAAAATATTACAAGAATTGCCAGTGATACAAATATGTATCTTGAAATATCACTGGAAAATACAGTTTTAATTAATTCTAACATAGCTTCATGTCCTTTCTTAATGAATGGAACAGACAGCAGAAATCCAGTAACAATCCTGGAAATGGCAAAAATAAGCACCCATAGTAGTACATCCCGGAATGAGTGCTTATTTCACCTGTTCTGACAGCGGATGCGGTTGCCACACCGCAAGACTAAGCTTTTCGTCCAAAGGCAACTTCCCATCCTTTGGCACTTAACGCATGGCATCCTACTCTGTTCATTTTTATATATTAAATTTTGCGATGTCGTATTAAACAAATACCAGAAACATCCAATGCACTTAAACAACACTGTATGCCTGGCTGGAAAATTATATGTTGTAGCTGCACCTTGTGCCCAGAATTCCTGCTACCTGGTATTCATATTCATCAATATCCTTCTGCATTGCAAATGCTTCTTCTATATCTATATCATATACATGTCCATTTTTATATCCAATAAGGCGGTTCTGCTTTCCCTGGTCTATCATGTCAACGGCATATGCACCCATTATTGAAGCAGTTACCCTGTCACGTGCAGTAGGGCTTCCGCCACGCTGTAAATGTCCAAGTATTGTAGCACGTGTTTCAATACCTGTAGCCTTTTCAATCTCTTTAGCCAGCCCATAAGAATGTCCTATGCCTTCAGCATTAATTATAATCTGGTGTGTCATTCCTGACTTGCGGTTCTTTTTAATCTGTTCAATCAGCATATCATAATTATTATCAAACTTTTCTGGAAGCAAAATCTGCTCTGCACCATTTGCAATTCCACACCATAGTGCTATATAGCCGGCAGAACGTCCCATAACTTCAACAACACTGCACCTCTCATGTGAATTAGAAGTTTCACGCAGGCGGTCAATAGCTTCCATAGCTGTATTAACGGCTGTATCAAAGCCTATTGTATACTCTGTATAAGCTATATCAAGGTCAATAGTACCTGGTATTCCTATAACATTCACACCATATTTTGAAAGGTTCTTAGCTCCTGTAAATGAACCATCACCACCAATAACAATAAGGGCATCTATGCCAAGTTCCTTGCATATCGCTGCAGCCTTGCGCTTTCCTGCATCTTCACCAAATTCTGCACTCCTTGCAGTAAACAAAAATGTACCACCATGCTGGAGTTTCTCAGAAACATCTGTAAATGACATAAGGTTCATTTCTTTTTTAAGAATACCATTATATCCCCTTCTTACTCCATATACCTCATAACCTCTTGCAATTCCTGTACGTACAACAGCCCGGATAGCTGCATTCATTCCTGGCGCATCACCGCCACTAGTCAAAACTGCAATCTTGCCCTTTGCTCCGCTCATTATATTCCTCCCTTTCTTCCGTTTAAAACGGGAACTAAATATGTAATGGCCTATAACAATATTCCCAGATAATATTATAATTTACAACGTTAATTATTCTATTCTTATTTGATAAGTTTTTCAACATCTTTTTTGAATTTAACCATTTTTTATTAAATATCTACAAAAACCAAAAAGTAATTATGTGTATATTTAACTAACAAGCCTGAATATTTAAAGACTTTTTCCTATAATAATTTACCTTTTTCTAAACTAAAACTAATCCCAGCCAAGCCGGTGGAGTTCCCCTTCCATCTGCATGCCACTAAAATTATTCTGCCTGAGTGCTTCATATAAAACTATGGCAACTGAGTTTGAAAGATTTAATGACCGTATATTGTGGTTCATAGGAATTCTTATTGCAGTTTCTTTTGAATTTACAAGTATTTCCTCTGGAATTCCTGCACTTTCCTTGCCAAACATTATATAACTGCCAGGCTCATAATTTACTTCTGTATAATCCTGCTTCGACTTAGTAGTTGCCATATACATCTTTTCTGCTGCCGCCGGGTTCTTTAAAAGAAAATCACTATAACAGTCATATATCTGTACATCCAGGTCATCCCAGTAATCAAGCCCTGCCCTTTTAACCATCTTGTCATTAACCCTGAAACCCATCGGCTCTATAAGATGCAGCTTAGCACCTGTTGCACAGCATGTACGCCCTATATTGCCCGTATTAGCTGGCATTTCAGGTTCAAGAAGTACTATATTAAACATAATTCCCTCCTGGACAGGCACAGCCAGAAATTACTTATGCCTGTTAATAAACCTTTCTAAACGTTCTAACGCATTTTTTAAATCTTCTATTGAATATGCATAAGATATTCTTATAAATCCTTCACCACATCCACCAAACGCTGTACCTGGCACTACTGCAAGCTTCTCTTCTGTAAGCAGTGCTTCCGCAAACTCATCCGAAGACATGCCATATTTCTTGATACATGGAAATACATAAAACGCCCCAAAAGGTTCAAAACATTCCATTCCCATACCACGCAATGCTTTTATAAGGAATTTCCTGCGCCTGTCATATTCATTACGCATATACCCCACATCATCATCACCATTGCGCAATGCTTCTACTGCTGCATACTGGCTTGTTGTAGGTGCACACATTATTGCGAACTGGTGTATTTTAAGCATCTGGTCTAATATTATTTTTGGCCCGCAGGCATATCCCAGACGCCATCCTGTCATTGCATATGACTTTGAAAAACCATTAATAACAATAGTCCTTTCTTTCATGCCTGGAAATGATGCGATTGAAACATGGCGGCTGCCATATGTAAGTTCGGAGTATATTTCATCTGAAATAATAAACAAATCATGTTTTAAAATAACTTCTGCAATACCTTCCAAGTCTTTTTCTGTCATTATTGCACCTGTAGGATTATTAGGAAATGGAAGGATAAGTACTTTAGTCTTATCTGTTATTGCTTCTTCAAGCTGTTCTTTTTTAAGCTTAAACTCATCTTCTTCTTTTAATTCTATAACTACAGGCACACCATCAGCAAGGACTACACAAGGTTCATAAGAAACATAACTTGGCTGCGGGATTATTACCTCATCTCCAGAATCAAGCATTGCACGTAGTGCGCCATCTATAGCTTCACTTCCGCCAACTGTTACATATATCTCTCCTGATGGGTTATAATCCAGCCCAAAACGCCTTTTCTGGTATTCTGATATCTCCTCTTTCAATTCTTTAAGGCCTGCATTTGAAGTATAATAAGTCCTTCCTCTTTCAAGTGAATAAATACCCTCTTCCCTGATATGCCATGGTGTATCAAAATCCGGCTCGCCAACACCAAGTGAAATCGCATCTTTCATTTCACTTACTATATCGAAAAATTTTCTTATGCCGGAAGGTTTAATTCCAGTCACTTTTTCTGACAATGGGTTTCTCATGGTGTAACCAACATCCTTTCTTTGCCATCGTGCTCTTCTTCTATTACTATTCCATGCTCTTTATACTTCTTTAATACAAAATATGTCGCTGTACTATTAACATATTCAAGAGTTGAAAGTTTCTCTGAAACAAACCTGGCAACCTCTTTCATGCTTTTTCCCTGTATCAGCACAGTAAGGTCAAACCCCCCTGACATAAGGTAAACGCTTTCTACTTCTTCAAACTTATATATACGTTCTGCAACTTTATTAAATCCCATATCACGCTGCGGGGTAACATTAACCTCAATCAGCGCTGTAACCCTTTCATGGCTTGTATTATCCCAGTTAATAAGAGCAGGATAGCCACAAATAATCTTATCATCTTCCATTTCCTTTATTTCACGTTCTACAGTTTCTTTATCTGCCCCTGTCATAGAGGCAAGGTCTTCTGTCGAATAACGGCTGTTTTTACTAATTATATCAAGAATTTCTTTTTTCATAAATATTCCCCGGCTTTCTTTATTTAGATGCCTTACTAAAATAATACATGCATCTTTAATATTAACTATGCTTCTATATAAACGATAATACATTATAATTACACTACTTTATACAATTCATCACTGGCGGCTGGCCCAAGATACCTTGTTTCACCACCACTAGTAACCACCCTTGCATTTCCATTTACTGCCCTTCCAATAACTGCTGCTGGTATGCCATTCATTGAAAGTTCTTCTACAAGCTGGTTTCCATTAGGGCAGCCTATCAGAAGGCTTCCACTCGAAATTAACATATACGGGTTTATGTTAAATACCTCACATACCTCGATGGTTTCCTGTCTTACAGGTATTTTGTGCAAGCAGGCTGTTATCCCTGTTCCTGAAGCTTCCCCCATCTCCCAGAGTGCCCCAAATATCCCGCCCTCTGTAACATCATGCATTGCAGTAGCACCATTTGCTGCTGCTATCCTGGCTTCTGGCACAATTGAAAGGTATTCTTTAAATGATGCTGCTGTTTCTACAAGCACTTTTGGCAATGTTTCCTGAAGGATTTCTGCTTTGCTTTCTGCAATAATAGAAGTCCCTTCAAGGCCTGCCCACTTTGTCATAACAATATCATCACCTTCAGAAAGTCCTCCTGCTGGTATAAAATGCCCTTTCCGTACTTTTCCGGCACATGTTATATTTATAACAGTCCTTTTTACAATATCTGAAACTTCTGTATGGCCTCCCATTACCTCTATTCCAAGTTCGTCACATGCCTGGCTTATCTCTTTCATTATTTCCTTTAGAGATGCTTCACTGGCATCTGGCGGCATTATAATGCTGGCAAGTATGCCTACTGGCTCTGCCCCGCTTGAAGCTATATCATTAGCATTAATATGGACAGCAATCCTGCCTGCACCTTTCTCTGCACCTGTAACAGGGTCTGTAGAAAATACCATTATTTCACCACTTCCTGCCTCCACTGCACAGCAGTCCTCACCAATACCAGGATGTATAAGCACTTCTTTTCTGTGGTGGTGCAGATATTTAAAAACAGACCTTTTAAGTATATTTTCAGGAACTTTTCCAATATCCATACTATCCCTCCAGATTATCTGATTCTTCCGCTGGCCCGGTATCTGCTGGTGCTTCTGTCACTTCTGGTGCTTCTGTAGCCTCTGGCTTCCTGGTAGCCTCTGGTTTCTTAGTAACCTCTGGCTTTTTAGTTGCTTCTGGCTTTTTAGTTGCCTGCGGTTTCTTAGTTGCCTGTGGTTTTTTAGTTGCTTCTGGCTTATCCGTTTCTTCTGGCTCTTTTGAAGCCTTTGGTCTGCCTGATGGCTTTGCTGTCTGTGAAGGTCCCTGGTTTCCTACAGTTACATACTGTGGCTCAGCATTATATGTGCTTGTGTTTAGTTCCTTTCTTTCCTTCTCTTTGCCATCTATATAAACCACCTTCCATAGTTTTGCCCTGTAACCAACATGTGCAGACTGTGTAACTGTCCTGTAAGAAGAAGGAAGGCTTTTATCTTCAGTAATAACATCTGCACCTGGCTGTATTGTTTCTAATATTTCTGGCTCAAATTCAATTTTACGGTTCTTTGGCCTTGTTTCCTCACCATATATTTTAAAGCTTAAAGTACCACCTGATGCATCTGCCCAGATATATACTGGCACATCCGTATTATTTTTAAACTTAAAATCTTTGTAAGTCCCAGCAATTGCTGCATCCCTTGACACCGCCACATATCCAACAACCATTGAATGTGGGGAACGTTCAACCACTTCCAGCTCTGCATTAAGCACAGCATTATAAAGCGTTGTAGAAACCTGGCACACGCCACCACCTATACCATCAACTACCTTTCCACTTGAATACTCTGGAGCAGACTGGTAACCATTTTCCTCTGTACGGTCTTTTATAACTTTTATAGTAGAAAATACTTTTCCAGGATAAAGTATTGTACCATTAATATACTTTGCTGCTGTCTGCACATTATTGGCACGTGCTGCTGTTGACGTAGAAAATGATGTAGAATAAGACCCTATCATATCTTTACACCTGGATATAACCTCACGTGTATATTTAGGTTCTGTAGTTTTAACAACAGCTTCAACTTCAACAGACCCATCTGTTAAATTGCCTTCTATTGCATCTATAATTTTATCAACTGTTTCAGAGACCTGTAACTTAAGCCCTGTACGGTCTTTTGTAGCCTTAAACTTCCCATTCTTCTTATATTTAAGCCTCGAATTTTTTGCACTTACATCATATATTGTACACTTTTCTTTTACAAATTTTTGTACAGCTTCTTTATCCAATGTAAAACCTAAATTATATTCCTTATCCTTTTTTGATACTGAACCAAATATACGCTCCATAAAGCTTTCTGGCTTTCCTGCCTTAAACGCTTCTGTTATATGGGTATTCCCATCATTGGCAAAACCTAGTTCTGCAAATGTAGTTTCAACAGTATTGCCATTTATAATTATCTTAACAGGGCGGTTCACCATATCTTCAATATGTTTATTAATAACTTCCGCTGCCTCTTCTTCTGTCATTCCTCCCACATCAACGCCGCCAATCTGTACTCCCTGGTACATAACATTATCATCAGCGGTACTTGCCTTTGACAAGATGTTTATTGTAGCAGCAACACCAATTATAACAATACAGCCAATAATAAATATTCCTGCTAATAACTTATTTTTTCCTCCCATAATATCCACCTGAACCTTTACTAGTCTTTAATCTTTATTGTACTTAATTTTCCAAAAACAACTACTTTGTCTATTTTATCACATATGAATAATTATACAAGCCAAAATTTATTAAAACATTTGACTTTTTTTCGTATATTATGTATAACTTAATTACAGCATAACAAAACCTGCATAATATATATGCAGGTTTAATACCTTTAAAAAACTGAACCAAGCACCATAGGCACAACCATTGCAATAATTACAATAATGCAAATTACCGCTGCAACTTTACGCTGGTTCTTTTTCCTGAAAAAATTCACTGTACTTTACCTCCAATCCCACTGGCAGAATTATAACACATGAAAGGATGATAACAACATGCCTGTTTTATTTATATGTTTTATTGTATTCATATTCTGGTTCCGCGTCAAGTCTAAACAAGCGGATAATAAAACAAATAATCCCAAGGAAGAATTTATACGCCGGGAACATAAAGCAAACCTTACACGCAAAAAAGATATATCAGGCCTTAATTATATTGTTGTCCCTGAAAATGCTCTTCCATTTACAATAACGGATAATGAAGAAGAAGCCTGTATACAGGATGAAGTAAAAGACATTTCATCCAGAAAAATACTTAACCTTTCAGGCATAACTAACACAGAACTAAAATTAGAATATGGTGCTGCTAACCTTGACCTGCTGACAGAATATGACCAGAACTTTTCCCAGTTCCTGCGTTCCCTTGATAAATGGGGAAATTTTCTTTACAGCCAGAAACAAGATATAAACTGCGCTAAGCAAGTTCTTGAATATGCCATTTCAATTGGAAGTGATATTACACGGACATATACTACACTTGCAAGTATTTACCTTGAAGAAAATGAGCCTGGTAAAGTCCAGTCGCTTATTGATAAAGCAGAAAACAGCACTTTCTTTATGAAAAATTCAATAGTACTGAAACTTAAAAAACTTGTACAGGAGTTTTAAGAATATTATTTAAGCATACTATAATTATACTAATGGAAATTACTTATAAATCTGGCAAATCCTTCCATATACAGAACTATACCATTATACAGTTGCTGCATATGTGCTATATATGGATAAACCAGCAAATTTTGCTTTTAGTGAAGACATATTACACAAGCTTTTTATAAAAACCAGACGATGGACATTCATATTTAAGGAAACATATTTCACATTGCGGGCTTCTTGCGGTACATATACTGCGCCCCAGTGTGATAATATGTATATTATACAATATCCAATGGTCTTTTGGCAGAACTTTCATAAGTTCATACTCTATTTTTTCTGGGTCTTCTTCTTTTGTAAAACCAAGTTTTTTAGATATCCTTTTTACATGTGTGTCAACAACTATAGAAGGTTTATTAAAAACATTTCCCCTTATAACATTAGCAGTTTTTCTGCCTACTCCAGCCAGAGAAACAAGGTCATACACAGAGTCTGGTACTTCTGAATTAAATTCTGTAATAAGCCTTCTTGTACATGCAATAATATTTTTTGCTTTATTCCTATAAAACCCTATAGAATGTATATCCTTTTCAAGTTCTTCCTGTTCTGCATTTGCAAATGCTTCTAATGTTGGATATTTAACAAATAAATCCTTTGTAACTATATTTACCCTTGCATCAGTACACTGTGCACTAAGAATTGTTGCTATTAAAAGCTGCCATGCATTGTTATGGTTTAAATAACATCTGTGTTCTGTGCCATATTCATCATCAAGAAGCTGCATTATCCTGCCAACACGTTCCCTCTCCTTTTTTGTCATACGTTTTGCCATAAAACCCAAGCCTTTCTTTATAGAATATTTCTATTGTATAAATTTATTATTATTTTAAAGTATATTGCTTTTATATAATTTTTTTATTATATATGCAATATATAAACTTATATATATAAACTTTTTTGTATAAATTTTTTCTGCTATATAAGTTTTTATTTATTAACAATCATACCATATAGCATTTGCAGCAAGTACATCTGGCGAATTCTGGAAAAATACACATTCTGTTTCTTTATCACAAGTTCCATTTAAAATATGCCTGCACGCCATTCTTTTTTTATGGAAATCCTTAACCTTTCCATTTTTCTCCTCTGCTTCATATTCAACAGGCATAAGGCAGTTATACCTGTCAACAGGACAAAAACCTTCCTCAAGCCATTTTCTTGTCTGCATAATAATCCCCCTTAAAGCTATTATTATAATATTGCTTGATATTAATCCCCTAATATTTATTGTATCTTATAAAAGACCCATTTCCTTAGCTGCCTCTAATGGAAACTTCATTGCATGTTCCCACTTCTCCTGGTTCTCCATATAACATCCACAAACCCACTTATATGCCGCATCCAGCCCTTCCTCACTATATCCAAATTCCATTGTCTGTTTATACTTGTCTGGGGTTTTTTCAAAACAGAACGGCTCAGGCCAGACATATACCTTAAGTTTCTTGTCAGAACCTCCGTCTTCCTGTTCCCCTGCTGCCTGCTCTACCTGGTAACGCATACCATTATAACTTGCTTTTAACTTTGCATTTTTATTATAAAATGACTTAATATCATAAAATGAACTCCGGCTATTCATATTTTCCATAAAATTAATACCACCTGGTGTTTTGATATTTTTAATAATGGTTATTGTACCACATCCAGATTTATAATTCTATGAAAATAAATTATTTTTTTACTTGACAACCGGGTTAATACATAATATAATAACAAAGTCGCATGTGATAGATAGTATTGCAGAAGAATATAAGTAATATTGTATTCTTTATTTTTCAGATATAAGTGTTATCACTTGTGGTATTGTTAATATATAAAGGGGTGTAGTTCATCGGTAGAATAAGAGTCTCCAAAACTCCAGAGGATGGTTCGATTCCTTCCACCCCTGCTAATGGGAAACCACCAGAAGCCTTGTAAAAAGGGCGTTCTGGTGGTTTTTGTTTTATTTATGGGTTATATGGAAAATGGCATTAAATGGATAAAAACAGCACCAATTTGTAACAAGAGTGGTTTAAAAAGTGGTTTACAACTGGTTTTAAAGTGGTTTAAAGCCTGAAAGTGGTTTATAAATAAATACTACCTGCAAAAATACTACTTCCAGGAACATAAGTATGCTATAATAAGGATAACAGTAAAAAGGAGGTATGCTTCTATGAAACGTAAAAAACCAATACCTATAGGTGTCGAATTTTATAAACAGATGATAGAAGACGGATATTATTATATAGATAAAACCCTGCTTATAAGAGATATACTGGAACAGAAAAGCATGGTCACGTTGTTTACACGTCCAAGGCGGTTCGGTAAAACATTAGCACAGAGCATGTTAAAAACTTTCTTTGAAAAAGAAATGCTTCCAGACGGGACAGTGGCAGATAATTCTGTATATTTCCAGGGTAAAAAGATTATGGCAGCAGGTGAAGAATATACAAAACATATGGGACAATACCCAGTAATATTCCTGTCATTAAAATCTGCTAAACAGCCAGAATTTGGGACAGCTTCCGAAAAACTACAGAAAGAGCTTGTAAAAGAATACAGACGGCATAGCTATATAATGGAAGGGGAGTTCCTGCTTCCATCCGAAAAAAAAGAATTTCTTTCTTTAATGGAAGGGACAGCACCAATGTCTGAATACTGCACAGCATTGCAGACTTTATCAAAGTGCCTTGAAAAATACCATAAACATAAAGTAATCATACTCATTGATGAATATGATGTACCACTTGAAAATGCTTATTTCAATGGTTTTTATGATGAAATGGTTTCCTTCATACGTTCACTTTTTGAGTCTGCATTAAAAACAAATGAAAGCCTTAAATTTGCAATAGTGACAGGCTGTCTCCGTATCAGCAGGGAAAGTATATTTACAGGACTTAATAATCTTGACATTGTATCTGTGCTTAATGAAGATTATGCAGAATATTTTGGATTTACACAAGATGAAACAGACGGTTTTCTCCAAGCTTATGACATAATTGACAGAAAGAATGAAGTAAAAAACTGGTATGACGGATATCTTTTTGGAAATACAGAAGTGTATAACCCCTGGAGTGTAATAAATTATGTAAAGAATATATCCCACAAGAATACAGAATTTCCAAAACCTTACTGGTCTAACACATCATCAAACAGCATTGTGCGTGAATTAATTGAAAATGCAGATGATACCACAAGGCAGGAACTTGAGGAGCTTATTGCTGGTGGTACAATAGAAAAACCAGTACATGAAGATATCACCTATGCCGATATCTATAAATCCCAGGATAACTTATGGAATTTCCTGTTTTTTACAGGCTACCTTAAAGCTGTAGAAAAAAAATTTATGGAACGGCAGATATACCTTTCCATGACAATACCAAATGAAGAAATACTTTATATATATGAAAATAATATACGGGAATGGTCTTTACAATGTATAGAAAAACAGGATTTATCAGGGCTCGTAAAAGCATTTGAGGATGGGGACTGTGAAACTGCATCTGATATTATTACAGAACAGCTTATGGACACAATAAGTTTTTATGACTATAAAGAATCATACTATCATGGTTTTATTGCAGGGCTTCTGAAAAATAACAATAAATACCTTATAAAATCCAACAGGGAAAGCGGTCTTGGGAGATATGATTTAACCCTTAAAACTAAAAGAATACGTAAAGGCAGGGCTATAATACTTGAATTTAAAGTAACAGACAATATAAATAAGCTGGAACAAGGCTGCATGGAAGCACTGGAACAAATAGAAAAACTTCATTATGGTAATGATATAGTAAGAGAAGGTTATACTGATATAATAAAATACGGAATTTGTTTTTATAAAAAAGAATGTCTGGTTATGAAACACCAGTAAAATGACACCCCCATTCTAAACCTTCAAAACAGGTTCAGGACGGGGGTTCTTCCTCATATCTTATTTCTTTCCTTTTCCATTATAACTTCCCAGTAAAATACTAATAAAAACTATAGTTATAACAATTTTTAGAAATATTAACATGGCTTTTATTATTCCTGGCATCCATTATTTCTCCTACATATATAAAATATTCTTTTCAAATTTCCTGCATAATCCATCTGACCTGCAATTTTGTCCTGGCTTGCCAATCTTGCATAATCCATTTGTAACCTGGTATTTTATCATGCCTGTAAAATAATCACTCTCTGGTCCAGCACCAATCCAATATTTGCATAAAATACATATGTTGCTATCTCTACAATTTACTACTGGCATTATTCCCTCCCTATATTTTACATTCAAATCTGTTACACGCATTTTGTGAAGGTACATCCATATTTGATAACTGCTTACATGGTTTCCTGACATTAACCTCAAATTCCCATATGCCTTTTTGCCCACGTTTAGGTGAAATCACTTCATTAACTGGGTCATAATAATATTTGCAAAATGCACATTTTTTTATGCTAGGACTGTTTTCCCTTGCTAATGATTTCATTTTATCCTGTTCCTCCCTGTTCCTTTAAATATTATTTTATAAACTTATACTATTAATAAAATTTCCATCTTACCACTCTACAAAATTTTCGATTGATGTGCTTGCATCAACCAGTTTTTTTACCATATCAAATGCCTGTTCTCCAACTTCCTCTGGAATTTGTAACACTTTCCTTAAATTTCCGACAAATTCCTTTTCCCTGTCATCATACACCCCGTCAACAATAGCTACCGTAAGTAATTCAATAAGTACAATTTTCTTTTCTTTTACTGTCATTTGTGCATTTATATTTTTAATTATTTCCTCTAAAATCAAGCTTTCATCATATTTGACTGGCTCAAGCCCCATTTCTATACAATGAGCCTTAATCATCCTGTCTTCTGGTTCACTGTATTCACCATCTGCATTTGCCAGAAACAACTCTAAATTTAAAAATAATTTCTTATTATTTTCTGATAACCTGTTTAATAGCATATTTACACCTGCCCTTTATCTTTTGTGTAAGAGTTTAAAAATTCAAATATCCCTCCAATTATTTGCTGTTTAGTTTTTTCTTTTTCAATAGCAATATCTGCCTCAGCACGTTCCCTCTGGATTGCTACCTGGTTTGAACTTGCTTCCCTTGTTGCATCATTCTGGTCTGTCATACAAGCAGCAGATAATACTGCAAGTGCAATTTGTCCTAACATATTAGTTTCCTCCTATCTTTTTATTTTGATATACCTGTAGTCCATCTACAGTATTTATATTAAAATATATCTTCTTTAATAAACTACTTTATAGTATAATATTTTTAGATATAATTGTCAATATTTATAAATATTAATAATATTTTTAAAAATATGAAATAAACTGGTATAATCCTTTACTATCCATAACAGACCATTACCATAAAAAAATAGCTCTTGTATACATATTATAAATACTATCAATATACAATGCTTAATGTTTAAATTATATATAACTTCTATATAAAATAAAAAAAGAAAAATCTATAAAAATCTAGTTTATATTTTTATAGACTTTTCCTTTTTGGTTACATATATTTACTTTAATTATAATTTTTTTAATTATTATGCCAGAATTATTATTATTTATCTGTTATATATATCGTATCTGCCATGCCAGTCCATACATAAATAATTCAAGCATTATACATCTGTAATATCAAAATCATCAAGTAATTCTGCTGCTGTCTTTTTCTGTTCTTCTACAAAATGGATATATGTACTCCGGCACACTTCAACGCTGTGTCCTAACAAGGAAGCAATTAATTCTATCCTTACGCCTTTACGGAAATACAAACTTGCACAAGTATGCCTGATTACATGTGTCCCATGTGCCCTTACTTTTGTTCCAGCAGAATATTCTATTTCCTTTATATTACTGGATAAATAAGTTATTGCTGCATGTCTGCCATCACGTGTACAACACACATAATCATCTGGATTTGTAAAACCTGAATACTTTTTCTGTAATTCCAGATAATACTGCGCTTTGGTGTTCATATGTATATGCCTGTTCTGGTAATTCTTTAATGACTGTGTTTTATAAACCTGTTTTGGCTTACCAGCATGGTTACTTACCAACTGTAAATTTTCATGCACATATATTGTCCCTTTGTTAAAATCTATATCTTTCCAGCGGAGTGCCAGAAGTTCACCTGCCCTCATTCCAAGAAATATATTTGCACAAAGACAAAAACCATACTAGTACTGTGGTTTTCCGCTCCAGGGAAAAATCCTGCAAGCCTGGCTGGTAAACAGTTTGATATCTTCACTTTCAAAAAATTCTATTTTTTTAGTTTCTTTGATAATATTCTCCTTGTTTATCATCTGCACAACAAGCATTGGATTTGTTTCTATCTTACCCTGTATAAAGTAATTCCTGTAAAAATCATTCAGGGCATCATAACATTTCTTAATAGTAGAATATGAAAGACAGTCTGTTTCATTCAGGCTGTTAAGATGTTCCTGTATCATATCAGCATCTATAGCATATACCCTTGTTAAACCTATATCATGGTTATCAATCCTTGAAGAAATTGTTTTTCTAAGTGTATCATAACTGGTCTTTTTAAGTTTTGGTTTTTTATACTTTTCTAACCAGCTATACATAGCCTCTGCCAGAGTAATATTTTCCTTTTGTCCCGCTTTTCTCTTAATATCCCTTTCATAAGCCACCATTAAAGACATTACCTCTTTTACACTCGTACCATATACAGAATGGCGTTTTCCTGCTACATTCTTTTTATATATGTAGGTTTCCCCATCTGGCATAATATTAATTGTGCCTTGTCCATATGGAAGTTTCGGAATAACTTCCCTTTTATTCTTATTATTTGCCATAAAGTTTCCTCCTTTTCTTTAATCCATAGATATGTTTATAACGTTTCCAGATTTAAAACTTATAAATATACCTGCTGGCAATGTAACAATAAAACTGCGTATAAGATATTAACTAATACGCAGTCATTATTGTTTATGCGTTATTTCTGTCTAATATAAAAAATATTCTTTGCCAGTATACCTCTTTATCCAGTTTTCAAAAGCCAGTCTTGGAATATAATATCCCCTTCCAATAGTAATTTTAGGAAAATCGGGCTGTCCTACTATCCTGTAAGCTTTCTTTGTAGAACATCCTAATATCTCTGCCACGTCACAAACTTTTAATATCTCCTTCTGCATAAAGTATACCTCCTTTATTATATCAATAAAATAATATATCAATCATTTTTATAAACTTACATTTTCTATCCACTATATAATGCCAGGCAAGCCACAAATCTTCTTACAAATAACTTCCCAGCCAGCTATTCTTAATGAATAACATATCACAATCATTTGCAAATTCTAAAAGCCTTCTTAAATCAATATGGTAATATCTTGTTTTATTTTTGCAAACATCACATGGATAACTACGTTCACCATGTTTAATTTTAAGAATACCATGATGAAATAACTGTCCAGAAATCGCTTTTTTACTTACAGAATATTCAAAATCCTCTATCTGTTTAAAATATTCTATAATATCATCACCAGTAAAACACATATTTTCTTTATATATAAAATAGTAACTGTTATTTCCATTATTCTTGCGTTTTTTATATGTTTTATAATTAATTTTACTAGTGCTATTAAAATCATTACTTTCTATATCAAATATAATTAATTCTAAAATTTTATTAATATATTCTGTACCTATATCTGCATTTTCATTTCTTATATAATCTTTGGTGTTGTCAATACAGTTTCTTATAGAATTTTCAAAAATTTTTTTATTTGTGGCAATTATATTATCAGGCAATTTTAAATTATCCTTAAAAAAATCCAGTAAAATATCCATTGCAACAATTAACGTTTTTTCTGTTTGTTCTATACGTACAATTCCTTTATATGCGTTTCTATGGCAAGTACTTTTAACAAATATTACTTCTTTTAAGTCCTTTATATGCTTTACAATACTTTTATAACCATCACATATATATGTAATAAAATCTTTTAAAAATCTGACATATAAACCATGTTTTTCCTTCAAGTAATCTACTTTATTTTTATTTATTTCATTTAACAGATGAACTAAAATACACCTGTTATTTGTACTTTCATTTTTAAGGACATATTCTGCTGTTACAAAAAGCAGTCCTTCAAAATATGATTCTGTTCCTTTATACTTTATAACATCACCATTTGCTGCCTGTTGTATTATTTCAGAAACCTTTGCCTCCTTAGATGCCTTAACCCTTGGTGATGAAGTAGTATTTAAATCATCAATTAGTACAACAAAATCTCTCACCTGTACCATCACTTCCCTTATACTTGTAATATCAGATGAAAATGTCAAATGGTTATTCCCATTTTCAAAAATATCTGTCAAAAGTTTAACATATGTACTTTTGCCTATCCCTGTTTCACCATAAATATAAGGTACAAATAAAGTATCTGTTCCTGCCTCTTTTAATAATGGTCTTATAACAGCAACAATAACAGACAATAATAAAACTGGTGTAGTATCTTTATCCAGCCCACAAAAAACATTAATCCATTTAATATAACTTACATCTTCTTCACAAGATTTAGGAATTTTACCAGATGAAGATACGTATGTTCCATTTAAATTAATACCAGTATTAATTACATAATTCCCTAAGCAAAACATATATTTATCTCCAGCTAAATTATACCCTTGTTCCAAAACATATTCTTTTTCTATAACTATATCTTTTAAATCTTGTAATATTTTATTAC
>CAJTRU010000039.1:0-1863 GCA_910579085.1 uncultured Lachnospiraceae bacterium | reverse complement strand
ATCTTCAACAGGTATTTGTACTTCTTCTTCAATTTTTGAATTTTTTGTTACAATTGTAAATTTTATATGCACTAAACTAATTATGCAATTTTTATCTATAATACTTCTATATCTTGTAGCTTTAAATATACCATTTGTTATTTGCATACCACTTTCATTAAATAGAATATCTCCAAATTCTTCATAATTTTCAAAGAAACTACCCACTGTACGTTGACCTCCTTTATTAAATTTACTATATTATAAAATAAATAAAACATAATAAAAATGTTTTATTTTCAGCCCATTTTGTAACATTGACTCAATATTACAAAAGATAATAATCATCTGCCAATGCACCACTATATAACTATTTATGCTATTATAAACGTAAAAGGAGGTTCTATTAATGGAAAATACTACAATTGATTTATATTCCATAGTATGTGAATATAGTAAATATGAAAGGAATATATCAGATACATCTGATGAATACGCCAAAAAACAAAGAATAACCCATTATACGCATAATTATGAAAATTCTCTAGATATGATTGGAATTAACCCTGAACTTCAAAAAGAATTAAGAAACGGAAGAAAACATATATTCGAGAATACCAATCATATTAAATCAACTGTTGCGCTATTATGTTTACCTGTAAAAGATTACACTGATAAAATTATATTTAAAAAATATTCAGTTGAAGACATGCGTAATAATATGTCGCTTGTACTTAAACAGGATTTTGAACATACAAATATTTATTTTTTAAATGACCTGTATAGAAAAATAAAAATACTGGTAAAAAGCATAAATAAGAACCAGACCACTATAAGCAAAGTTTTAGATACTATTGATTCAACTATTAACTTATCAGAATTAAAACGTATATATCTTTCTAAAACAATAGTTAATGAAAAATTATCGCCTGAGAATTTATACTGTTCAGATTATGGATTAATGTCAGAAGAAGATAAACTTAAATATTTAGATTTAATCAATTTTTGTTTAAAAGATGTATTCAAATTTGCTTATCATATACAGGATTATATGAGTGCTTCCCGCGAAAAGGAATTATTTGAAAACCTGCCAGATGATGATGATGACGATGGTCCAGTTATTTATTCATCTAACACATGGCTTCCTCTTTATTCAAATAGAATTGAAAATCTGCCAGATGAAATACAAAATACAATTAAAGAGGTATATTTCAAAGAGAATGAAAAATATGGTAACATGTGTAAAGGCAAAAAAAGTTCTTCAAGAAAACAAAATTTTACAATTATAAAAAAAGAAATTGAAGAGCTTCTTAATGCAGAAAGTATAGATAAGAATATAATCCAAGACCTTATTAGTGATTTAAAATATTGTAATTCAACTAAACAATCCTGTGATGAAAAACGTTATTTATGGCAAAAAGCTACATCAAAGGAGTTAATTGTAGATGCAATTAATAATGCAAAAAATTATACAACTAATTTAAACATAGACAATATATTGCAAAATCTATACATATTTTAATGGCATTTCTATGTTGTTTTTTATAAAATATGTATTTATTATTTAATCATATTATTTATTGTTTTAAAATGAATATTATGCTTAGTCTAACCCAAAAAATTAATTTAACCCACAATTTTTAATGGTTTTCTCCATAATCCCCACTAAAAATTGTGGGTAATTTATATTTTTATCAAAACTGTTTAACCTTTTACATATAACAACTACAAATTAACCATTCTATAATAAATTTTTATTTCCGCCTTTATTCAAAAATTTATCAACCTCCTTTTTCTGGATTATCCATTTCTTTCCTATTTTACCTGCTTTAATCTGTCCTGATGACAGCAGTTTATATCCAGTGTTTCTTCCCACATTAATAT
>CAJTRU010000038.1 GCA_910579085.1 uncultured Lachnospiraceae bacterium | reverse complement strand
GCATATACATATTTCACTTCTATACTTATTATAATTATTAAAAATTCTTTCACTTAATTACTTAATCTATTAAATTTTAGTTATAGCAAATAACTAAATATATAAATACTTGCTCATTCACTCTGAAACAAAAATTTCTTTACCATCTTTAATATTTTAGATTTATAGTTGCTTTTATACTATCCATATGAAGCATATTTATACCTAATAATAAAATTCTAAAATATGAAAGTTATATTTTATTATATTACTATTTTTGTTTCAAGCTGGCACAATTCCCTTATTATTATTTCTGCACATTGTTCTGGGCTATATATACTTGTATCAACTTTAATGCTATATTTAATATCCTGTGCCATTAAGTTATACTGTTCCTGTGACTGCATTTCATACCTGTTTTCCCGCATTATATTGCGCTGCCTGCAAATATCTAATGGACAGTATACCTCCACTATATCAAGCGGATTATCTTTTAATATTTCCAGTAACTGCTGGTAATGAGGCTTTATTTCTTCCCTTTCAACTAATATCCCGTCAATAATTACATTCTTGCCCATATCAGAAAACATCCTGGCTGTATGGTACATCATAATTATTACCTCACTAAGATATCCCCAGTAATTTTCTTGCAGGTAATCTTCACCAACCATTTCCTCAAACAAATCATTGGCAACAACATAAAAAAATATGTCCCCCTTATGCTGGAGTGCTTCTACAATAGATGTTTTACCTGCACTTGTTACACCATTTAAAAAAATTATTCTTCCTTTTTTCATTTTTCTGTATTCCTTTCTGCATTTCTTTTTATATTTGTTTCTATGCTTAAATTTTACTACAGGCATATTTGTTTGTCATTCTCATGTACCAGTCAAAAAAAGAACGGGAAAAACCGCTAATTTGGATTTCCCCGTTCTATGTTATTGCTTTTTCATACTACCTAAAATACGGTATATACTTTTTTCTGAAAGATAATATTTTCCAGCTAATTCCTTAACTTTTACACCATGTAAAAACTCCTTATATATTTCATTGTTTCTTTTATATATCTCTGCCTGGTAACTGCTACAAGTATTTTTAACTACTGGCAGTTTAGGTATGTATAAATTTACACCATCTGCATATTTCTGTATTTGCTTTACCAGTTCTTCTGGCAATAAAATATTTGCATTTATATAATTCATTTTTTCTCCTTTCAACAATAAGTATTGTTAAAAAGAGAATTAACACGCAAATATATTAAAGGCAAAGCCCTCTTAAAAAGATTGTCATATTTTCAAACTCCTTATATATAATCTATTTCTTTACTGTTACTTTTGTTTTAAATGTCACCGTTTCACCATTAGCCATGCTGACTGTTGTTTTAATTACTGCACTGCCCTTTTTCCTGGCTTTTACTTTGCCATTGAAACTGTTTACATATGCAACAGTCTTCTTTGTGGAACTGTACTCTATACTGTCAATATTTTCCTCACAAATCTCATCCCATTCTTCTTCCGAAAAACCTTCCCAGTCACTTTTATCTGCTGGTACAAGGCTTATATAAAATGATTTGCCTTTTTTTATTTCTTTATTCTCTGGATTAACCGCAAGTCCAGAGGCTGGCAGCTCATCCTCATAATAATCTTCATCATCATCCCAATAACCATCTTCATCATCAATGTAATCATCCCCGACACCAGCATCATACCAATAGCTGTCTTCATCATCATATCCGTCTTCCCATTCCCCTACATCATACCAGTAATCATCTTCCTGGCTATCTTCATCATCCAGGCCGTGAGTGCCATCATCATCATATCCATCAAAATAACCATTTATAAACCATCCAGGCAGAAAACTGCTCCATGCACCAATATCTTGTCTTTTTTCTGCACTTGCATTTACTGGCAGGACAGCTGCACTGCACACAATAACTGACATAATGGCTGCAATTATTTTTCTCCTCATGCAAATCCTCCTTTCACTTGCAAAATATTTATATTACCAGCAGGATACTTTATCCCTCCCAGCATTTTCCATTAAAAATATACTTACATTATAAAACAATTCTCTTTATTTAGATGTCAGAAAAATGAATTTTCTGTGTCTATTTTTTATTGTTCCTGTTGTCCTTAACAGCAGCACTATTTCTGTTAACCGTGCTGTTATAGTTACCCTTTCTTTTATTAATGCTGTCATTCTTCCTGTTAAGGCTGCTGCCCTCCCTTATTCCCCTGCTATTGCTGGCACTGTTATTATTCCTGTTAACTTTTCTACTATTATCAGGACTGCTTTTACCACTTGTTCTGTTAACGCTTCTATCCCTTCTGCTCTCTGGAACGTTGCTTCTATCACGCTTTGCCGCAGAAGGCTCATTGGTTACAACGAACCTTTTTGGCCTGTTACTGGAATAATTTGCAGGTCTTGTTCTTTCTGTTTTTGCTGCTGGCTTTTTTTCTGTGGCGGGTACTTTTGCCTTTTTAATGTCTTCTTCAGGCAAGGAAGTGCTTTCTGTATTATTTTCTATTTTATCCTTATCTTGAACATTTACAGAATTCTCTTCTGCTAGCTCTTGTACTACAGGCATAATTTTCTCTTCTTGCGTTTCTGTTATAATTTCCTCTGTTAAATCCTCTTCTATTTCTGTATTTTTATTTTCTATTTCATTTTTTTCAGCTTCTTTTATACTTTTCATCCTTTTTACCAGTTTATCCTTTTTCTCCCTGGCTTCTTTATCTTCATCTGTACTTTTGTTTTCTTTTTTATTTTTCTTTTCATTATTTTTCTTTTCTTTATCTTTCTTTTCTTTTTGCTTCTCTCCTGGGATATCTTCCCCACTGTTATCTATGCTGTTATCTGTATCTTCAATTGTATAACCATTATTAAACTGTTCTGTATTTTCTTCCAGGTTTTCTTCATTGCGTCCTTTTATAAGTATTATAATATATGCAATAATTTTTACTAAAAGCCCAAGGTAAAACAGCCCTATTACAACTATTGATACAAAAAACAAGTCTGGCATGGCCTTTTTAATAATTCCCCAAGGTGCAATATACCTGCCTGCCGCAAATATTAATGATGTTGGAATTACTATGTGTAATAATATATCGGCTAACACACGTATTATGCTGAACTTCTCTTTTGTCCATCTTACCCATACTTCCATCATAAGCAATGGCAGTATAGAACTTACAAATGCAAGAAAATAAATTATATCTGCTACGCCATGTTCCATAAGATAAGAGTTAGAACTTACAGCCCTGGCTGTACCTCCCATTATAAGTGATACTGCACCTGCTTCAATTTTATCTGTATACTTCTGGCCTGCCAGTGCATCTGCCGAATTAAATAATATAACAACCCCTATATCCATTGCAGGTATTATAAACATTGCTGATGTATAATTTTCAACAGAACCATTACAATAATATACCTGTTTTCCGTCTACCTCTGTTGATATCCATCCCATTGTATAATATGCATCTGTGCCAAAAATACTTTTTCCTGCAAACTCTCCCTTGCCCATAATGGATTCCATCGTGTTATATGAAATTACCTTACCACCAGCAGAGAGATACATCTGCATATATTTCCCAATATCTTTTACATTGGAAACAAGGCCGTTTGATGGCACACCGAGCCAGTAGTCCTCTTCTGTATACTCTGCTTTGTCTTTTAATGGAAGTCCAAAATAATTCCTGCATCCAAGTGTAATATCTGGTGTACTGCCTGCCTCTTCTATTGTATATGTTGACTGCATGTCAAGCGGAACAATTATATTTTCCCTTATATATGCCGCATAGCCCATTCCTGAAACTGCTTCTATAACCTGCCCCAAAATATTAAATTTAGCATTAACTGGCAGCTTGTCCCCTTCTGTATCCAGATTATAGGTTTCCAGTGTACCAGCAATGGCAAGTTCATGTTCTCCTGGCTTTGTAAATGATAAAAGTTCCTGTACTGTTGTATTATATGCAATATCTTGTGAAGGGTTTTTTATGTATTTTAATACCCTGTCTTCAAGATTTATATCCCCATTTTCTACAAGCTGCATAATTGCAAGCGTGGTAAATGTCCTTGTCAGCGGGCCTATTTGCAGGTCTGATGACGTTTCTTTAACATCACCAAAGGCTACACTATATATTTCTTTTTGTGAAGTAACTATTGACAATGAAACCCCTGGTATATTAGCTGCTGCAAGCTGCTGCATAACATACTCTTCAACGTCCCCTTCATGGTAGCTTGCTGCCCCTGCCCTTGCAAAGCCTGCTATAAATAATAATATAGCCATCACCCCGGTTAAAACTCTTTTGTTCATCTAATACCCTCCAAAATAGATATAACATATTTGAAAACATTATACCAAAAACGGGCATTACAATCAACAGAATGTAATGCCCAAAGTGCTTATATCCACACATTTCCTCTCTTAATAACTATGCACAGATAACCGGCTTTAATTCACGGATTAATTTCTCCTTATCGCTCTGTTCACAATTACTTGTCATCCATAAAATGCCCTTTAAATCTAAAGTCATTATTCCAAGTATTGATTTAGCATCAACACAGTAACTCCCGCAGTATAAATCAAAATCCCCATCATACTGTGAAACAATTCGTACAAATTTACTTACATCACTTACATTATTAAACTGAACTTTTATCTTGTCTCTCATAAAAACCACTCCTTTTCATTATGCTTATGACAAGAAACCACTACTTATGGAGCTTCTCCATACTCCATATAACCCCGCCAGCCATTATAGCCGCATAACGCCCCTTGGGCTGTTGTATGCAACTGCTGACTGTCGGTACTTTATCACACTTGAAAATATTTCTATATACATTTTACGCTGTATTTTATACGTTTTTTACTGTATTTTCCAGCTTTCACCCTTTTTTATATTTTTTCCGGTATTTTGATGGTGTAACACCATTTTTTCTTTTAAAGTAATCACTAAACCTGCTTTGGGAACTAAAAGCACAAACCTCACTAATTTCCTGTAGTGAATATTCTGTATATTTTAAAAGATATTCACTGTTTTTAATCTTTTCATATATGATATACTGCTTTAAAGGCATACCCTCATACGTTTTAAACTGCTCAGATAAATAATTGGGGGACACCCCGACAGATTTAGCTATATCAGAAATTATTATATTATCATGTATATGGCCAAAAACATAATCTTTTACCTGTGAAATAAGCGGGTTATTATTACTGCCTTTACTATTTATATTATGCACTTCATTTGCAAATGCAAATTCTGCTTTCCTGGCTGCCTGTTCTATTTTTATCTGTGTATTCAGGCTTTCTTCTATATTACTTATAAATGTATCACACATTACAAAAGCCATTTCATGGCTTAAGCCGCCTTCAATTGCACTTCTTGCAGCAGCATTTATTATATAAACTGCCATGTTCTTGCAATTCCTTACAGGGTCAGCGGATGTCCTTCCCGCCTCTGTAATACCTGCCTTGTCAATACTCTGCTGTAGTCCTTTTATATCACCACGGCGTATACAATCCATCTCCATAAGTTCTTGTGGGTAAAAATTATGTGGTACGGCCTCTTCCTGGAACTGGAATATATTTTTAGCTACAAGCCTGGTTATTTCTTCATCTAATATTACATTCCTCTGCCACAGCTCATTCCTGCCCGCACATATACCTGATATATCTTTCCATAATATAAGTATAATTGAAGTATACTGTTCCTTTGGACAATATGGTATGTAAATATTATCTTTCCTGTAATAACCATAAAGGCATACCCTTCCTGTTACGATGTATTTTTGTGCTGTTTCGTCCCACACCGAACATATGGCTATGCCTTCATTATCTGATTCTATATATGGAAAATCTTTAGTTGTCTTTTCAATTATATTATACAGCCCGTCTGTACTGCTAATGCTTTTTCCTTGTATTTCTTCTTCCAGTTCCCCATCTGAATTAAATATATAAACAGAAGTACCTAAAAGTGGTACAAGCTGTGCCAGCAAATACTTATCTGCCATATAACTTTTATGCAAGTGCGGCTGTAATAATTGCCATTGAATATACTTCTGACGCATTACATCCCCTTGACAAATCATTTACAGGGGCATTAAGTCCAAGCAGGATAGGCCCGTACGCATCAAAGTTACCCATACGCTGTGCAATCTTGTAACCAATATTTCCTGAATTGATATCAGGGAATATAAATGTATTGGCATGGCCTGCCACTTCTGACTCAGGGCACTTTGTACGTGCCACCCTTGGTGAAACAGCAGCATCAAACTGCATCTCGCCTTCTATTGGAAGGTCAGGGTACTTTTTCCTTGCTTTTAATGCCGCATTGCGCATCTTATCAACAGTTTCACCTGAACCAGAACCATGTGTAGAGTAACTTAAAAATGCTAACTGTGGCTCAACACCAAATATCTTTGCACACTTTGCTGCTTCGCCAGCTATCTCTACAAGTTCATCCTCAGTAGGGCTTATATTAATTGCACAGTCTGCCATTGCGAGCACTTCATTCTCACCTGTCGCCCTTGGACGTACAAGTATAAAACATGATGATACTATGTTATTCTCTGGCTTTGTTTTAATAAGCTGTAATGCAGGACGCACTGTATCAGCTGTTGAATATGTTGCACCTCCCAGAAGTGCATCTGCAACGCCCATCTTTACGAGCATTGTACCAAAGTAATTAGCCTGTGACAGTACCTCTCTTGCTCTTTCAGGTGTAATCCCCTTACCCTTTCTAAGTTCACATAAACATTCAACCATTTCATCTATTTTATCATACTTTGCAGGGTCAATAATCTCTGCACCTCTTATATTAAAACCACAATCCTCTGCCGCCAGGGCAATCTTTTCCTCACTCCCAATAAGTATCGGATGCAGGAAACTGCTTGCAAGCAGACGTGATGCCGCCTCAAGGATACGTGAATCTTCACCTTCTGTAAATACAATCTTCTTAGGATTTTTTTTCAAAACAGCTATTAACTGGCCAAAACCAAACATTGTCCCATCTCCAATCTATTTATTATAATTGCATAACCCTATGCTTCTATAAGCACACCCATATTATTAATTATTTCCAATATTTCATGCACCTTGCATATTGTCTTATAATTTAATAAGATTGTCAAGCCATATTTTATACAAATAAAATTATACTTTTTGTGGTTTTTTCCATATTATTGCCGTATGATTGTATACAATTATACACGCTGCCATAATGCACTTTTTTATCAGGGTCTGCCATCAGTCCTGCCAGGTAATCAAGTTCACGCAATTCACTTTCAGGTAATGCCTGTATTTAGGCGGTTTGCTGTGTCCGTTTCCCGTCCTTTTTCTCACGCTCATGGACTACGGTTTTGTCCACAAATGCGTTTAAGAGTCCGGGCGTTAGCTCATCAATGCGGGTATATTTCTTGGTGACGGCTATCAGCTTGGCGACATTGGCCGCTTCTGTGCGGCTTCGCTGGCCTCGGCTGGAAAGCTTGTAAAAGCGTTCGTCATCCAGCTTTCCGTTGACATTTATGTATGTAGAAATTTTGCCTTAACTTTCTGCGTTTATGTTTATTTGCAGACGTTTTAGTAATCTATACCTTATTTTTCATTCCCATCATCTTTACTTTTTTCATTCCTAATCAATCCATGATAAAACAGCATAGCACAAACTGCTGATATTGTGCCTGTCACTGTCTGGTCTAAGTGAATGTCATGCATATTACAAAACATATTGATTACCATTAAAGCAACCAATACCACCGCTGCTACAGCAGCTCCTTTTAATAAATGCTTCATATCTTCCTGTTTCCTTTCCAAAATAAATTTATGTACTGCAAAATAGTATACCAAAGAAAACAGCAATTCTTTCAAAACAGTCATAAAATGCCCCAATTCATGAATAAATGCGTTTTACTTTTTACAGAACACGCACTTATTCGTCATTTTTGCATGGGGTAGTTGATATAAAGAATGGTATAAAGTATAATTAATGAAGTAATTATCGAAAGAAGGAATATATTGAAATGCTACTATCTTTTTTCCGGCTTTCCCTTGCTATCCGCAATGTATGGCCTCAGCATATGAACTTCAAAGCGTTTGGCGTACTTTATATACTGCTGTTAGTTGCTGGAATGCCTGTAACGCTCCTCGCCTGTGTTCCATACGGTTTGTTCGGTATTCTGGTGGCGGTATGTATTTATGGGTTGATTGCTTGCCGTGACACTGCACCACAGAATGTTTTAATGGGTATGATTGGATGTATGCTTGCCGTTGTGACAGAGAATTTGCTGGCAAATTTTCTTTATATACTGATTCCCTCACCTTTATCAAATCAGTGGTATTTTTCTTACGGCATCAATTTGATTTATACTTTGCTATTTTATTGGATTACGCTGCTTTGCGGCAAGCTTCTGAAAAAAGTATTCCTGTCTGGCAAAGGCATTTTGCGTCTTCCGCAGACATGGTATGTGATAGATGCTGCATTACTGCTCCTTATAACCATCTATCTGTTTGATAATTTGATTCCAGGACAAAACGGCTCTATCGGCAAAATGATATATAATAATGCCTTACACATTTCGGGGTATCTGCTTGTGATGTGTTGTTTACTTCTGGCTATGCGCCGTTCTTATCTGGAACAGATACAGACCGAAGCAAAGCAGAAAGCCATGCAGGACTTACAGGACTACACACGGAATTTAGAAGCTATGTATAACAGCCTGCGCTCTTTTAAGCATGATTATGTTAATATTCCGCTCTCTTTATCTGGTTATATTGAAGATGGTGATATGGATAGATTAAAGGATTTTTTTGAAAGCAAAATCTTCCCAACGAAGAATTTGATTACGGGGGAAGATTATAAGCTGAACCAGCTTAGCAACATCAGTGTGTTGGAAATCAAAAGCCTGCTCTCAGCAAAAATGATTTACGCCCATGAATCAGGGATTGACATCACCATTGATATTCCCGGCAAAGTGGAAAGTTTTCTCATAGATACAGTTGACCTTGCCAGAATACTGGGAAATTTTTTGGACAATGCGATTGAAGCCACATTGGAGACAGAACAGCCGCAAATAGGCTTAAATATCATCCAGAATAAAACTGGCGTATCAATCATCATAAGCAACCGCTTTCGGGATAACGGTCTAATGCTGCATAAATTAAAGCAAAAAGGCTTTAGCACAAAAATCGGGCATCAAGGAATCGGGCTTGGGAACGCCCAGAAAATCATCAGTTCTTATGACAACGTGCTATTAGAAACAACAATGAAATGTGACTATTTTACACAACATATAGAACTCACTGAGAGAAAGGAATGACATCATATGTTGGATATCTTTGTATGCGAAGACAATGCCGCACAGCGGCGGACTGTTGTAAATATCATTCAAAATACTGTTCTGATAGAAGAATTAGATATGCAGATTACTTTAGATACAGGAGACCCTTATATGTTGCTGGAAAAAGTCAAGACCAGCCAGAACACAGGCATTTATTTCCTTGACATTGACTTGAACAGCAACATGAATGGAATGAAGCTGGCACAGCAAATCAGATTGTATGACCCCCGTGGTTTCATCATATTCATAACAGCACATTCAGAAATGAGCTATATGACTTTTCAGTACCGGGTAGAGGCGATGGACTTTGTATTAAAAGACAACCCTGCCGAAGCGAAAGTGAAACTCAGAGAATGTCTATTAAGTGCTATGGAACGACATACGCTCCAAACCAACAAGACACATAAGGTCTATACCCTTGAAGTTGGCGGACGAAAAATCAGCGTGGATTATGAGGATATTTTATTTTTTGAAACTTCCAGCAATATCCATAAAGTCATTCTCCATGCAAAAGACCGCCAGATTGAATTTCCCAGTACCTTAAAAGAACTAACAGGCGTATTGGACAGCAATTTTGTGCGTTGCCATCGGGCATTTTTGGTAAACAAAAATAATATAAAAGAAGTTGACACTAAAAATCGAATCATCCATTTTGCCAACGGAGAAACTTGCCTGATGTCCACACGCATGATGAAAGGGCTTTAAAGCAATTTTCAATACTGTCATCTTCACATTAAAATTGCATTGTTTGACGAAAATAAGGGTGAGGTTTTTCCCACCCTTATCTTTTACATTTGAATAATTTCCCCATTCACAATCTCCCTCGCACAAGCATCCCTATAGAACGTATGTCATCTGATAAAGATAATATAAACTCTTTATATATACCTGTATCTGTATAAACACTGGTATTTAAGTAACGTTTGTACACTTCTTCATACATAAAATTTTCTATAACCTCCTGCTGTTTTTGAGCAGGCGCTTTCTCTAAATAAAATTCTATCAAAATAAAAAAATTACGTCAATAAAATAAAACGGACGGACACAACATAACTTGTAAATCCCCGCTGTTTAATGTAATATATTATTTATTATAGAAGTTATATAATTGGAAGGAGAGTTATTATGTCTCTTTTAGCAGCATGGGTCTATAATATATTATCCACTCTGTTCATGTTTATATTTATCCTTTTAATTGCAAAACTTTTCTTGGGATGGAATATTATAAAACCTAGTAAAAAAGACTATATAATTATTTCTTGTGCAGTTTTAAGCATTATTTTTCCAGCTTTAATGGGTGCTTTTTTTTATACTGCAGGACTTTTCAAGAAGCCTCTTTATATATTTGAAATAATAACTGATTATTTAACAACATTAAATATGACTCTTTTCATGCAATCAATATTTAAAAAAGGGTGGTTAAAATCATGGGGTGCAACAATATTCCTTTGTATGTTATCTAATTTTTCAGAGTATATTATTTTTATATTCATCCCAGGATTCCAGTTTCATATTGCCATTCTGCATGAGTTTCTGCTTTATATTTTATATAGCTTTCTGCTTACACCATTAATTGAAATTATTTTAATTTTAATACTTTCTAAAACAGAAGCAGGCAGGATAACCAGACACTGGATTAACAACTATAACAACAGTACGAAGAAAAATATACTTTTAAGCCTGTATCCAGCAACAAAATATATTGCAAATACAATTAATTCAGAAAATTTGATAATAAATAAATATTCTGCTTCTACTATCATAACTATTTTAATTGTAAACATCATACTTGCTTATATGGAAATTACTGAGATACAAAAACAGAAACTTGAAGCACAGCAAATCAATATACAGCAACAAAATATTTATATAAAAAACCTTGAAGAAATGCAGCTTGAAATCCACAGGTTCAGGCATGACTATAAAAATATGATGTCAGGAATGTATCTTTCAGCAAAAGAAGGGGATATCAAAGCAGTACAGAATTTTATCCAGGATATGACATCAGACTTTGAACACCAGGCTGGCAGCCAGATACATAAATTTACACAGCTTGGCAATATACATATCATGGAGCTTAAGGGGCTGTTGCTTAATAAAATGGAACTTATGCAGTCAAAACATATAAAATATGAACTTGAAGTACTCCGCCCGCTTCTGGATACCACATTCCACAGAACAGATTTGTGCAGGTGTTTTGGAATACTTATAGATAATGCAATAGATGAAGTATGTGGAAAACAAAATGCATATGTAAATATTATGATTAGCCACCAGGAAGGATTTACAACATTCAGAGTTAAAAATACACTTTATTCAGAAATTGACTTTCATAAAATCTGGCTTGAGGGTTATTCTACAAAAGGAGAAGGCAGAGGTACAGGACTCGCAAATTACAAGAAAATCCTTGAACGCTATAATAATGTTTTTCCACATACATCTGTACAGGACGGATATTTTATACAAGAACTAAAAATCCAGGAATAAGGAGGTCTGGTTATGCTTCCAGTATATATATGTGAAGATGATTATGAAATATTATGTATCCAGAAAGAATATATTGAGAAACAGATTTTAATTAATGGATATGATATGAAAATTGTGGTATGCAGCAGGCATCCAGAAGAAATTATAGAAACAGCAAAAAATTCCACACAAAGAGGCATTTACTTTTTAGATATAGAATTAAAGAGTGAACCTATGGACGGGTTCGGGCTTGGCAGTAAAATACGTGAAACTGACCCAAGAGGTTTTATTATTTATATTACAGCATTTGGAGAATTAGCATTTGAAACTTTCCGCTACCATCTTGAGGCAATGGACTATATTATTAAAGATGATATGGAAAAAATGCTTGATGGCATAAAACAGGCACTTGAAACAATTACAAAACGTATGTGCATGGAAAAAGGCGGGGAACAAAAGAAATTCTTTACTTTCAAAGCAATGGATGTTATTAAGCATATCCCAATAGATGAAATAATGTTTTTTGAAACATCAGGACGTACACACAGGATAGAACTCCATGCCCTTAATGACAGGTTAGACTTTATTGGAAGTATGCAGGAGCTTGAAGAACAGCTTGGAGAACAGTTTATAAGAGTACACAGAGGATACCTGGTCAATATATGCCATATTGGGGAACTAGATTTAAAACATAAAGAAATACATATGAGCAATGGGGAGAAATGCTTTTTCTCCCGGAATGCCAAAAAACTGCTTTTAAGCAAGATATAGATTTTGTACTTTCCAGGCAGCAGGAAATACCATCCAGGCAGATTTTAACACCTATAAACAGCATGGTAGTAAAATAATTCCATAAAAATATTAAGAAAGAAGGAGATTTTTATGGAACAAAAAATTTTACTTAAACTGTCGCATATTTCTAAACGTTATAAAACTGAACTTGCATTAAAAGATATCAGTATAACGCTTCATAAGGGGGAAATACTTGGTTTTCTTGGGCCTTCTGGCGCCGGCAAGACCACTGTTATTAAAATTATTACAGGACAACTGCACCAGACATCTGGCGAAGCCATGATTTTAGGTACAAATTCTGCTAATATTGATGCTTCAATTTATGAAAATATTGGTGTAGTTTCAGATAACAGCGGTCTTTATGACAAAATGACTGTATGGCAGAACCTGGCTGTATTTGCAAAAATACTGAATGTCCCATCTGGCAGGATTAAAGAAGTCTTAAAACAGACAGGACTGTCAGAACACAGCAAAAAACAAGCTGGAAAACTTTCTAAAGGGCAGGCACAGCGTCTTGTTCTTGCAAGGGCTGTACTCCACAAACCAAGAATTTTGTTCCTTGATGAACCTACAAGCGGGCTTGACCCTTCAACTGCACTTGAAATCCATAAAATGCTGCTGGATTTAAAAGAAGAAGGGATGGCAATATTTTTAACAACCCACAATATGGATGAAGCTACAAAACTTTGTGACAGGGTTGCACTTCTATATGATGGAAATATTGTGGAAATTGGCACACCAAAGGAACTTTGCCTGAAGTATAACCATAATAAAAAATATAAGATACTCTTAGAAGATAATAAAGAAATTTTATTAGAACAAACCCCCGAAAATGCAGATAAGATTTCTGGATGGATGAAACAAAATCTAATCCAGTGTATACATTCATGTGAACCAACACTAGAAAACGTGTTTCTGCAAGTAACAGGAAAACCTATAGATGCATAAAGGAGGGAATTATTATGGAAAATATAAGAAAATTTGCTGCTGTAGCACAGATTAAATGGCTTTGCATAAGCAAAAACACTACACTTATGTCAGGCATTGTAATAACAATATTAATGGTATTTGGATATAAGATTTTATATGGGTTAAACTCAGGAGGACATCTGAGCCCTGTTATGCTTTCACTTCTGTTAAACCTTGGTATTTCCATGAATATCTGTATAGATGGTTTTCTTATGGTAGGTACAGAGGTCGCAGAAGAAAAGGAAAAACATACATTACGTGTACTTATGACATCCTCTGTAACAGGAATACAATATTTTCTTGGAAGCATTATTTACCCATTTATTATTACATTAGTTTTAAACTTTGCTATACTTTTTATAAGTGGTATCCCTATGGAACAGGTATCTTTGCCTTTATTCCTTGTTGTTAATATTATTGCATCATTAACAAGCTGCATAATTGGAATGATTGTTGGCATATGTGCAAAAAACCAGATGAGTGCAAATTTAATTTCATATCCTTTTATAATGGTATTTATGATGCTGCCATTGCTTGGAGGAATATCAGAATTTCTGCATAAACTTTCAGGTTTTGTATTTACAGGTATAATTACGGATATGGCAGAATGTTTTGCTAATGGGGAGGAATATGTATTAAAGCCTCTTGCTTTTGTTGTACTGGCTGGTGAACTTGTTATAAGTTTACTTGTTTTTCTGCTTTTATACAGAAGAAACGGTTACGAAAAAGATTAAATTGCTGCCTTATCTGGGGAGAAAGGAATGGTAATATAAAATGGAAGAATATATTAATTTAAAACACACATTTGAGCCTGTATGGAATAAAAATTCAAAAGTCCTTGTACTTGGTACATTTCCATCGGTAAAATCAAGGGAATATGGTTTTTATTACGGGCATCCCCAGAACAGGTTCTGGAAAGTGGCAGCAGCCATAACAGGGCAGAATATACCTGTTACTATAGAAGATAAAAAGAAACTGCTTCTTGGCAATAATATAGCATTATGGGATGTTATTGCCAGTTGCAGCATTAAAGGTTCAAGCGACTCATCAATTAAAGATGTAGTTGCCAATAACCTTGTGCAGCTTCTTGATGGAAGCAACATTACAAGAATTTATGCAAATGGTGCAAAAGCATATGAATTATATATGAAGTATTCATATGAAAAAACAGGCATGGAAATAATAAAACTGCCATCAACAAGCCCCGCCAATGCAGTATATACATTAGAAAAACTCATTGCGGCATGGAACAATATCAAGATAATTGCACATTAGCTTTTCATCGTCACAGGCTGCCTTGAGCATTTTGGCAAGCACCATTAAATCATCTATATACTGTGAAAATACACAAAAAATATCTTCATCTATATCAAAATGAAACATATCCGTTCCACTATGTTCTTCCTCATACTCTTTTATAATCCCCCTTGTAAGAGTTTCCCAGTCCTTACTGCTGCCATCAAGCCCCACTTTATTAAATATATCTGTTTTAAAATGCACATAAGTCCTTAATAAAAGTGCCAGGGCAAAAGGGTGGTGCTGCACAAAAAAGAATGGTGCTATATCTTCTGGCTTAACCCATATATTAAATGGCGGACGTGGACTAGGTAACTATGGAAAGCACTCCCACTCATAATCTTTTAACAAGCCATACTGTCAAATATCTTTCATCTTTAATATATCTCCCTTATAAATATGCTTTATCCTGGTACTACTTTACCAGTTCCGAAAATTCATCTTTTATTAATCCATACAAAATTTCATCATAAAAATTTCCATCTGTAAATACTGTATTTCTACGTCTTCCCTCAACGACAATACCTATATTTCCGCAAAGCTTATTAGATGGTTCATTATACGAATAGACACTTGCATTAAATTTCTGGCATCTTAACTGGTTAAAATAGAACTTCATAATCATAAATAAAGCTTCTTTTGCATAACCTTTTCTTTGAAATTCTGGCTTAATAAAAATACCACTCGTAAAAACTCCTACTCTTTTTCTATTTATCTACAAAACATATTTTGTATGTATTCTTATTTCAAAAACGTATCATTTTGATACGTTTTTGCTTGTTATTTATATGTTTTAAAATCTGTTGTACCCAAATTGTACCCATACCACAATTTTCAATAATCACCTATGTGCATCAATAGTTAAACTGGCAAACGCCACTTGTAGTAGTTCATTTAAACTATTTGCTTGATCTATTGCTAATTTTATTTTTTCCTTTTCTTCTGTAGATAACTTTCGATTGCCATTATCCAAAAAATATTTTGATAATTCTTTCCACTGATGTTCCGTCATACTTATTTCCCTCATTCTTTCCAATTCGCCACACACGTGTAGTAAATTACAGTTTTCTAAATTCTCATTATTACAACTTGGTCATTATCTTGGTCACTTTGACCAAGATGTGAGCGGATTAGTCACTAAACGTAGTATTTTTGATTTCCACTTTTTGGCTTGTCTGGAATTGTCATTTTTAACTGTCCTGTTTTAATCATAGGTTTAAGATAATGCCTTCTAAAAAAGCTCCTATCATTTATTTTAATATACTCCATAATTTCCTTAGCAGAATGTGGCTGTTTGCAAAAGGCAATTATCATCTTAGTCACATCTTGGTCATTATCTTGGTCACTTTGACCAAGACGTGAATCTTCATTCCGCAAATCCAAATACTTATCACATGCATTACACAACACCATAATTCCGGAGGCACTAATATTGTATTCGGGCAGGCGTCCATCGTACTTTGAACAAGCCTCCTTGATTTTGTCAAATCCTCTGCCCCATGCCTCTATCATACCACTTTTAAAGAAAACATTTGCCAGTTTCGGATTATACGGCTTGGAGGAATGCTTCTCAAACAGTTTCTCTGTTGAATCCAGTTCAGATGGCATCTCGCCATCATTCCAAATATATATTTTATCCTCATATACGCTAATCTGGATAGGATTGCAGGCGCTATAATCCTTGTGAACCACCGCATTCAGCAATATCTCACGGAATGCTTCCTGCGGAAACATAAACTGCTCAATCCTCTGAATCCCATCATAATAAATCAACGCTTTCAAATATTTCGTATAAACCAAATCAACCGTCTTATCAATCTGTTCAATTAGGGAGCCATGCACCTCATCCTGATATTTCAAATCAGAATCAGAATCGCCAAAATAACCAATCTTGATATAAGAACCGGTAACCCATTTCTCTGGATCTTTATAAAAGGCAAGCATTGCTGCTCTGATTAAATACCCTTCTTGATCAATCAAATGAAGATTCTCCATCAATATGGTATCATCAACCCTTGTTTCTTCCTCTGTCAATCTATGCCTTCTCAGTGCCTTTTCCTTAAACAGGTCAATCGCCTCTCTCCTTAAGTCTATTACCTGCAATTTAGGAATTGGCATAACATCCCATGTTCTGCCCTGCGATTTCAGAATTGCTTTGTCCAGTTCTTTTCCTGTTATCGTTCTCATTGTGCTACCAGAACGATAAAAGTATTTACCATGATAGCTAATGAGAGATGGGTACTTGTCTACAATAATCTCAATGTATTGCAAATCATTTTTGTATAGCAAATTGACATCTGCTACAATACCCATTGTATCTGTAATCTTATTTGGAATAGATTCCGATAGCTTTTTCCTATCTTTATCGCTGAGTCCGACAACATCTCCATTGTCATTCTTACCAATATAAAGCGTTCCGCCATAAGCATTTGCATATCCGCAAATCCACTCTAAAAACTCATCATGCCATGATTCTTTCCATTCTATTGTCTGATGTTCCGGCATACTTATCACCTGCTTTCTATAAAATACTATTGTACATTTCGTAGAATCTATCTCCGAAAAGTTATGGCATGTTATAACCTTTCAACAAATAAACTATTCCCAATTCACTACACATGTGTAGCGAATTTACTAATGCATTGCTACAAAAATACAAATTTACTATTTTCATAATATATTGTGCTGTGATAATCTTTTATAATTCGTTGAAAACTATACAAATTACTCCTTATACATATTCTTTTATATTTTACACAATATCCCATATTTTTGTATCAAAAGCTGATGTATCAATTTCTTCTAACACTGCAACAGCTAAAACTTTTCGTGCTCTGCTAAATGCAACATATCCTAAGCGATAGTCTTCATCGCTCTCATTTCTCATATCAGTTTTAGTCATGTTAAGCCATTTAAATAACTGCTTTTCATTTTCGGCAACCACTAAAACACAGTCTGCTTCAAGTCCTTTTGCCTTATGTATTGTCATGTACTTCATTAAACACTCATCTTTTTTATAGCTCTCTGTAAACTTAGATGCAAAATTAAACTCCTGTGTTTTTCCATTTATATCCATTATTGAATTTTTGAAAACAATCCGTTTTCTATATAATTCCATGTATCCTTTCTTAGCCAATTTCAATACAATTTCGTCTGTCAGTTTTTCTTTCTCTATTTCATTTCTTATAAATACACAAATTCTACATATATGGTGTTAAACTATATTGTTCCATAAAATCTTTATGGGACAATCCCGTAGAGAAAATTATAAAATCACTCAATAAAAATATTGGGCGTTATTACAATTGAATCAGACAGTTTCTCCTTAATATCATCAATAGATACATTAGTATATGTTATGACTTCCATTTCTTTATTCTGTTTAAGATACGAAACTGCACTTTGTATTTGGTTTACCAAATCGGTTGTCTTCAGAAATTTCTTTCATCTTTGCTTTTGTTGCCACTCCTGCATCCTCCTCAATCTTTTGAAAATTCTAAAATATTGCCAACACCACATTCAAGCACATCCCAAATTTCCGCAATCGTTTCCATAGAAACAAACTCATCTTTATTGAGTCTTATAATAATATTTCCGCTTATCTGCGCTTTCTTTTGAAGTTCCAGATTTTTCATTTTTCTATCAATCATCCATTTCCATAAACGATTATAAAATATATTTCACATTATATCACTATGTCATTATGTCTTCCACTATTTTTGTGCTTTTAACGTATTTCCTTTTGAAGCTACAAACCGTTTCAATTTCTCTGTCTGAGCAATAAGAGTATCTATCTTTTTCTCCAAAATGCCTATCTTTCTTTCATACTTTCTATGCCATTTTTTCTTTTGTCTTCATTTCCTCAATATGCTCTGTAAGTTTCTGTGTCTGTAAAACCAGTTTATTGTTTTGTATCTTCATTTCCTGTATCTGAACAATATAAATTTATATATTTAATTATAAAGCATTTATCTGTAATTTACTACATTTATCCAATAATTGCCCCAAACCATACATAATTGTAGAAAAAATATCTTTTATAATAACATTGGCAATATATAATACATGACCAGCAAAATCATCCCACATACATAATTTACAGTTATTTTTATTCTTGTTTTTGTTGTAAATTTGTGATGACAGGCTTTGTGTGCCAGATGCCAGCAATATTCCATACAGGGGTACTTTAAGCCCGCCGGCATTTAAGCCAGATATTTAATGCGACAGAATAAACGCCAGTTTATTTTAGAACATTAAATATCTGGCTTTATGTGCCGCTGCGTGGCTTACCGTAGCGGAAGCGTACCCCTGTATGGAATATTCTGGCTCTGGCACTAAAAACCGTCCACCCACCTATCCACACAAAAACACCACACACAAAATAACTGTAAATTATCTTATACTTGTAATAACAAAGGAAATAATATAAACTATTATAAGTGATAAGTTTCTGCATATTTGCAGTTACCTTGGAGAGTACTAAAATAAAACAGGGGATATTATGAAATGACAACTGAAACACAGCTTATGCTGACACCTGACCAGAAGAATATGATTTTTGAAAATATGAGTGACGGGGTTATGACTGTTGATGCAGATGGAATAATTACTTATTTTAATTCTGCTTGTGCAAATATTTTTGAAATCACTGACCCAAGTGATATTATAGGGATGTCTTTTTCCTCCTGTTTTATGGCAAATAAAAAAAACAGGGCTTTCAACAGGCTTTTTGACGGCTGTATTAATAATAATGAACGTCCAGAAAAAGTAAATGTAAGATACCGCTCTGGTGATATAACCAAACATATTAATATAGCAATAAGCCTGATACATCCTGAAGATACAAGTTTATCTGGTATAGAAGTTTTTCCTGGAATGATAATACTTATTGAGGATACTACAGATAAGTTTACGCTAAGGCAGCATGAACATGACTGTGCGTATATTTTTGCAGGCCTGATAATCTGCACAAGCCTGTTTCTTTTTGCATGGAGTTTATTACGTTTTACCCTCCATATATATTTAAGGTCATCAACTTATACATTTATAATAGAATGTATCACATTTGCACTATTCCTTGAAATAGTTTTTATGACAAGTTTTTCCATGCGGGATATAGGGCTTGTACCCAAACTTTCCACTTTGAAAAAAAACTGTCTGGAAACTTTAATAATTGCCGCTGTAACATGTTCCCTGCTTTTATTAAGCAAAGTATTTTTAAATTTTATAGGAATACGTATTAAGCCATATTTTATAGGCGGCTCATTTCATGGGGCTTATGTTTATATTTTCACTTCGTTTGTACAGGAGTTCCTGGCACGCGGGGTTATCCAGACAAGTGTTAAATACCTGATGAGGGTAAAATACCAGAAAACATTTGGCATAATCCTTACTTCACTGCTGTTCTCACTTATGCATATACCTTTAGGGTTTTATTTTATGTCAGGTGCAATGCTTCTAAGCCTTGCACTTGGCTATATATATGAAAGACATGGTAATATATGGGGATGTGTATTCCTGCACTGGTGCTGTGGCTATCTTGGAATGTGCCTTTATTTTTAACATTGTCCAGTAATGCTAATGCCAGATATTAAAAACAGGAACGGGCTTTTATAAGCCTGTTCCTGTTTTTTAATATTGATAATATACAAATACATATATATGCTTGTAGATTTATTATGCCTGTATTAATGTGCAAGTATAACTTTCTTTGGACACTTTTCTGCGCATTTTCCACAGCCAGTACATTTACTCTGGTCAATATGTGCAATATTATTCTCAACTGTTATTGCTCCTGCCTCACACTGTTTCTGGCATATTCCACATCCAATACAGCCTGTGTCACATACTGACATTACTTTTGGCCCTTTATCTTTATTAGAGCATGATACTGCAAATTTAGCATCGTATGGGACGAGTTCTATAAGACCGTTTGGACACTCCTGTATACATTTGCCACATGCTACGCATTTCTCTTTGTCAACTACTGCAATGCCATGTTCTACATGGATTGCATCAAACTGGCAGGCTGATACACATGAACCGAACCCAAGACAGCCAAATGCACATGCTTTGTCTCCACGCCCTGGTATTGCTGCTGCCCTTTTACAATCTGATATGCCATAGTAATTTGCCTTTATTCCAGCTTTATCACAAGTACCTGCACATTTTACATATGCAACATTCTTTACTGCACCGCTGCTGTCAACACCCATGACTGCACCGATTTTATCTGCTACGGCAGCACCGCCTACAGGACAAGCATTAACAGGTGCTTCACCCTGTGCTATAGCCTTTGCAAGTGCGTCACAGCCCGCAAAACCACAACCGCCACAGTTATTGCCTGGAAGGAATTCACGTACTGCAATCTCTTTCTCATCTACTGGTACTGCAAATGCCTTTGCTGCAAATCCAAGAAGGAGACCGATAAGAAGCCCTGTCACACCTATTACTGCTGCTGCAACACCAACTCCAGACGCAGAAGCTGCCAAAAATAAACTCTGTATCATTTTTAACTCTCCTCCCTTCTATACTAATCCGGCGAAACCGCAAAATGCGATTGCCATTAAACTTGCTGTAACAAGTACAATAGGTGTACCTTTAAATGACTCAGGTATATCATTAAATTCGATATGCTCACGTATACTTGCAAGTATTACAATTGCAACAAGGAAACCAAGTGCTGTAAATAAACCTGTAAGGACACTTTCTATAAATCCTAAACCATTAGTAATATTGTTAATTGCTACACCAAGCACCGCACAGTTCGTAGTAATAAGCGGAAGGAATACACCAAGCGCCTCATATAATGGTGGCATAAATTTCTTAAGCACCATTTCAACAAACTGCACAAGGGCAGCAATTATAAGTATAAATGCTATAGTCTCAAGATATTCAAGCTTAAGCGGTTTTAATATAAAATAATAAATAGGATATGTTATTGCTGATGCAATAGTTATAACAAATGTAACTGCTGCACCCATGCCGGCCGCTGTTTCAACCTTTTTAGACACGCCAAGGAACGGACATATACCAAGGAACTGACTAAGTACAACGTTGCTTACCAGCATAGATGAAATCATAATAACAAATATATTCACTTAAATCACTCCCCCTTCTCCGCCTTTTTGGCTGCTGCTTCTTTGGCTGCTTTAGCCTTTGCTGCTGCCTCTTTGGCCTTTTGTGCCTGTGCTGCCTTCTGTGCTGCACGTTCTGCTTCAATAATACCTTTATTAGCTACACAGCTTGCACCTGTACACTGTGCACAGTTTCCGCCACATGCCATGCCAGAATCCCCGCCAGGTACATTAGTTGCTGATGGGAGCTTAAGCTTGTTCTGCAATGCTGTAAGGCACGCAAGTACAAGAAATGCACCAGGAGCAAGTACAAAAAATGTTATATGGAAATCTGCTGGAATAAACTCAAAGCCAAATATTGCACCGCTTCCCAGCACCTCCCTGCATATACCTATAAGGGTAAGGCCTACTGTAAATCCAAGCCCCATTCCAAGCCCGTCAAATATAGATGGCAAAACTGGGTTCTTAGATGCATATGACTCTGCCCTTCCAAGGATAATACAGTTTACAACGATAAGAGGGATATATACGCCAAGGGCGTTATTTAAATCCTGCAGGAATGCCTGCAAAAGCAACTGTATAATTGTTACGAATGATGCAACTACTACGATAAAGGCCGGAATACGTACTTTATCAGGGATAACCTTACGCAGCAATGATATAAATGCATTGGAAAGGACAAGCACGGCTGTTGTTGTAAGCCCCATTCCAAGCCCGTTCATTGCAGATGACGTTACAGCAAGTGTAGGACACATACCAAGCATCATAACGAAGGTCGGGTTTTCTGTAATAATACCATTTTTCAAACGTTCTGTATAAGTATTCATTAATTTACCTCCTTACTGCTGGCTTGCTACAAATTTCAATGCCACATTTACTGCCCTTGTCACTGCATTACTTGTAATAGTAGCACCTGAAATTGAATTAATAGTTCCACTGTCCTGGCTTCCGCTTCCGTCTTTTACAACAGATAAAGTCTTATCAGATGTCATGCCAATATACTGGCCATTCCAGCTTTCACTTGTGCTGTTCTGCCCAAGGCCAGGTGTTTCATTACTTGCATCCAGTATCTGTATGCCTAACACCTCACCTTCATTGGTAATACCAAGTGCTATTGTAACAGCACCGCCATAGCCTTTGCCACTAACCTTTACAACATAGCCAGCTTGTGAACCGCCAGATGTTGCAGTCCTTGCTTCAATAAGTTCTACATCTGTATATGTATAACTTTCATCATCCATCTTGCCTGAAGCAACATCAGACTGGAAGCTTTCCACTGCCTTTTTAACAGCGTCATCACTTGCAAACTCTGCATCCTTATACACTGCTGCATAAGCCTTGTTTGTTGCCTCTTCCTCTGCTTTGGCAATAGGGTCTTTTGTAATCATATATACCGCACCAAGAAGCACACCTGCAACAAGGGTTATTATAAAAAGTGCTATTGCATCATGTATAAGCGTGTTTGCCTGCTTATTTTCATTATTTGCCATCTTTAATACCCTCCTTTCCAAATGGAACAGGAATTGTAACTTTCTCAATAAGTGGCACTAAAAGGTTGCAGATAATAATTGCATAAGAAACACCTTCTGCTGATGCACCAAAAATACGGAAAATTCCTGTAAGGACACCAAGAATCACACCAAAGACAATCTGCCCCCTTGGTGTAATAGGACTTGTAACATAGTCAGTTGCCATAAAGAAAGCACCTAACATAATACCACCACCACAAAGTTCAGCAGCAAGGTATGTAATATCAAGGCCACGTCCGCCAAAAACTAAAGCAAATACTGCAAAAGTACCAAGATAGCATACTGGTATCTTCCAGCTAATTATTTTAAGCGCAATTAACACAATGCCGCCTATAAGTATTGCAAGTGCAGAAGTTTCACCTATAGTACCGCCAATATTTCCAATAAACATATTAAGTAAACTTGTTGGTGCCTGTGTCTGGCCATCTCCTGCTGCGAGGATATCTGCCACACTCATAGCTTTGTCACCATTCTTAATAATAGCAAGCGGGGTAGGCCCTGTAATACTATCATATGTAAATGATGTCATCTTGCCTGCAAATGATACCATAAGGAAACATCTTGCACCAAGCGCAGGGTTCATAAAATTCTGCCCAAGGCCGCCGAATAACTGCTTAACTACTATTATTGCAAATACACTTCCTATAACAGCCATCCACACTGGGAATGTTGATGAAAGGTTAAGTGCAAGAAGCAGTCCTGTAAGTGCCGCGCTTCCGTCTGTAACAGTAACAGGAAGTTTCATTGCCTTCTGCCATATAAACTCAGTAAGCACACATGTAACCATACATGCTATAATTAGTATTATTGCCTTAAGACCAAAATTGTAAATACCAAAAACAGTAGCAGGCAAAAGACACAGGATTACACACCACATGATTGACTGTGTAGAAGATTTATCACGTACATGTGGAGATGATGAAATGTTTAATAAATTACCCACGTTTTATCCCTCCTAACTCTTTCTTCTCTGTGCAGCTACATACTGCCGTGCCTGTTTAAATGTCTGTGTAAGAGGACGTTTTGCAGGGCAGACAAATGTACAGCTTCCGCACTCGTAACACTCCATGCCATTTAACTTTACAAATGCATCATAGTCATTATTCATAGCTGCCTGTGCCATCTTCTGTGGTACAAGGTTGCCTGGACATGCACTTACACAGCGTCCGCAGCGTATACATGGAGAAGGCTCATTCTCTGCCACCTCGTCCTTTGTAAGCGCAAGCAATGAGGAAGATGTCTTAGTAACCGGCACATTAAGGTCAAACATGGCAAACCCCATCATAGGCCCGCCTGAAATAATCTTAGCTGGTTCTGTAGCAAATCCGCCTCCCTCTTCAACAAGTTCTGCATGGCTTATGCCAAGCCTTACATTAACATTTACCGGGGTCTTAAATGCATCCCCTGTAAGTGTCATAACTCTTGTTATAAGCGGTGTCTGCTTACAGACTGCCCTGTAAATTGCAATTACTGTTGCAATATTGTCAACTATACAGCCTGCATCCGCTGGAAGCTTTGCAGAATAAATTTTCCTTCCAGTAGCAGCAGAAATAAGGGTACGCTCACCACCCTGCGGGTATTTAGTCTTTAATTCCTTAACTTCAATACGGCTCTCCCCGCTAACTGCCTCTTTCATCTTAGCTATTGCATCAGGCTTATTATCCTCAATACAGATAAGTCCTTTTGCCTTATCAAAAAGCTTAAGCATAACTTTAAGCCCGCCTACAATTTCTTCTGGACATTCCAGCATCTGGCGGTAATCTGATGTAAGGTATGGCTCACATTCTGCACCATTAACTAATATATAGTCAATCTTATCTGGTTCTTTTGGTGAAAGTTTAACATTAGTAGGAAAACCTGCGCCTCCCATACCTACTATGCCGGCTTCCTTTACAATCTCACGTATCTCATCATTGGAAAGTTTAGTATAGTCCCTGTTTTCACCAAGTCCTTTAATACCTGTGTACTCCCCGTCGTTTTCAATAACTACACATGTAACACTTGAACCATTTAACATCATTCTTGGCTCAACTGCCTTAACAGTTCCTGAAACAGAGCTGCATATATTGGCAGATATAAAACCGCCAGCTTCGCCTATCTTCTGTCCCACAAGAACTTTATCGCCCTTCTGCACCACAGGCTTTGCAGGCGCGCCAATATGCTGCGCCATTGAAAATACCAGCTCCCCCTTTGGCAGTACGGTTTTGATTGGCAAATCTTTAGACAGCTCTTTTCCCTCGTAAGGATGTACACCCCCACGAAATGTTGCTTCACTCATTCCGTTTCCCCTTTCTAATTTATTTTTTGTTGTACCTTAATTTTGCAGATAACCCCAGGACTGACACATCTGGTATAACATCCACTGTGCTGGCACAAGAAAACTCCCCGCCAGTTATAGTTTTATACTATAAAAACGGAGGTCTCCTTAACGGGGTTACATTAATACAACGCCACCTACTTATTGTACCATTTTGACGGAAAATGTCAATCAATCCATAGCAGAAACCAGCAGTATTGCCAATAATTGTTATGGCTTTTATAATTCATAAAACATTCCTTTATATGTCCACAATGCCCTTCCAATGCCATAATAACCAAAGGCTTTATTAATCTCCTCTATCCAGAGTTTTCTTTCTTCCTGCTTTGCATTTTGGATTACACCATATTCGCCACAATACAATAACTTATTCCTGCTACTGGCAACATCTGCCGCTTCTTTTAAAACATGTACAAAATAATCCATGCCAGCATAGCTGCCACTGTCCCATACACCATCAAAATCCGCCAGAAGCGCAGGGGTGGTTTCCTCACATTTGTGCCTAAGCTCCTTTAGTGTTTCTTTAATTGAACACCTGAAATCCCCAGGCATCCCATTTATCCATTCTGCTCCCTGGTGTGTAAAAATATATGGCTCATAACAATGTATGTTATAAATTATATTTTCATCCATAAAAACAGGCAAATCTTTAACCGCCTTTACACTGTTGTTCCAGTACCCTCCTATAATTAATGGCGTACTGTCTGTTATCTGCCTTATTCTCTCTATACACTGTAATGCGGTTTCATTCCACTTTCTGCAATATTCTTTTTCAGCTACCTCATTTAAAAGTTCAAATGCAATTCCTTTATTATCTCCAAAAACCCTGGCAAATTCTTCCCAAAGCTTGTAAAACATTTCCTGGTAATCCTGGTTTTCAAAAAAACCATGCTCATTCTCAGCTTCATCAAATGAATAACCTGCCGTCTTATGCAAATCAAGCACCATATTTAAACCATACCTGTTACACCACTCTGCTGCCTTTATAATATATATAAAACCGTCCTCTTTAAAAGTCCCGTCCCTTTTCTGTACAACATTATAATCAACAGGCAGCCTTATGTGGTCTATGGGCATACCACATATGCACATTTCCTTTATTTTCTTAAAGTCCTCTTCTGTTATAAAGCTGTTATAGTATTCTTTTGTATGGACACACTGTGAAAGCCACCCTCCAATGTTTATTCCATTCTGGTATCCTTCCCATTTCTGCATAATAATTCTCCTTTTTATCCATTACATGTATTTTTTTGTAATTATAATAGAAAATATAATAATAAAATGATATAATATAAACGGCATCTATATCATTATACAGACATAATTATTTAAGGAGGGAACTTGTTATGAACAAAGAACTGCAAAAACTGCTTCTGCAACAGCAGGAACAGCTTTCATTCCACAAGCCAATAAGGGATGAATTCAGTTTTTATAAAGACATACAATCTGGCAATCCCGAAATACTTCTTGGCAAAATGGATATTGCTGCCACACCTGGAATGGGTGTGCTTTCAAGTAACCATTTACGGAATTTAAAATACCATCTTATAATATTAACTGCAATGATATCACGTTTCTGTATTGAAGGCGGAATGAATATCGAAATTGCCTATACAATGAGTGATATTTTTATCAGGAAGATAGATACTGCTTCTAGCGAAAAAGCCTTATCTAACATTAAAAAACAGGTAATTACAGATTATACCAAATCAATGCATGATATTATAACACGTAATTCTATGTCCATGCATGTTTCCAAAGCTATGGATTATATACAGAAACACCTTACAGAATTATCCAGTACAAGTGACATAGCCCAAGACCAGGATATTAGTGCTGATTACCTTTCAAAACTCTTCAAAAAAGAAACTGGCATGACACTTACACAATATGTATTGTTCCAGAAATGTGAAATGGCTAAATACATGCTGGTAAACAGTAATGTATCATGTACCGGAATCAGTTCATTTCTCGGCTTTGCATCATGCAGCCACTTTATCAGCCGTTTTAAACTGCTAAATAATATCACACCAGCCCAGTACAGGAAAAAAATGGCATCAAAACTTTTTAGTACAGATGCGCCACCAGAATAAATTCATATTTTATGGAAAATTGTTCACATTTTTTTAACAAGAAGAACATCACAAGTTCATAATTCATGAATATAATAGACTTATCAAATGAAACAAAAACATTTGATAAGTGCTTAAATTTTTTTCATACCTTCTCCTTTAAGAATCGCTTCTCCAGCGGTTCTTTTTTTGTACTTACAACATAAATAATGTCCAAGCGTTATTGTACCAGCATACAGGCTAAGTTTGCTGGCAAACTGCAAAAATATATCCGTTAGTAAGTATTTACATAACGGATATATTTTATTAATTATTCAATTTATATTTACTCTTATATATAAATATATATACACCAGGTAGTTAATTAAAATTCCAGGAATTATTTGCCTGCAATCTTAATTTTTTTGCTTAATCCTGCTTTCCTGAACATTTTCTTATAGGCTTTCTTCTTTGCTTTTGGAACTTCTATTACACATTTTTTATTTATTCCCTTAAATGCATCTTTTCCTATTTTTTTAATAGATGAAGATTTAATTTTGATTTTCTTAATCTTTGAGCAGTTTTTAAAAGCGTTTTTGCCTATTTTCTTAATATTCTTGCTTACTGTTACCTGCTTTACCTTTTTATTATTTTTAAATGCATTGTTCTTTATGCTTGTAACTTTATATGTAACCTTTTTGCCATTTACAGTTACTTTTACCGTTGCAGGTATCTTTATATTACTTCCATCCTTCGCAGAAGGTTTCTTGTATTCTACTGTTTTGCCAGTATTGCTTGTAATATTATACTTTTTATTATTATAGGAAACCTTACTGCCAGGCTCTTTATCTGTACTTTCTGGCTTATCAGCGTCTGGTTCTGTGCTGTCAGGTACTGGTGTATCAGTAATATTGTTTCCAGCATTATTATCTGGCTCTTCTGGGCTTGCTGTGGCTACAGGTACTTGTGATGGTACTGGTGTAACCGCTGGCGATGGTGTATTTGTTGGTGAAGATGGAGCACCGCCTCCGCCGCCACCTGCACCGCCGCCAGAACCTCCTCCAGTATTTCCTCCTGGATTATCTGCTACTACAGTAACTGTACACGATGCTGTTTTACCTTCTAATTCTGCTGTGATAATTGTTGTTCCTTTGCTAACTCCTGTAACTCTTCCATTAGCATCAACTGTTGCAACTTTAGTATCTGCACTACTCCATTTAACTGCCCCTGTGTTTACAGATGACGGTTTTTTACTAACAATTAAAGTCTGTGAAGCACCTGGTGCAAGTTCTAATTTTGTATAATTAAGGCTTATTGACTCAAGCACTGCTGGTTTATATACAGCAATATTATCTACCTTTACAAGTCCATTTCCCCTGCCAGTCATTACATAAAGCCCTTTAAGGCTTCCGCTTCCATTTATTGTTACCTGTCCTGTATAAATTTCCTTGTCTTTATCTTTAATTGTTATGGCCGCCTTTCCATCTGCTTTATTTACAATAGCTTTTATATGTACCCACTGTGGCTCTTTATTAGCTAGTGGCAATGTAATTTTAGTCTCACTGCCATTTATATACCAGTCTTCTGTATTGGCAGTACCTTTGCCTGCTTCCCCCTCTAATGCTTTAGTTGCAAGCTTAAGTATATAACCTGATGTTACAGACTGTGCAGCATCTTTAACCTCCGCATTGCAGTCTGTACCAGTTATAACAAATTCTGACATTGAACGTTGTGCTACATTTCCAGAGCGCAGTGCCACATCTAATTCAATTATATAATTACCAAGTCCTGCCACATCTGCACCAAAATCTGTTGAGGCGCTTCCATTAACAGCTACTGACAAATCTGATGCAATATTAGCATAATTTTTATAATCATCCCCGTTGTTGCCAATTGTTCCAGCCGCCCCTCTGCCAATTGTCCATTTACCAGTTAAATCATAAGATTTATTATAGTTTTCATAATATACATAATCTCCTGTAGCGGCATCATCTCCAGGAAGCACATAAAATTTAACATTGCTGATTTTTGCTTTTACTGCATCAGTAGCAGAAGTCCAGAATGAACCCCATCCAAAGTTTAATTCATCAGCAGTTTCATTAAGCCATTTAAGCATTTTGCTGTAATTAACAACTCCTGATTCATTAATTTTTTTTGAAATAGTTCCTGCATTAAAATCTTCTGTATCATATGCTTTTTGGCCATCTACATTAAGAGTAAACCCTGAAGGCTCTAATACCAGTTCAACATGTTTTTTGCCTGTGCCAATAAAGTCTTTCATTGTTTCATAATCATTATTGGCATCAAAATAATTACCATCCCAGCCATTATATCCAAAATACGTGCCATCTGTAAGGAACATTTTTGGATTTGCATCTGCTTTTACATTAAATGCAAATATTGCACCAAGTTTGGCTATGCCAGTGCCTTTTCTCTCATAATCAAATGATATTGATACACCATTATTTATATCAAGTCCTGTAATATTTGCCTTGTTAAATGGATTAGTATACTGGTATGTACCTTCTGTAATCCCAGTTTCCAAATCTGCTACATCATCTGTAAAATACTCTGCTACAAGTGTTTTGCCAGATGCATCTTTAGGCACTATTGTGACTTTCTTGCTTATTACGCGGAAACAATTACCTTTGCGTATTGTTGCCTTTAACGTAACAGTCCCAGCCTCACCTGTTATTACACCATCATTTCCAAGGATTGCTGTATTATCTGACTCCCATGTAATTGTTGTACCAAATATGCCTTCTGTCTGTAATTCCAAATCGGAATACACATTTGAAGGAATTGTTATATATGAAGAGGCCCATGCAACTGATGACTTATCGTCTGGGTATTTTGCACCCCACAGGCATATGTCATTATTACCAGCAGCAGTAAAACATAATGTTTTGACATTAGTACCTTCCATATTTTGTTCAACGAAAGTACCTTCATATAATATACCACCAATGGTAAATGATACAAACGGGCTTCCTGCCTGTGTTTCCCATGTTCCTGTAATATCACCTGAAACAGTTCCATCATTATTTAAAGAAACTTTCTTTGGCTTATTATACTCTAAAGCAGTATTATTGGTATTTTCCTGTAAAAGCACCTCATATGTTCCTGCAATGCTGTTTAAAGAATACCCACTTTCTGCCACATTGTCCGATGTGCTGTATTCAAATGGTGCGGCAACCAGATATCCGTTTTCTGTAGTAAATAACTGGTGTACCCTTACAGAATGTCCTTCTGTACCATCATTAGTCCTTGTGTGGTATACTAAATAAGCCTTGCCATCATCATCTACAAATGCAGAATTGTGTCCTTGTGCTACATGTGCATAATCCCACCAGCTCCATTTATAATAAGACATAAGCCTTGTACCAACATTACCATTTACAGCACCACCTTCAAGTGCTGCATTTCCAGATATATCCTTATAAGGCCCGTCTGGATTTTCTGAACGGAATACTCTCATATTATAGCCACCATTAGCTAAAAGCCCTCCATATGAAAGGAACATATAATAATACCCGTTAATATATTCAATATATGATGCCTCTCCTGAAGCAGAAGAACCGCCTAATTTTTTGCCCATATAAGCATCTGTATAGTTTGCCCTGGCCTCTGGTGTATTTAACCTGTAGCCTGTAGTCTTGTCAAGTTCAAACATATAAATACCACCAGACCATGAACCATATGTAAACCATAATTTACCCTTTTCATCATAGAAAACACATGGGTCAATTGCATGTGCACCATAGCGCGGGTTCCATGTATTTCCTGACAAATACCTGGCACTTAATTCTGTTTCATTTGTAACAGCTTTATAATCTGTCAGGTTATAATCATGTATATCCTTGCCAAAACCAGAATAAACAACTGTACCATCATATGTCCAGTTGCCGCTGAGGCTGTCAGATGTCAGCATACATATAGAAGAATTCCACGAATTCCCGTTAATGCTCATATACATGCACCATTTATTCAAATCTTTATTCCAGATAACATCTGGTGCCCATAAATTTCCCGAAGGGTCATAATTGTCATCACCAAGAGCAGCCCATTCAAATTCTTTTTCAAATAATGTCTTGTAATCTTTATTGATATTATTAGTAAATGGTGTCCAGTTTATTAAATCCTCTGACTTAGCCCATGCAAGATGAGAGCCAAAAATATAATAAGTGCCATCTGTATCCTTAATAATAGAAGGGTCATGTACTGACACCCTGTCTTTTATTACTTCCTGGTAATATTTACTTACATTACTGTCTGTAATCTCCTCTACATTATCACGTACACTTTCATTAACTTCAACTGTAAGTATATACTCATCATAGATTGTGTTATCTGCGTCAAATGTAGCTTTTACCGTAATTGTATCACCATTTTTTGCATTTTCATTTAGTGTAACAAGACCATCCTGGCTTATTGTTGCTATATTCTCTGCATCAACAGACCATGTAAATGCCTTGTCTGTTGCAATTTCTGGTATTACAGATGCACTGCACTGGTAAGTACCATATTGTATAGAACTCGGATTTGATGCCTCTTTGTCTGCATCAGTTGCATAAACAATATTAGTAATAATTTTTCCAGAACCCCCTGTTGATATCTTAATTCCTGTCGTTGGAACAATACTAAGTTCTGCAATATCATCCGCTGTTAATACCCTGTCATAAATACGGACTTCATCCATAAGGCCATCAAATGATGCATCCCAGTAATTAATACCTAAAAATATTGGCATCCCGGTTAAGTCATTAGCTACTGTTTCGTTAATCCCACTTATTATAAATTTACCATTAATATATAAACTATAAGAATCACTTGCATCACATGTAAGTGTAATATGAGTCCATTTTTCACATAACGAATCTACAGCAGCAGTAAAATTATCTAAATAAATTTGTTTATCATTCTCTTTCCAGACACGTACAGTAGGAAAAGATGGATATTCCTTATTCCAATAATCCATTATACTCAAACCCTCATCAAGAGAAACCGGGCTAAAAACCATGGAAGAACCAAATTCTACAGTTCTTGGATTGACCCAGTAAGATATGGTAAATTCTTCTGGCATTTTCACATCAAGTTCCAATCCTTCCCCTCTGTTTTCGCCGATATCTCCTAAGAATTTGTATGCTTTCCCAAACCCATCAATACTATCTGCATAATTTTCTGTTCCTGTAGTTCCACTGTTCCATGTATCTCCTGCACCACCATGGATTTCTGCCCTTCCTCCTGTTGTTGATGCCTTATTATCCAGTGAGTCCTCAAAATCATAATAACCCACCAGACCAGTTGATATGTCTGCCGCCCTGCTGTCTTCTGCCGCTTTTGCCTTCTGTGGCACATTGGCACTACCAAGTGCAACGGAAAATGCCAGCGTACACGCCAATACCTGTTTTAATTTTTTCTTGTACATAACCTCTCCTTCCTGTGGCATATGCCACTTCTTTCTGCCTTTTTAAAGATACTGCAATTTGTAATTGTTCTCTGGCAAGCTATTTAAATTTTGCTAAAGTATTTTAATTATACCGCTATTTATTCTATTAAATCAAGTATTTTTTGTAATTTTTCACAAAAATAAACCTGTTAATGCGCTATTTTTTATTAAATATTATATTTACTTTACAATTATTTAAACAATTTAAAAATGATATGGGAATAAAAAAACTTCCAGAAGTTTTATTTCTGGAAGTTTCTATATTTCATATACACTATTCATCTGTTAAGCTGCTAACGGGATTTGAACCCGTGGCCTCCGCCTTACCAAGGCGACGCTCTACCTGCTGAGCCATAGCAGCATAAAATATCTATATAATATCCAACAGGCATTATTATATAATACATTACAAAATAATTCAAGCATATTTTAAAAACTTTCAAATTTCCTCTGCCTGTTAAGCTTTGCTTTAATCCTTTGTAACGCGTTATCAATAGATTTTGGTGTCTTGTCCATATCTTCTGCTATTTCCTGGTATGTCATGCCATTAAGATACCTGCTAAGAACCTGTTTCTCCATTTTGCTAAGGTTCTTAAAAAGCTGTTTTTGTGTAAAAACAGCACTTTCCCTTCCAATCACAATATCCTCTGGGTTGCCTTCTGCAACTTCCAGTTCCTGGTCTATCATAAAATCAGCACCAGATGGCTCATTGTTTATAGAAAGGGCTGGTGCATATATTGAAATATATGTATTTAATGGCTGGTTCTTCATTCTATTTGAAATTTTTATGGCAGAATAAATATGCCTTGATATGCATAATTCAGCAAATGTTTTAAATGAAGCTTCTTTTTCAGGAAGATAGTCACAAATTGCCTTATACAGTCCTATCATCCCTTCTTGTACTAAATCATCTTTATCCCCGCCTGATAAAAAGAATGGACGTGTTTTCTGCCTCACAAGGCTTTTATATTTCTCCATTATAAAGGTCATTGCCTTGTCATTTCCTGACTTTGCCATGCTTATTATATCATTCTCTGGTAATCCGCTAAATCCAATTTCCATAATAATCCCCCATGCCACTTCTAGTAGCACAAATAGAAACAGCAGACTTCTGCCATGCAAGCCTGGCAGGACCTGGCTTTACTTTTTCTGCATTAAACGCTGCCTTACTATCTCATATGACAAAATTCCCATTGCAACAGAAGCATTTAGTGAGCCAATATCACCAAACATCGGAATAGATGCAACAAAATCGCATTTTTCTTTAACAAGACGGCTTACGCCGCTGCCTTCACTGCCTATTACTACACCCATAGGGCCTGTAAGGTCTAAGCCATACATAGTTTCACCTTCCATATCCCCGCACACAAACCATAATCCCTGCTTTTTTAAGTCTTCAATAGTTTTTACCATATTAGTGACTTTTGCAACTGGCGTGTAATTAATTGCCCCTGCTGAAGCTTTAGCAACTACCGCTGTAAGGCCCGCTGCATGTCTTTTAGGAATTATAACCCCATGCGCGCCTGCCTGGTTAGCAGTTCTTATAATTGAACCAAGATTATGAGGGTCTTCAATATTATCAAGTAAAATAAGAAATGGTGGCTCATTCTTGTCACTTGCAGTTTTAAGCATCTCTTCAACTGTACTGTACCCATATGTTGCCACATATGCAATTACACCTTGGTGTCTTCCTGTTTCAGATAACTGGTCAAGCCGCTCTTTCTTAACAAAATTTATAATACAGTCTGTTTTCTTAGCCTCCCTTAAAATTGTCCGGACAGGCCCGTCCTGGCATCCATCAAGTACAAAAAGCCTGTCAATAGTCTTCCCTGACCGGAATGCTTCTATTACAACATTCCTTCCCTCTATTACCATTTCTTCTTCTCTCATTATAAATTCCCTGTTCCTGCTAATATACATAAATCCATAAAGACCATCAAGACCGTTTCCTGTCTTTAACTTCTTTCCCTATGTTCTTTTTAGGTTGCTGCCTGTATTTATGTAATGGCAGGAAACCTGCCCTTTCCATTCCAAGTTTTATTATTTCCAACGCCCTGTCTAACCTGTTTGCAAGATATAAATACCCTGTTAATGCTTCAAAGCCTGTTGCTACCCTGTAATCTGTAATAGAAGAATTCTTAGCAGATGTTGCAGACTTCGCATTTCTTCCCCGTTTATATACTGACATCTCTTCTTCTGTAAGTTCGTCAAATACTGACCTTATAATCTTTGCTTGTGAAGGTGCTTTTACAATATTACTTGCCATTCTATGAAATTCATTAACCTTTCCATTGCCAAGGCCAAGTATAATTGTCCTTATAATTAAATCAAAAACACCATCACCTATATATGCAAGCGCTAGTGATGAATATTGTCCTGGTTCTGTATTGCTTTTCCCAAAGTGTTCTTGTATGCTGTCAAAAAAACTATTATCCATATTTTTTTCCTTATTTCCTTATAAAGAAATAAACTGTAATGACAGATATCATTACAGTTTTCTTTAAACTAAAGGCGACTAACGGATTTGAACCGATGCTCAGGGAGTTGCAGTCCCATGCCTTACCACTTGGCTAAGTCGCCAAAATAAAAATGACTCCAACGGGATTTGAACCCGTGTTACCGCCGTGAAAGGGCGATGTCTTAACCGCTTGACCATGGAGCCATATAAATGTATATTAATATAATATTCAGTTTCCAGAAAAATATGCATCATTTCTCTGGAAAAACTCCCCGAGTTGGGCTCGAACCAACAACCCCACGGTTAACAGCCGTGTGCTCTACCATTGAGCTATCGAGGAATATTGCCTCTTAAGGGCCTGTACCCTCAGAACTGTATACTGATTATAACACACTTCCTGTAATTATGCAAGCTTTTCTAACCATCTTATGGTCAAGCCCGCGGTCTATTAGTGACAGCCAGCTCAACACTTTGCAGTGCTTA
>CAJTRU010000037.1:1934-36510 GCA_910579085.1 uncultured Lachnospiraceae bacterium | reverse complement strand
GGGCTTTATGCATCCATTGCGTGCTTCGTCCAAGCGAAAGCGTGCTTTGTTCATGTAAGACACTTTGGATTTGACAGCTATCCAGTAATTATGCTATTTTCAAACAAATTCCCTTAACTTAATGACATTGTTTCGTAGCGAAAGCGTGCCCTGAAATGGAATAATTTAGTGGAACACCAGAAACCCTGCGTCCGTCCGCCAACAAAAGATAACTGTAAATTATCCTATATACAGCTTTATTGCGTTTCTAAAGCATATATACTATAATAGATATATTCTGGAATAAACACCAAATCCAGGAATTAAAGGAGGATAATGTAATGAATGAAATACAGGACGAAAGATACCACGTAGCTGATGAAGCTATTTATGACGCATTTTTTCTGGTTCTGAAAGAAAAAGACTTAGATAAAATAACGGTTTCAGACGTAATAAAAAGGGCTGGGATTGTACGAAGCACATTTTATAACCATTATGAGAATATCCCTGACCTTGTTACTGCAATTGAAGACAAAACTATTAATGATATATTTGCACTTATGAAAACTTTCCACCCAAAGAATGACTGGGATATCTGTAAATCCTATTATTTAACTATATGTGAATATACTATGACAAACCCGTTTCTGGCAAACCTGCTTTCTGACCCAAGGATAGACGCATTTTTTGAAAAAGTTGTAACAATGTTCCACCATTATGTAAAAGAAGTGACCCAGAATAATGAGCCTTCCCACCATAACAGTGAAGAACTTTCATATATGGTTGCCTGTACTATAGGAAGTACAATTGGTGTGCTCCACAAATGGGCAAAAGATAATTTCAAAGTCCCGCCCGAAACTATTGCCAATATACTGACACGGGCTTTTATATCAGGAATGCTCCCTTACATACTATAAGGGAGCACTTTAATTTTTAACAATATTTATTATTATGCCATAGGAAGCGGTTCATCAATTAAGGCTTCCTGCCTTTTTATTTTCTTTGTCGAACTTCTTATAAATGGATTTTTCCTTACTACAAGTCCTGTAATCTGGCGGTAAGTAGGCTGGTTTTTATTATAATTGTCTAAAAATGCCTGTAATGCTGTCTTTATTGCATCTTCACCCAGCTCTTTTGCTGCAACAACATCCTGGTCTGGATAAATCCTTGCTGTAAGCCCGTTGTCCTCACCCGTTACAATTACTTCTCCAACAAGTGCATCAAGTGCCAGCTTGTTCTCAATTTCTTCTGGTGAAATATTTTCACCGTTAGAAAGAATAATAAGGTTCTTTACACGGCCATTAATAAACATAAAACCATCTTCATCCATATAACCTTTATCACCTGTATGAAGCCATCCATCCTTTAATGTTTCAGCAGTTTCTTCTGGCATCTGGTAATACCCCTTCATAACACTGCTGCCTTTTACAAGGATTTCACCATTTTCAAACTTAATTTCGGCGTTAGGAAGCGGTTTCCCTATAGAGCCTGCCTTATGGGTTTCTGGTGTATTTGAACTAATTACTGGTGAACACTCTGACATGCCATACCCCTCAAGGACTTCTACGCCGTATTCCGCAAACTCACCAATATAGAACGGGTCAAGATGTGCACCGCCAGTAAAGATAATTTTAAGGTTGCCGCCAAATACATTATCTGCTAAAACTTTTTTAGGAATTGCAGCATCTGCACTTGCAAGCCTTTTATAAATTGTTTCTATCATCATAGGAACCATAAGCATTACTTCAGGCTTAAATATTCCCATATTTTTCACCATATGAAGAAGTGAATCATTAATGCATATGGTAGTACCCAGTGAAAATCCCTTAAGCCAGTCCATAACCAGGCAAAATGCATGGTGTATTGGAAGAACACTAAGTAATATACTGCCAGGGTCTGTAGTGTAATCAACAGAAACAACATTAGTTGCCAGGTTGTTCTGTGTCAGCATTACACCCTTGCTCTTTCCTGTTGTACCTGATGTAAAAATAATTGTTGCTACACCATCTGGTGACGGGATACTTGTATCACTATCACATTTGCCTGCAGCAGCCTTTAAAGCAGCCAGGGACGCTGTCTTTTCAGAAGAAACCCCTGTACTTTCTTCCTGGAGCATCCAGACTTTCCTTATTTTAGGACAGTTAGCTAAAATCCCATCCAGAAGCGCCTGGTTCTTAGGGCTTAAAAATAATGCTTCTGAATCCGAACGGTTTACAAGGTCAACCAGGTCTTCCTCTGGAAGCCCGGCATCAAGTGGTACTGCAACTGTATTCCCTGTGATTATTCCAAGGTAGCTTTCTATCCATTCTACAGAACTTGTCCCAATAAGGGAAATATGTTTTCCATTAAAACCTTCTGCCTGGAGTCCTTTCCTTACTGCTATTACGTTTTCCATAAGCTCACTATAGCTTCTTTCATGGATTTCTTTCTTTTCCAGCCACTTTACAGCTTTAATATCTGCAAATTTCTTTGCACTTTCTTCTAATATGTCACGGATAAGTATTCCCATAATTCCCCAGACCTCCTATTATAATCTTTCTAACAATTCAAGAGCTTGCCCAACTGTAAGGACTTTTAATGCATCTTCCTCCTCCAGTTCTATATCAAAAGTATCTTCCAGTTCTCCAAGAAAAGACATAAAATCAAGTGAACTGAACCCTAAATCTTCCCTGAACCTCATATCGTTTGCCATATCTTCTGGTTTTACTTTGCAATACTGTGCTACAATTGTTTTAAACTGCATTTCCTTAGTCATTATATTCCCTCATTTCTGCGCTGCCATGCTGTGTATTTGTAAGTCTGTGGCAGGCAGCGCACAAACACAGTCTCACAAAGTTAATAAATTGTTAATACCATTTTTAAAGGCAATAACTATAAATACTTTTATATAATATGCCAGGCATCCATTTATTTAAACCTGTTCCATAATTTCCCCTATACTCATGTCTGGCTCTGCAATTCCCTTAAAAAGAATACGCATCATATAGTAATATAAAAGTTCCATATCATGTTCTTCTAAACAGGCTGTCTGGTAATGGTATGAGAAATTCATCCCGCCGTTTTCAGTATGTGACACAGTCAGGTACATCTTCTTTGTAGCAGCACCATTTGCAAACCATTTAGAATGCTGTGGAATATTCACAAGATGTGGGTTTTCCATTTTAACAGGCATTGGCTGGTATGTCAGGTAACAGCTTTCATAAGTAGTATTTTCTGGCGTTTTATAGCGTTTTCTCATTTCTTCTTCTATCAATGCAGGGTCATAATTGCTGTGCATGTAAATTTTATTCTGCACATTCTGTATTTCATAAGCTGCTGACATAAAGTCTGTTTCAAGTGGTATTACAGTCCTGCATGGAAACATTATTGTCCTGCTTCCGCCTGATGTCCACTCATCATGTGTAGAACGCCTTGAAATAAAGTTCTGTATTGTGATGTCTTCCTGCCCGTTATTGACCTTTGACAAATAAGTCCTTATTCCAAGCAGCAAAAGGTTTGTCATGGATAACTGGTGGTTCATGCAGAAGTGCAGAAGGTTCTTTGTTGGTTCTGGTTCAAGGTAATAGTCCTTTACATCAACAAATAATTTTTCCAGTTCTATATCTGCTGCCCTTAAATTTTTATTGCCATGACGCTTCCTTGCTTCTTCAAGTACAGAAGGCCCCTGGATATCTGAATAAAGCGGTTCGCCAAGCGCATCAAGCTGGTCATCCCAGAACTTCTTATCCTTGGCAAAACGTTTTTCATTATTTGCCTTTTTTAAGTCATTAGCAAGGACTTTTTCAAAGTCTGCCAAATCTTCAGGATATGCTGACTTAAACCTGTAATGTGTATATAGCTGCATAAGGTCATTAATCATTACAACCAGGCCGCATGAATCAATAAGCCTGTGGTCCATATGGATAAAAAATCCATTAAAACCTTCTGGAAGTTTTAACATTGTTACATCACATAATGGAATATCATCCCCGTCAAAAGTTTCATACGCCCACTGCTGCATAAGGTTGTCTGCATCATGCATACTCATGCCAGACAAATCTTTTACAGGGATATCCCTGCTGTCTTTTTTTACGATATACTGCTTTACTTCCCCGTTTTTATCTGGCTTTGTAAAGCGTACCCTCATACATCCGTAACGTTCTAATTCTAACTGGATACATTTTTTAAAAAGGCCAAAATCTATAGGTGATTTCAGTGAAGCCACTACACTGACCCCTGAAACCTGCTGTGTTTTGTATTTTAAAATCCAGTTATGGTGCATTTTCTGTGCTGCTGTTAAAGGATAAAATTCCTGCATTGGTAAATCCTCCTATTCCTTTCCCTATGTCTCCTGTTCTTTCTCTGATAAGACGTTACCATATTTTATTTTTAATTTCTACCCCCTTAAAGACTTAACAAACAGTTTACCCCAAATTGTCCAAGACATTGCACAGAATGTCTGGCAAATAATGTTACATTAGTAATTAAAAAATAACAAAAAACGCCAGCTTACATAAAAACTGGCGTTAAATTGCTTTAATCGTATTTTTTGAAAAAACTTAATAACTTTGCCCTGTAAAGTTCTTTTCCATCATACGGGCTGCAAAGATGCCTTGCCTCTGGTATTATCACAAGTTCCTTTGGTGCTCTGCACATAGAATAATTATACCTGGAATTTTTCTGGTTTACATAAGTGTCATCTGCGCCATGAAAAAACAGGACTGGCCTTCTGTTTTTCTTCATAGCCTCAGTTGTATCAGCATCTTTCATGCGGAAACCAGCCAATATCCTGCAAAATAAATCCAGACGGAATAGCATTAATCCAATCCAGTGCAAGTGGAACCATTCTGCTGCCATATCTTTAACCTGCCCTTTCATAGAGCGGAAGCCGCAATCTGCAACCAGTCCCCTTACCTCATCTGGCAGTTTGTGCCCTGATGCCATAAGCACTGCCGCCGCACCCATAGACTCACCATACAGGTATATTGGAAGCTTTTCTTTATTGCGCATGGAAATATAATAAGTCCAGTCATGTACATCATACTGTTCCCATGCTCCAAATGTAATATATTCCCCTTTACTTGCGCCACAGCACCTCTGGTCAATAAAAAGCAGGTTGCAGTTTTTCTCATGGAGGAAACGGGCTGTATATGCAAAATCACCAAAACCGCTGCCCTTGTATCCGTGGCTTAACAATACAAATCTTTTTGCATTTGCTGCTGGCAGGTAAAAAGCGTGCAATAGCAGCCCATCCCTGCTTTCCATATAACAGTCCTGCATGTTCTGCTGCATACACCATGCCTTGCCTTCCTCATACTCCTTTTCATACTTATGTCTTGGATGGTTTACTTTTATATGTGAAAGCTTGAACCATTTCCTTTTAATAAGCTTCTTCTGCTCTTTGCAGCGTACTGTTATTTTAAAAAATGACCATCCTGATGCCATAAAAACACTAGCAGCAAGGCAGGCAGCCCATAATGCTTTAATTATCTTATTCATCATAACAAATCCCTAAAAGTTACTTCCATTCCATCCCCAGTTTCTGGTTTCTTCATACTTAACATATATACGGTTTTCTGGTATGGAAAGTTCCTCATTAAGTATAGTGCAGATTGCGGCTGTCATCTCATTATATACACTGCTGCTTGCTGAACCAAATACCTTAACTTCAACAAATGCACTTTCACCATCTTTATTTCCCTGGAAATATAAGTCATAACCATCCTCAAAACCAACCATAAGCCAGTTTTCAGATTTTCCTGGAATTAATTTAATTGCTTCACCAAATTTTTTCTTAATGGTTTCCTTTTTATCATCTGTCATTTTAACTGTAACTTTTGAATTAATAAATGGCATTTATTTGTCCTCCTTATAACCACCGTTTATACTGCCTGTTCTAGCCCACATGTCTTTCAAAAGGCACGAAGCCAAGTATTTTATCAATTTCTTCTATTACATCATTTGAAAGTTTTACACCACTTGCTGCTATATTACTTTCAAGCTGCGAAGGTTTGCTTGCACCAGTAATTACACTGCTTACAATATCCTTTCTCAAAATCCAGGCAAGCGCAAGCACTGGCATAGTAATTCCAATACTTTCTGCAATTTTACTTAAAGCTTCAACTTTATCCAGGTTCTCATCTGTAAGAAGGTTATTTACCTGCTTATCTGCCTGGTGTGTTGCCCTTGAACCCTCAGGATATGGCTCACCCTTTTTATACTTGCCTGTTAAAAGCCCCTGTGCAAGAGGTGAAAACGGAGTAATTCCTATACCATATTTTTCACAAATACCTATAATTTCATGCTCTATATACCTGTCTGCCATATTATATTGCGGCTGTAAAGATGTTATTGGGTAAAGGCCGTATTTTTCTATAATTCTTTGTGCCTCCTCAAGCCTTGCACCACCCCACTCTTCACTTACACCATAATATAAGATTTTACCCTGGGAAACAAGGTCACTTAATGCCCTTAAAGTTTCCTCCATAGGTGTAGTAACATCAAACCTGTGGCAGTAATATAAATCAATATAGTCCATCTGCATATTAGCAAGTGTCCTGTCTATATTTTCAAATATATGTTTTCTTGAAAGCCCCCACTCATTAACGCCACGGCCCGTAGGAAAAAATACCTTTGATGATACTACATAGCTGCTTCTTGGATAATCTTTAAGTACTCTCCCAAGAAACCTCTCCGCCTCACCTCCGCTGTACGCATCCGCACAGTCAAAGAAATTAACACCTTTATCATATGCAAGCCGTATAGTTTCTTCTGCAACCCTGGCTTTGTCACTTCCTGCAAGGTCTGTCATCCAGCTTCCTAATGCAATTTCACTTACTTTCAAGCCAGACCTTCCGGTACTGCGGTATTCCATATAAACCCTCCAATCTATAACTTACACAATAATTAAAAATTTCCAATACCAATACAAATTTTACCATACATTGATAGCAGACGCAAGGTTTCCATGTGTAGAAGCAATGTCCGTGGCACAAACCTTTATACATGTGCAGATATAAGATAATTTCCAGTTATCTTTTGTTGGTGCCGGACTGGCGGACGCAGGGTTTCTGGTGTTCCACTAAATTATTCCATTCCAGGGCACGCTTGCGCTACGACAGCCCACGCAGCAGTGCATAGTATCCCTGTGCAATGAATGAAACTTAAGTTTCCTCCATTGCACTTAAAACGGGATACAAACACTGGCGGTGCTGAAGTGCCCCTGTCATAGAATAATATTAGATGGAACACTTGAAACCTGCTGTACACCAATGAACACAAAAAATACAACAGACATGCAAAACAAATATTATAACTGGAAATTATGGTGTGGGACAGAGGATTTAGACGGACGGAAACTCCATGATATCCTTTTTGTATTATTATTTATATAAAAATAACTACTGCATTGTTTAATAAGTGATTAGCAGAATAATCCCCACCACCCAATTTACAGTTATTTACAGTTATATGGTTATTTTGTGTTTTATTATAAATTTGTGGTGGCAGGTTTTGCGTGCCAGATGCCATCAATTATTCCATAAAAGGGGTACTTTAACCCCGCCGGCATTTAAGCCCGTATATTATATATTCCAGGGAAACGTAAGTTTTATCTGGAATATATAATATACAGGCTTTATGTGCCGCTGCGTGGGTTATCGTAGCGGAAGCGTACCCCTGTATGGAATATTGTGGCTCTGGCACTAAAAACCGTCCGTAAACCCATACAAAACACCAACAAAAGATAACTGGAAATTATCCAATACCCTGCTACTCCAATGTACTAATGATTTCTTGTATTTCAATTACGGCATCTTCTACCCGCAGTTTAACTTCTTCACTCCAAAACCTGCTGCCACCAGACAGTCCGTCAATTAAATCAAAGATAGCAACTGCATCATTAACAGGGATAAAACCGCTTAGCTTCCATCCAGGTGAATATTTATTAAGATAATTTATAATATCTGTATATATCCTCTCATTAAAAAAATCATTACAGCGTAATTCTGCCAATAATCCATTTTCACCTGCAACCATATCAGAAAAATCCATTTTACCTCTTCCTCCAGAATTTCTTAATTTGTATTACCAATATAATACTACAGCTATATAAATATTTCTATCAGGTTTCTATTAAATTCCTGTCCAAAGCCCTTCCCGTTATAGCTTCTTGCCTTGGCGTATTCTATATGCACAAGTCCGTGTTTTATGTATTTTATGCCTTGCAATTTACAACAAATAACGTCACAAAAGATTTTGCAAATGCCACAAAATAACCTTAGTTTTGACAAAAAATAATTATACTATCTTTATTAACTAATTGTATAAATATGGAAGACAATTTATTAAAAAGTCTGGAATACTATTTATAGAAAATATATTAATAAAAACAAGGGGGATGCCTTGCAATGGCAGTTAAAAAACGTATAACCGCTAAATTAAAAAAACTCTTATACAATGTAAATATCCAAAACCAGGACTGGCTTAAAAATGAAGCATTAAAAATCAATGAACCATATATTGACGGGAGGAATTATTCCACAAATATTGAAAAACAGTCAAGACTTTCTGCTGATATATGCAGGCGTAAAGATATTGTAATAGATAATATCCTTAATAAAGGTATTTATACATTTGAAAACGCACTGTTTATTATTAACCCTTTTGGATATTCGCCATTAACAGGGCTTTTGGTATTTAATACAAATGAACCATGCAAAGTAAAATATGTAATTAAAGGCAGAAGAAATTCTGGTGATTATACTAACTGCGATGAAACATTAACTAAAAAACACCAGGTTCCTGTGCTTGGCATGTATGACGGATGTATTAATACTATAATTTTCTACCTGCTTGACGCAAATAATAATGAAATATCCCAGCACACTGCCAGAATAAGGTGTTCAAGGGTTGGCACGGCTTTGCGTAACAGCCTTCAGATTACCAAGTTTAATAAAAACACTTCCCATTTCTTAATGGCGACAGGTGGCTATAGCAGCGTTAATTATGCATTTGACAGTAGTGGCAATATACGCTGGTATCTTACTATGCCTGTACATCCATATGGTGTACACATGCTTTCTAACGGGCATATGCTTGTACCTGACAAAAGAATGAGAAGGCCTAATTATGGTAATGCACATTCAGTTATTGCATATGAAACAGATTTAATTGGACGTATATACAGAAATATCTACCATCCATCTGGTTTCCACCACTGGGCAATTTCTAAGGAAAATGACGGCAATATCCTTATGGCAACAAGTTCAAGGTATGATACTTATATGGAAAATGCCATTGATGAAATTGATAAAAATACAGGCGAAGTTTTAAGGTCTATAAACGCCAACCACCTTTTTGACAGCACTTATGTAACAAGATATGACTGGGCGCATATTAATGCATTTGAATATATTCCTGAAGAAGATGCTGTAATTGCCTCATACCGTAATATACACACAATAGCTAAAATAAACCTTAAAAATAATGAAATTGTCTGGCTGCTTGCCAACCCTGCTTTTTATGAAAATACTGGACAAGCCGGAAAAGTTTTAACCCCTGGCAAAAATATAAAATGGTTCTTCCAGCAGCATGGTGTTAAAATCCTTGAGAAAATAAACGGGGATGGTATAAAGAAAATAAAAATTGCACTGTTTGATAACCATACGGCAAACCGCAGGCCTGTAGATTATTTTGACAATGTTAAAAAGTCTAATCTTATGGTATTTACTATTGATGAAATTAATATGTCTGCACATATGGATAAGTTTATACCGGTGCCACTTTCTATCACACGCTCAAATGTAGGATTTGACCAGAAAAACAACTGTATCTATGCAATGTGTGCAAATATAAAGGACGAAGAAACAGACAGCCGTGCTAAAATCCTTGGATTTGATTATAACACTAATGAATGTGTAACAGATATTTCATGTGCAAATGACTTTTTTGTTGCAAATTTCCTGGATTTTAACCTTGTAGATATAAAAAGTACTACAAACAGTGAAATGCCTATAGCTGCTGGAACTTTATACCAGCCTGTGGCTATGGACAGCCTTCCAGATAGTTTTGATAAAGACAAGTTCCTGCCTGCTAATATGAGAAAAAGAATTTCCTTTTCACTTAATGGAAATATACTTCAAATAACATGTAAAGACCATACTGTAAAAAAAGTATATTTATATAATGACAACAATACATTTGTGCAGGATTTTGATGATACAACACAGCTTACTAAAATATTTAAAGAACATGTATATACTATCTCAGTTCCATTGGAAACTATTGACAAAGGAACGTACCAGATTGGAATAGAATACTTTGGGCCAGACTACTGGAATAATAGCCAGGGCCAGAAAGAGGAAAACAAAAATATGGAAAATAACAATAAAAATAAAGATATAAAGGAAATTACGGAATTATTTAATACAAATTACTGGATAAAAATACAATAAAAAATATGCCTGCTGTAAATGCAGGCATATTTTTTATTACAATTATATTTAAGTCATATATGTGCCAACAAAAAACCACGTCCATTTCATAAATTCCATTATAATAAACTGTATGCAGGATAATTTCCACCACTCCATACTCAATGTAACAAAAACCATACTATTATTTCTTAATATCAATATAATGCATCCATTTTTCCCTGTAAAGCCTTACCATAAATATAAAGCCACGGAAACATAGTTCTATGCACATTGCAATCCATGCTCCTTTTAAGCCATATTTCCTTGTTAATACTAGTGCAAGTGTAATACGCACAAACCATATACTTCCAAAATTCATCATACTTGGTATAAATGTATCACCTGCCCCGCGGAATGAACCAGCCGCTACAATGGATGCACCATACATAGGTTCTGCAAATGCTTCTATACGTAATACCATTGTACCAAGCCTTCGTATACTTTCATCAGGTGTAAGAAGCGCCATCATTGCAGGTGCTGCAAAAAACATGGCGGCACCAGTTACAGCCATGCTGGCAATGCCAAACCATACTGTCATCCTTGCAAACTTCCTTGCAAGTTCCCTGCGCCCTGCACCTATACTTTGCCCTGTAAGCGTTGCTGCTGCCTCACCTATACCATAACCTGGCATATAACAAAGGCTTTCTGCTGTAATTGCAAATGAATTTGCAGCTATTGGCACAGAACCAAGAGGTGCAACTATCCTGGTAGAAACTACCATAGCACCACACATCATAAGGTTTTCCCACCCAATAGGCAATGCAAGCTTTACTGCTTTAAGTACACATTCTCTGCATGGCTTCCAGCTTTCATGGCGTTTTACCCTAAAAACCTCTGACCTGGAACATAAAAACCACATCATTAAAACTGCTATACAGACTTGTGAAAATGCTGTCCCAAGTGCTGCTCCTGTTACCCCAAGCCCTGCACCTGGCATAAATATTTTAACTCCTGCCAGATATATATGCCGTGATGGAAAAATCAGCAGGAAATTAAAAAACACATCCAGAATACACATTAAAATATTAAGCAGCCCTGGCACTTTCATATTGCCGCTACATTGCAAAAGCCCTCCAGCCAGCCTGTTAAGCTGTACTGCTGGAAGTGATAACACATAAATAATAAAATAATTCCTGGCATTATCCTGTATATCCTGTGCACCTCCAAGCCATTCTGGCAGATGTATCCCTGTTAATACACCTGCTGCTTCCAGCAGCAGGCTGGCAGCCAAAGCTGTAATAACAGACTGGCGCATAATGCTTCTGGCTTCCTGCACCCTTCCGCCGCCAATGCTGTGTGCCGCCTGTATAGAAAAACCTGCCGCAACAGCACCACACACACCACCAAAAAGCCATGTGGAACTTGATACAAGCCCAATAGAAGCTGATGCCCCTGCACCAAGGCTTCCCGCCATTGAAGCATCTGTATATTGCATAATAACAGAAGTAACCTGCGCCATAATTGCAGGAATACTAAGGAAAAATACAAGTTGTGACTGTTCCTTTCCAGAAAGGCTGCCGCCACTCTTCATCTTATCCAGTAAATCTTCACTTACCATAAAAATCCCCCATGCCGTCTCCGGCGGCTCAAATAGTAATGAAAAACGCTGGTTTTGCGTTTTTCCTGTGTGAAATTTAATACATCTTAAGCAGTGTTTTTTACTGCATTAGATGTATTTTTCACACTAACCTCCAGCCTGGACAGGCTTATTATAATTTACACTATTTATGGTCTGTATTTTAACTTATATCAGTAGTATTTGCAATATACCTGTCTTTTCCTTGATAACATATATTGCATGTTGTATAATAGACTTCTAAAATAAAAATTTAACTAAGGGGTATTTAATAATGCAGTATGCAGTTGAATTATATTTTGATAAAGAAACTGAAAAAAAACTTATGCATTTGTCACAAAGATTAGCTGATGAAAAATTAAGTACAAAGTTTCTGGAATGGAAAACAAGACCACACCTTACACTAGCATGTTTTAATGATGTAGATGAGAACAAATTCCAAAACCAGTTAAAGGAATTTGCCAGTAAACATAAAGTTATGCCTGCTTATATTGCTTCTGTTGGAATGTTTAATGATACCAGGACAATTTTTGCATCACCAGTTATGAATAAAAAAATGTTCCAGTTCCAGGCAGAACTGCACGAATTTAAGAAAACCAGTGGGGAATTTGTTGAAATTGGATTAGTGAAAATTACATCTCCTGTAAATGAAATATATACTATAGAACTTTGCAGGTAGGTTTTGTTTATAAAACCAGACTAAGTATTTATAATTTATATCCTATACAATTGGTTAATTGTACAGAAAATTATACAGAAAAGAGGTAATTTATGAAAAAAATTGGTATTGTAATATGCAATTATAATAAAGAAGATGCTGTGCTGGACTGCATCCAGAGTATACTTGAATCTAAATTCCAGGATTTTGACTTATATGTTGTAGATAACGGCTCTACAGATATGTCTGTAAAACGTATAAAAGAAACTTACCCTGGCAAGCTTGTATTAATTGAAAACAAGGAGAACCTTGGCGGCTCAGGAGGTTTTAACACAGGACTCAGGGAAGTATATAAAAAAGGATACCCTTATGTTATGTGTGTAGACAATGATGCACTCCTTGATGAAAATGCAATAGGCAATTTATATAAATTCCTGGAGACACACCCAGAAGCTGGAATGGCTGGCGCTAAGGTTTACCATCTTGGAAATCCTGATTATGTACAGCAGTTTGGACAGGAAATTGACTTTAAGTATTTTTGTACTGAAGCATTATATTTCAATGAATATGAAGATGGCAGTATGCCAGAATTTATCTATACAGACTCTGTTGCCGCATGTTCACTTATGGTAAAAAGATGCGTTATCGACCAGATTGGCCTGATGCCAGAAGAAAATTTCCTCTACTGGGATGATACAGAATGGTGCTATCTTTGTAACCTTGCAGGCTATAAAGTTGCCTCTGTAGGAAATGCCAAAGCCTTACATGCAATGGGTGCTAAGAATGAAGTCTATAATACATTCCCTACATATTATGCGTGGCGCAACTGGATTGTATTTTTTATAAAATATGTTAAAGATGAAGAACTTGGTAAAATGGCAGAAACATTTCTTGGCTCTGTTTTCCAGGTTGCGTATGAAGGACTGCACTCTGGAAACAGCAACCATGCCAGGACAGTAATGTTAGCATATGATGACGCAATACATGGTATTATGGGAAAAGCAGGGGATAACAGGATATTTGCACTGGATTTTAACAAAGAACCATTGCTTCATGTACTTAATGGCAAAGATAAAATATACATTGAAGAAAACGGATATCCTGCTACTGCTGGATGGATAAAAGAGTTTGCTTCCTGCAATGGCTATAATATTACATGGACAGAAGAGCCACAGAAAGATGTGCCTGTTATTTCTATATGTGAAAATATCTTTGAGCTTGATGATTTAAACCGCACAAAGATTTATATTGACATTCATAAATGTGTCTTTGAAACAGAGGATGATGCAATGGACATTATTAACTATAACTATAGCAAAAGAAGCTTTATATTTGCAAATAAACCCGTTTTCCTTGAATGTGCCAGGAAATTAAGGGAAAATTTACAGAAATAAGCAGCTTTGGCCCTGGATATATAAAAATGCCAGTGGCATATACTGCCCTGGCATTTAGTTTTTTATATTTTAATTATTATACAGTCATAATTTCTTTTGACTTTTCATCAATCATTTTGTCAATCTTGCTTACATATTCATCAGTCATTTTCTGGATGCTTGTTTCTGCATCTTTCTGTTCATCCTCTGAAATCTCATTGGCTTTTTGCTGCTTCTTAGCCAGGTCATTTGCATCCCTGCGTATGTTCCTGATTGCAATTTTACTGTCTTCGCCTTTCTTCTTAACATCCTTAACCAGTTCCTTACGCCTTTCCTCTGTAAGTTCTGGAAATGAAAGACGTATAACTTTGCCATCATTATTAGGTGTCAGTCCAAGGTCAGATACAAGAATGGCCTTTTCAATTTCTTTGACCAGGCTTGCTTCCCAAGGCTGTATTACAAGAGTACGTGCTTCTGCTACAGAAATATTGGCAACTGACTGGAGGTTAGAAGGAGTCCCGTAATAATCTACTGTAATCTTGTCAAGCACATGAGGGTTAGCACGCCCTGCACGTATTGTAGTATAGTCATTTGCAAGATTTTCAACTGATTTTTTCATCTTCTCTTCAAACTGTTTTAATTCAACGCTCATATTATTCTCCATTCTGCCGCAACCGGCCTTTTGTTTATTATTATGCAGTAACCAAAGTACCTTTAGTCACGCCATTTACAGTATTTACAATGCTGTTTTCTTCATTAAGCCCGAAAATCATCATAGGCATATGGTTTTCCATGCAAAGAACAGCAGCAGCAAGGTCTATAACGCCAAGACGCTGGTTAATTACATCATTAATATCTATAACATCATACTTCCTGGCATCAGGATTTAATGCAGGGTCTGAATCATAAACCCCGTCAATTGATTTGGCAGAAAGAATTATATCTGCTTCTATTTCAACAGCACGCAGCACTGTTGATGTATCTGTTGAAAAATACGGATGTCCTGTCCCGCCTGCAAAAAATACTGCCATTCCTTTTGAAAAGTATTTATTTGCCCTGTCTTTTGAAAAAAGCTTTGTAAATGAGCCACATTCAAATGGTGTAAGTACATTTGTCATAATGCCTGCTGAACGGAAAATCTCAGAAACATATATGCAGTTCATAACTGTAGCAAGCATACCTATCTGGTCTGCCTTTGTACGGTCAATATTTTCACTTGTACGCCCACGCCAGAAATTGCCACCACCAGTAACTATTCCTACTTCTATGCCTGCGTCCACAAGTTCTTTAACCTGCTTAGCCACACCAAGGCATGTGGCTTCATCAAAACCCGTCTTATTGGGCCCTGCAAGGGCTTCCCCGCTTAATTTCAATAATATTCTCTTATATTCCGCCATATCCATCTCCTATCAGGTATCTATATAAACACACATACCACTAGTTTTTACTCTTCAAAAATCTTATCCATATCAACAGCAGTCTGGTAAAGCGAACAGTAACCATCTATTACAGCACCAGACTTTATAGTAATTGTTTTAGCTTTTATATCACCTTTTAAAATAGCTGTAGACTCAATAACTAAAGGCCCTTCTATATCAATATTGCCTCTTACTGCCCCTGCAATATAAGCAGATGAGCCTGTAACGTCACCTAAAACTACAGTGCCTACCCCTATCCTTACAGTGCCTTCACTAATAAGCCCGCCATTAAGTTTAGGTGTATTTACATATATTTCAGAAGCAACAACCCCGCCTGATACTTTACCATTAATATATACTTTGCCTACACATTCAATATCACCCGTAATTGTTCCCATAACTTCAAGTGAACCATCAGATGAAATGCTTCCTGTAATAGTTGTATTCTCAGTAATTACTGTAACTGTCCCATTCAGACGTTCTTCATTCATAGCTTTCATAGCTTCATTATTCACAACATCATCATTTACAGAAATAGGTACTACAGTGCTTGATGCAGGTTCTACAGCAGTCTTCTCTTCTTCTGGTTTTTCTTCAGCAGGTTCTTCTGCCATTACTGGTTCTTCTGGTACTATGGTTTCTTCTAATATTTCTTCCTCTTTAACAGGAACTTCTTCTGGTTTTTCTTCTTCTAATGTTTCTTCCTGGCTCTCTTCCGCTGCTGGTATCTCTTCATCCACGCTGGCGGCAGGTTCTGCTGCTTCTTCAATTATAATATCTTCTCCAGAAGAACTGCTTGTATCTTCATCAATATAGAACCCTTCACTGCCAATATCAAGCTGTGCATCTTCAGTTTCATCATCAGGACTGCCATCATCAGCAAAAATCTGGTTCAATAAATCTTTGTCAATACTGTCATCACCAAAGCCTTCAAGTGCACCATCATCTAAATCCAGTCCTTCTATTCCACTAATGTCATCATCTTTAAATAAACCCATTTCTCATCCTCCTAGAATATATTTTCTGTAAAGCACTACTGTATAATACATACCACACAAAACATCATCCTGTCCATCCATGCTATTATATCACTAAAACTTTTATCCGTCTACAAATTTAAATATAATTTCCGGTTATGATGGAGTTTAAATAAAATTTAATGAAATTGATATACAGATATGGTAAAATAACCATATAAAAAGAAAAAAATATCACCATAAAAGAATTACTAGCAGTTATAAGAAAGGAACAAATATGAATATTATTATAAGAGAAATTGAAAAAAAAGATTATATATCTGTAGCGGCAATCTGGCGTAATGTGCTTGTTTTTTTACCAGCAACTGATGAAAGCGTCACCAGAACATATGAAAAGATGAAAAACGACAGCCGCTACTGCACATTTGTTGCTGACATGGACGGCAATACCGTTGGTTTTGTTACAACAGTTGAAACTTTAGCAATAGAACATCCAAACGGATACATAAAAGTAAACGGACTTGCTGTCCTGCCAGAGTTCCAGCATTGTGGCATTGGCAAAATGCTTATGGACTGCGTTGAAAAACTGGCATATAGGCACAACGCTTCAGCCATCGGGCTTGCATCAGGTTTCCAGCGGACAGGCGCACATGAATTTTACGAACACCTGGGCTATAAAAAGACATCATTTTACTTTCGTAAAAATATCTAATCATTATAAATTTATAAATGGCATTTTAAAACTTTCAATTTTGTAGAATAAAAATCCCCATGCCATATAACTTCCGTCCGCCTGAACCCTCTCCCCACCAATTTACAGTTATATTATTATCTTATATTTTATTGCAGATTGCCAGTAACAGGTTTCACGTGCCAGATGCCAGCAATAATTCCATAAAATGGGTACTTTAAGCCCACTGGCATTTAAGCCATGTATTTAATGTGACGGAATAAACATAAGTTTATTCTGGAACATTAAATAATATGGCTTTATGTGCGGCTGCGTGGCTTACCGTTACCAAACCAGCGCAAGCGTACCCCTTTTGTGGAATATTCTGGCTCTGGCACGCAGAAACCGTCTGTCCCCAGCAAACTAAATTATAACTGTAAACTACCAATCACTTTATTTAACGCATTGACTGAGTTTTTCAGCAGTTCCGCCTCATGCCCGTCCAAATCAATACATACCACCTGTTCAACACCGTCACTGCCTATTACACATGGCATACCTATGCAGACACCATCTGCTTCATAATAATGGTGCTGCATGCTGCTGACTGTAAGTATGCTTTTTTCATTATGCACTATGCTTTCACAAATCCTTCTTGTTGCCATTGCTATTCCATAATAAGTCGCACCTTTTCTGTCTATTATCTCATAAGCACTGTTTTTGACCATATCTGACAGTTTGCTTCTGTTCTCCTCATGTGTTTCATAACCACGCATTTCACAGAACTGGTTTACAGGTATACCACTTACGTTTACACTGCTCCATGCAGTAACTTCACTGTCACCATGTTCACCTATTATAAATGCATGTACACTTCTTGGGTCAACCGAAAGGTGTTCGCCTATTACATATTTAAGCCTTCCTGAATCAAGAACCGTACCACTTCCCAGAACATGGTTTTCTTTAAAACCTGACAATTTAAGTGTTACCCACGTAAGTATATCAACAGGGTTGCTTACTACAAGCAGGATTGCATCCTTAACATGCTCTGTTATACCTGGAATAATTTTCTTAAATAATTCCACATTTTTATTTACAAGGTCAAGCCTTGTTTCACCTGGTTTCTGTCCCGCCCCTGCTGTTATAATTATAACACCTGCATCTTTAAGTTCACTATAATCCCCCGCATATATCTTTATAGGACGCGCAAAAGGGATACCGTGGTTTAAGTCCATAGCCTCCCCTTCTGCCTTATTTTTATCAATATCAATAAGTACCATTTCACGGAAAACCGGACTTTGCATAAGGGTATATGCAATAGTAGCACCAACTAAGCCACAGCCTACAATTCCTACTTTTGATAAATTCATAAAACACCTCATTTCTGTTTTTTACAAAATTCTGCTTTATATTAATGCATATTTTAAAAAACAACACAAATAAAACAGGCATACTTATAAGCTTTAATTAGTATGCCTGTTTTTTCTTAATATAATACATTTAAAATATATGCTTGTTTTAAACCAGATTACATATTTTATACATCAATTGCAACTTTATTCTGTTTAAACCACTTTACAACTGCATCATCCCACGCATTTTCAACAGACTTGTCCAATGTAAAATTATTGTTATAAATACCTGTTACAACACATAATGTACCGTTTTCATATCTTAGCTGGAGATGCAGTTCTGGCTTTTCCTGTAAATACTTTTCATAAAACCCGCTGTCTTTTAAAAAAATTTCTGCCATGCTGTTGCCAGCTTTTAAAGATACCTTAAATAAATCTGGTGTTTTCTTTCCTTTAATATATTCAAAAAAAACATGCCTGGCTTCTTTCCATCTTATAAGTTCTGTTAAGCCTGTACTGCCATTTGTTATACTATCTTCACTGATGTCATTATCTGTTTCACCTGCATACCAGTTTTTGTTTCTTCTGCCATTTATTTGAAGTTTTGCAAATGTCATGACTTCTGCTTCCTCTAGAAAAAAGGCATCAAACGCATCTTTAAGCAAAAGCATTGACATTGTAATCCTGATATCATTTATCTTAATTAAATTCATAAAAAAAACCTTTCTGTAAATAATAATAGCACGACATATTGCCCTGTTACAATTAACAGTAACAGATAATGCATTTGTCTTTAATATAAATCCAGTTTTATAGTAACAAAAAGTTTTATGCCTGTGTGCTGCCTGGCATAAAACTGCAAAACTAAAAAGCAGCACAGAAAAGAGGAGAACCATGAAAAAAGATGCTAAAACAATGAAGGAAGTTGCTGAAAGGTGTACACGTTACTGCTCATGTGGTAAAGATGGCTGTGGCTGTGGTTCATCAAATGCTACAAACTCCACAAAGGAAGGCAATGTGACATGCCAGACATGTACACACTATGACCATTCCAATGTATGTGACATTGATTTGTATGAAGAGATTGTCAAAAACCATAACCTCTAAAAACAGTATATGCCATAACAAAATTCCAGTAATCTTTAAAATCTTTATACAGGATTTTTAACATGTTACTGGAAACTGCATGGCATATGCCAGGTATTAATATGCCTTGGTTTCCTGGTAATGCAGCCTGTATATGCATTACCAGGAAATCTTTTTTATTGCCATTTTTACCGTCCTATAAATACAACTACTGACCTTGGCGGTACAACAGTTTTTCTCTGGAGTTCCATGCCATCCTTATTAATTTTAACCATCTTTTTACGTTTCTTCCAGCTATTTTTCTTAACAGGCATCTCATAAAACATATCATCATATGTTGTTATGGCAGCATACCATTTCCTGCCATTAGGAAGGGATGGCAGGTCAAATGTTTTCTGTTCCCAGTACATATTAAATATAAAGTAAATTATATCATCTGTTTCACCATTGGCATCTTTGGCATAGTCACCATTTAATAAAATACCAAGCATCCTGTTATAATTAGAATAATCTGCCCTCCACGCCTGTGTGCCGTGTAATGATATACCAGGCAGGCCAAGTCCCTTATTGTCTGATGATGGCAGCCCGTCCTCCTGCCACAATACAGGGTGTTCTTTCCTGAACATAACCAGCTTCCTGACATATTCAAGTATCTGCATCTCACGCTTGTTATGTTTCCAGTTAAGCCATGTAACCAGGTTATCATGGCAGTATGGGTTATTATTGCCAAGCTGTGTATTGCCAAACTCATCACCTGCATAAATCATAGGTGTACCCTGGCTGCATAAAAGCATAAGAAAAGCATTCCTTATCTGCCTCATGCGCCTTTCAATAATTGTCTGTTTCCTTGACCTTCCCTCTGCACCGCAGTTCCAGCTATAGTTATAATCTGTCCCGTCACGGTTTCTTTCACCATTGGACTCATTATGCTTTACATCATAAGATACAAGGTCCATAAGGGTAAAACCGTTAATATGGGTAATAAAATTAATAACAGAACAGCCTGCCATATTACGCGTGAAACGTCCTGCAAAACTTCCTGTCATGCCTTCATCGCCCTTTAAAAACCTTCTGGCATCATTCATAAACCCCTCATTATATTCAGCAAGGAATTTACCAGGCTGCCTTATTCCAGGACTTTGCAAAAGTGCGTTTTCCCAGCAGGAAGAAAGTATCTTTACCCCTGAAAGCACTGGGTCTGAAATAAGTGCAACAGATGGCATGACTTCATTATTTATGCGGAAACCATCAACATGGTAATTAAGCACCCAGCTCCTTAAACAGTCAGCCATAAGATAAAGATTTGTGCCTGGCATGAAATATATATCCATAAGCACTTCTATCCCCTCTTTATGGAAACTTTTAACCAAATTTTTAAACTCATCTACAGGGTTTCTTCTGTCTGAAGCATATGCAGTTTTTGGGGCAAGATAATAGGTGTTTTCTGCCCCGTATCCCCAGTAATTAAGTTTAATGTATTTAGAAGAACTGCTGCCGTCATCCTCTGTCCCATCCGCAGGGACTGGCCTGCCATTATAAATCTTATATTCTTTCTGTATCTCATCAAATTCATAACAGGGAAGCAGAAGAACTGCATTAACACCCAGTTCTTTAATATAAGGCAGTTTTTCAACAAGCCCTTTATATGTCCCTTTATGCTTTACACCAGAAGACTGGTGTTTTGTATATCCTCTTACATGAAGCTGGTAAAGTATTGTTTCGTTAAAATTACGTTTAACCTGGCAGTCACCATCCCAGTCAAATTCACCAGGGCAAATCCCTCCACGTACAAACCTCTGCCTGCTGCCTGCCGCCTTGCCCCATGAAGGCTTCCCATGTACAACCTGTGCATATGGATCTATAAACTCTTTCCCATCCGCCTCATACATATATTCAAAATCCTGTGATAACACCTGCATAATGCTGCGCCCGTCTTTGTCTTCACTATTTATGCCAGTAACTACCACAAAATATACCCCGCCCCTTTTAAACTCTTCTGTAAGCGGGATTACACAAGCGGGTTCTTTTCTTCCAATATAGTAAAATTTCAACTTACAGTTTTTTTCATCTGGAAGGTATACAGAGAACTGCACGCCTGTGGCTGCCTTTATTACACCAAAAGACAATGTATCACCTGGTTTTATGTTAAAAAGATTATTCCTTTCACCCATATTCTCTCCTTAAAAGCCACGCGGATATCTGTAATCCGCTCCGCTGCCTGTAACTTGTGCCGTCATAAACCAATGTATCTACATAATCTGTTTCCAGGAAAAATATCCAGCCATATAAATGGCAAATAACATTGAGGAAACAGCCACCACCATATTATAAAGTTTTGGATGCCTGTCAAGCATTTCCCCAAGAATAATAAAAAGCGGAAATGCACATGACATATAACGCCCGCCACTAATAAGAAATGTTACTGAATAATTAACAATTGTATAAACTAATAAAAATGCCGTGTATTTAAGAGGATGCCTGCGGAGCCCGTAAAACAGCAGAATTATTGTTACTGCAAATAAAACCAGTTCTGGAATCCATACAGAAGCAGCCATAGTATTCTGTGTGCTTTCCCCAAAAGCATATCCCCATATCTCACTTAACGCATTTGTAAAATAAGTAGTCCCATGATACCAGTGTTCTTTCTGGTATACTGAAAACTGGAACGGGTTTCCTTCCACCCTGTAATTAATATAAAAATATATTAAGTTGCCAACTGGAATTAAAAACAGGTATATCCCTTTTGTAAAAAGCAGTTTTATAAATTCTTTCCCCTCCTTTTGTTTAAACATTTTAAATGGCTTATAATATACGAAAAACTCAACACCTGCAACACCAAACAGCAGTACACCCTGTACCCTGCAAAGTGAACATAATATGCCCGTAAGCCCTGCTGCAAGCCAGTTATGCTTTTTTACAAAATAAAACCCTGCCATCATTGTACATAAAAACAGGCTTTCTGTCATCATTCCGCCAAAGAAAAATGAAAATGGATACACAGATAAAAGCACAAGGGATTTCCATGCTATCCTTTTCCCATATTCTTCTGATACCAGGGCATAAAAGAAACATGCCCCTGCTGCATATGCCAGGCAAGAAAGCACCAGGCATGCAATTTCCCAGTCCCTTATTACTACATGTAATGCTCTTAAAAGCCATGGATACAGCGGGAAAAATACCAGAAACAAATGCTTCCCGTTTTCTATATACCCTCCATAGCCCTTTTTAGCTAAATCTATATAATGTGGTGCATCCCATCTGTTCCATGCAGACAGGAAATCTGAAAATCCAAATGTTGTTTCATCTGAAAATATATTTAAATATACCACACTGGCAATATATACTGCAATCCTGAATATTAAAGCAAGCACAAATATATATAAAATATCCCTTCTGCTTACGCCTTCCCCCTGGCATGTCCGCTTTTCTGTTATAAAAGTACCAATCCTGCCATTAACCGTAATACCTGACTGGTTTGCAAAGCAAATAAACCATGCAATAATAAATACTATCATTATTGCGGTCAACACTACTGCCATATGGTAAATCCTCCATACAATAAATTTTTGTATATAATTAATAATTATAATACTATACTACTACATTTTTTCCATTCATGCAAAACATAAGCAGCCAGAAATCATAAAAAATTTAGATTATATTCAAAAAACCTTGCAAAATCGCCATTTTACTGTAAAATAGAAAAGGTTAGCAATAATATAGCATACAGATAGACACTTGTGCCTGTGCGCTGCCTGGTACAAGACTGTTTTCCAACACAAGCAGCGCAGAAATGAGGGTTAATATGATACAGTCAGCCAATGTCACATTATGCCTTGGCAAAAAAGCGTTATTTGAAGATGTTAATATTAAGTTTACAGAAGGCAACTGCTATGGCCTTATTGGTGCAAATGGTGCAGGAAAGTCCACTTTCCTGAAAATACTTGCTGGCGAAATTGAACCAAGCAAAGGTGAAATCATTATAACACCAGGGCAAAGGCTTTCTTTTTTAAAGCAGGACCATTTCCAGTATGACAGTTATGTTGTGCTTGACACTGTAATTATGGGCAATGAACGGCTTTATGCAATAATGAAGGAAAAAGAAGAAATATATGCAAAAGCTGATTTTACAGAAGAAGACGGCATTAAAGCAAGTGAACTTGAAGCGGAGTTCGCTGCAATGGATGGCTGGGAAGCAGAGTCAGACGCTGCTACTCTTTTAAATGGTCTTGGAATACCTGTTGATATCCATAGCAAAAAAATGTCTGAACTCCCTGCAAATGAAAAAATAAAGGTACTGCTCGCACAGGCACTTTTCGGAAACCCTGATATACTGCTTCTCGACGAGCCTACCAACCACCTTGACCTTGAAGCTATACGCTGGCTTGAAGAATTTCTTATTAATTTTGACAACACAGTAATAGTGGTTTCACATGACCGTTATTTCTTAAACAAAGTATGTACACATATCGCTGATATTGACTACGCCAAAATACAGTTATACGCTGGTAATTATGACTTCTGGTATGAGTCAAGCCAGCTTATGATTAAGCAGATGAAAGAAGCTAACAAGAAGAAAGAAGAGAAAATAAAAGAACTCCAGACATTTATACAGCGTTTCAGTGCCAATGCTTCCAAATCAAAGCAGGCCACTTCACGTAAACACGCCCTTGAAAAAATACAGCTTGATGAAATGAAACCTTCAAGCCGTAAATATCCATATATTGACTTCCGCCCTGACCGTGAAATAGGTAACGAAGTCCTTACTGTGAGCAACATTTCCAAGACAATTGACGGTGTAAAAGTGCTTGATGATATCTCGTTTATAATCGGGCGTGAAGATAAAGTTGCATTTGTAGGAAGTGACACAATCGCAAATACAACACTCTTTAAAATACTTGCTGGCGAATTAGAACCAGACAGCGGTTCTTTTAAATGGGGTGTAACAACAAGCTTTTCTTACTTCCCAAAAGATAATACAGAACTTTTTAACACCAGTGAAACCATTGTAGACTGGCTTATGCCTTTCTCTCCTGAAAAAGACCCGACTTATGTACGTGGTTTCCTTGGACGTATGCTGTTCCCTGGCGAAGATGGCGTTAAAAAAGTAAACGTGCTTTCTGGTGGTGAACGTGTACGTGTAATGCTTTCCAAAATGATGATACTTGGTTCTAATGTACTTATTATAGATGAACCTACAGCGCACCTTGACATGGAATCCATAACTTCACTTAACAACGGGCTTATCAAATTCCCAGGTGTTGTACTGTTTACATCACAAGACCACCAGTTTATACAGACAATAGCTAACAGGATTATGGAAATAACACCTGGCGGCCTTATTGATAAAATCACAACATATGATGAATACCTTGACAGCGATGAGATGGCACGTAAAAGACAGATACTTTCAGTACAGACAGAAGAAATTGATTAAAAATACCAGTATAAAATTATATAAATCTTGCTTACAATGTTTAAAAGAAACCCCGGTTTCTTTTAAACATAAAGATTTATATGCTGGTACTCCAGAAATAATACATAATTTCATTACACCTGTTTTCTATAGAAACATAACCAGGTAGTACAATCAATATATCTGGTATCTTAAATAAAAGCTTAACTATTACTTATAAGTTATATACTTAAAAAACTGGTTCATAACAATAAATCATCTGGCTCAAAGTTATCTTCCCCTATTATCTTATGTGCAGAAACTATTAACTCAGGATGCTGCATTTTCAATTCTTTAAAACAAAGAAGAGGATAATTTACATCATTTTTAAACCCAGACATACCTTGTATTATATTATACAATTCAACACCACTTGTTGTTAAAAAGTATGGTTCAATTGACAAAAAATTCTCCTTTGTTTCATCTGCTATAATAAAGCAGCTTACTTCCTGGTTCTGGATATTTAAAACACTATTTGTTTTAAAATCAGTACCCAGGCTGTTATCTACGGACAATAACCCGCTTTCAATCATTGGAATTATACTGTCAGAATAATTTAAGCCTGTTTTTAATATATAATTATGGCTGTCCTGGTTATAGCAATCTAAACCACTAAAACCACTATTAAAAATAAAATATGAATTACCACTTCTCACAACATATTTGCATAATTTATTATATATTTCAGCTTCTTTTTGTGACATATTACGTATAACTTCCATTGTCCTTAATGAACAAGTACCTGGCTGCTGCATTTCACCCGCAAGAACTTTTCCCCATAATTTCTGTAAGTCCTTATTGCTAACATTTCCAACAGCATCAAAGAAACGCATAATCCAGTCAAAGCCAATATTTTCATCAGACTGCTGGTTTTCACTTTTTTGCAGTTCCTCTGCTGCATATTCAGAAGCATTAAGAAAATTTTTTAATTTAGTAATTTCATATAACGTAAATGTCTGGTTTTCAAAAAGTTCATTTTCTTTTTGTTTCCTATATAATTCAACATCAACCTTTGCTTTTTCCTTTTTAAACACAAGCCTTGGAAGATACAAAGTTTTTACAACATTTTCTATTGTGTCAAGCAATTTAATTAAAACAGGTGAAGTTGCTGCTGAAGTAATTAATACAGGCAAAGACGTATTAATAATTTCAACTACCGAATTCTGGTCAATCATAATTTTCCTCCTTATAATTTCCAGTTATCCTGTGTATGTTAAACGGACGGTTTTGCGTGCCAGAGCCAGAATATTCCGTACAGGGGTACGCTTCCGCTACGATGGCATACGCAGCGGCGCATAAAATCCCAAAGTACGGGATTTAAACGCCGGCGATGCCAAAGTACCCCTTTTACGGAATAATTCATGGCATCTGGCACGCAAAACCTGTCATCAAAAATTTACACTAAAACACAAAATAAACAGATAACTGTAAATGGGGTGGTGGGGATTATTCTGCCAGCCACTTATTATACAGTGTAATAATTACCGTTATACAAGGATTAATATAAAAATGATGCCACTGTAATTGCTAGAGAACTAATCTGGCAGCATTAACACTATATGTGACGGCAATGCTTTCTTATAAAGAACCCCCACAAGAACATATCTTGTGGGGGTTTCAATGGGTTGGGCTGTTTAATTATAAACAGTAACAGTCTGTAGGGGAATCGAACCCCTGTTTCCGCCGTGAGAGGGCGGCGTCTTAGCCGCTTGACCAACAGACCATACATTATTTTATTTTGTGGTTTCTCTGTACCAACGAAAATTAGTATACAACACTTTTTTATAAAATGCAAGCTTTTTTTTATTAATTTCTACAATTTATTTGATATTTGTGCTAATGCCTGCTATTCCGCTGGAAATATAAACATATCCTGTTGTAAATATACAGGCATTAACACTTTTTTATATATAACCCTGGTTTTCTGTATTTTGGTCTTAAATTATTATTCCTTTATTCTGCATTACAGGTTTGTATAACCCATTAAATATTTATCTGCTTCTTTTGCGACTCCCCTGCCTTCTTCTATGCCCCATACAACAAGTGACTGCCCCCTGTGCATATCCCCTGCTGTAAATACTTTATCTGCTGTTGTCTTATAAGAACCTTTTTCTGTAAGTACATTGCCTCGTGCATCCAGTTTAACGCCAAATGCTTTGGCAATATACTGCTGTGTTCCCAGGAAGCCAGCAGCTATTAATACATAATCGGCAGGTATTTCAAATTCACTGCCTGGAATTTCTGCCATATCTGTCCTTCCTGTTTTCTCATTTTTCTTTGGCTCAAGTTTTATAAGTTTAACTTTTTTAAGCTTACCACTTTTATCTTTTATAAATTCTTTAACTGTTACCTGGTAAATCCTTGGGTCTTTGCCATATACTGCAATAGCTTCTTCCTGGCCATAATCTGTTTTACATACACGCGGCCACTCTGGCCATGGGTTATTTTCTGTACGGCTGTCTGGAAGTTTTGGCATCATTTCAACCTGCACAACAGATTTAGCACCCTGGCGTACTGCTGTCCCAACACAGTCATTGCCTGTATCACCACCACCAATTACTACTACATTTTTACCTTTTGTATTAATAAACCCATCATTCTGTCCTAAAAGCACATGTTTTGTAGAACGTGACAAAAAATCAACTGCAAAATAAATTCCCTCTGCCTCGCGTCCTGCTGCCTTTATATCACGTGGTTCTGATGCACCACATGCAAGTATTACACAGTCATATCCATTAATTAAATCCTGGGCTTTTACGTTTTTCCCTACATCAGAATTAACAATAAACTGTATGCCTTCTTTTTCCATTATTTCCTGTTTTCTGCTGATTACCCATTTTTCAAGCTTCATATTTGGAATACCATACATAAGCAGCCCGCCAATATGGTCACTTCTCTCATAAACAGTTACCAGGTGCCCACGCCTGTTTAACTGGTCTGCTGCCGCAAGGCCTGCTGGCCCTGAACCAACAACTGCAACCTTTTTGCCTGTACGCACTTTAGGAGGGACAGCTTCCATAAGCCCGTTTTCATAACCATATTCAATAACTGCCATTTCATTTGCCTTACATGTAACAGGTAAATCATTCAGCCCGCATGTACATGCTTCCTCACAAAGTGCAGGACATACCCTTGATGTAAATTCTGGAAAATTATTTGTCTGCATTAATAATTTTAATGCTTTTTCCATATTGCCACGATAAAGCAAATCATTCCACTCTGGCACAAGGTTATTTAAAGGACAGCCTGATACCATGCCATTTATTACCATGCCTGACTGGCAGAACGGTACACCACAGTTCATGCAGCGTGCCGCCTGCTCTTTACGTTCTTTGTCACTTGCAGGCACATGGAATTCATCAAAATTTTTAATTCTTTCCAAAGGCTCTGATGCTTTATTATCTTTTCTGTTATATTCCAAAAATCCAGTTGGTTTTCCCATAACAATAACACTCCTATCATTTATTCTTCCAGACATACTATCACAGACAATACATAAACAGGCCTGATTATGCTTCTAAATTTTTATAAACCTTTCCTGCTTGCATAAAAAGCTTCTATCTGTGCTTGTTCATATCCCAGCCCATGCTCTTCCATTTTAGCAATAAGCTGTAACATCTTACTATAATCATAAGAAATAATTTTCTTAAACTTAGGCAGGTACTCACTAAAGTTATCAAGAATTGACTTTCCTTTTTCCGAACCTGTCGCATTTACATGTTCTTCAATTATAGATTTTAACTCAATTACATCATATTTATCAGTGACAGGTGCAGACGAAACAAGTTCTTTATTTAATTTAAGGTATAAGTCACTGTTTTCATCAAGTACATACGCAACACCGCCGCTCATGCCTGCCGCAAAGTTTTTACCTGTACTGCCAAGTATTACAACACGCCCGCCTGTCATATATTCACAGCCGTGGTCACCAACTCCTTCTACAACAGCAGTACAGCCCGAATTCCTTACACAGAAACGTTCCCCTGCTATACCATTTATAAATGCTTTGCCGCTTGTAGCGCCATAAAATGCCACATTTCCAATAATAATATTTTCATCTGCCTTAAATTTAGTACCTGCTGGCGGATATACTATAATCTTGCCTCCAGAAAGCCCTTTTCCAATATAGTCATTAGAGTCGCCTGACAGTTCAAGTGTCAGTCCCTTTGGTATAAACGCACCAAAACTCTGCCCGCCGCTTCCATGACATTCTATAGTAATAGTATCCTCATCTAGTGTATCATTGTGTTTCTTTGTAATCTCTGAACCAAGAATTGTACCAAGTGAACGGTCAATATTAGTCACATTAACAGATATCCTGGTCTTTTCCTTTGTTTCAACTGCATTTTTTAACTTAGGCAGCAACACCTTTTCATCAATTGTTTTATCAAGCCCAAAGTCAAATACATTTTTAGGATTGAATTTATTTTCTTTTCTCTCATTTGCAAATGTTAAATCAAGCATTTCTGACAGGTCTATATTATATTTTGATGCCTTGCTGTCCTTAACCTGCAGCAAATCAGTACGCCCTATAAGCCCGTCAACAGTTTTTATTCCAAGTGCAGCCATATATTCACGCAGTTCCTGTGCCACAAACCTCATAAAGTTTTCTACATATTCAGGCTTTCCTTTAAACCTTTTACGCAGTTCCGGGTTCTGTGTTGCAACTCCTACAGGACATGTATCAAGGTTACACACTCTCATCATTACACAGCCCATTGTTACAAGCGGTGCTGTTGCAAATCCATATTCTTCTGCGCCAAGCAGCGCCGCAACCAGCACGTCACGCCCTGTCATAAGCTTTCCATCGGTTTCAATACGCACATGTGAACGCAGCCCGTTCATAATAAGTGTCTGGTGTGTTTCTGCAAGCCCGAGTTCCCAAGGAAGCCCTGCATTATAAATAGAACTTCTTGGCGCTGCACCTGTACCGCCATCATAACCAGATATAAGTATTACTGCTGCCCCAGCTTTTGCAACACCTGCTGCAACAGTGCCTACACCTGCTTCAGAAACAAGTTTTACTGAAATCCTTGCATCTTTATTACTGTTTTTCAAGTCATAAATAAGCTGCGCAAGGTCTTCAATAGAATAAATATCATGATGCGGAGGTGGTGAAATAAGGCTTACACCTGGTGTAGAATGTCTTGTTTTTGCAACCCATGGGTAAACTTTGCCTCCTGGAAGATGTCCTCCTTCACCTGGCTTAGCACCTTGTGCCATTTTTATCTGTATTTCTTTAGCACTTACAAGATAACGTGATGTTACGCCGAAACGCCCTGATGCTACCTGTTTAATAGCTGAACAACGGTCTTTTTCCTGTCCTGCTGTAAGCAGCCTTTCCAGGCTTTCACCGCCCTCTCCGCTATTTGACTTTCCATGCAGCCTGTTCATTGCTATAGCAAGAGTTTCATGTGCTTCCTGTGAAATAGAGCCATAAGACATTGCACCAGTTTTAAACCTCTTTACAATCTCATCAACACTTTCAACTTCTTCAACTGGTATTCCTTTTGCTGGAAATTTAAAATCAAGCAGGCCCCTTAAATTCATACAATGTTCTTTTTCATTAATTGCTTTGGAATACTGTTTAAATAATTCATAATTTCCAGTCCATGCTGACTGCTGCAATAAATGGATTGTTTCAGGATTATATAAATGTTCTTCTTTATTTCCACGTGCCTTATGCTGCCCTCTGCTTTCCAGTGTTAAATCAACAGAAAGCCCAAGCGGGTCAAATGCTGTTGAATGTAACCTGTCAACCTGCTCCTGTATATCTTCAAGTACCAGGCTTCCTACACAATATTTTGTATCAGTAAAGTATTTTTCTATTACATTTTCCGAAATTCCTATTGCCTCAAATATTTTAGACCCCTGGTATGACTGGATTGTTGAAATTCCCATTTTAGAAGCAATTTTAACTATTCCATGCAGTACAGCCTGGTCATAATCATCTACAGCCGCATAATAGTCTTTATCCAACATGCCACTGTCAATAAGTTCCTTAATTGTGCTATGTGCAAGATATGGGTTAATTGCACAAGCACCATAACCAAGTAATGTCGCAAAATGGTGTACTTCCCTTGGCTCTGCTGACTCAAGTATCATTGCAACCCTTGTTCTTTTCTTCGTTGTTACAAGATGCTGCTGCATTGCGGCAACGGCAAGAAGTGAAGGTATTGCAACATGGTTTTCGTCCACTCCCCTGTCTGTAAGAACCAGTATATTTACTCCTTCCCTGTATGCCCTGTCTGCTGCCAGGCAGAGGCGTCCAAGGGCTTTTTCCAGTGAAGTATTTTTATAATAAGTAATAGGAATATCTTCACATTTAAAGCCTTTTTTATCCATGCTTTTAATCTTAATTAAATCTGTATCCGTAAGTATAGGATTACATATTTTTAATACATTACAGTTTTCTGCTTTTTCCTCAAGCAGGTTTCCATCCTCTCCAATATATACACTTGTTGAAGTGACAATTTCCTCACGTATAGCATCAATAGGCGGGTTTGTTACCTGTGCAAATAACTGTTTAAAATAGTTAAAAAGTGGCTGTGGCTGTTCTGACAACATAGGCAGGGGAGTATCTGTACCCATTGAAGCAATAGGTTCTGAGCCATTCTGCGCCATTGGCAGTATTGAAGTTTTATATTCTTCAAATGTATATCCAAATGCTTTTTGCAGTTTTGCCCTTTCCTCATCTGTAAATTCCACAACTTTTTTATTAGGTATTTTTAATTCCCTAAGAGTAACAAGATTATTATTCAGCCATTCGCCATATGGCTGGCGTGAGGCATATTTTTCCTTAAGCACATCATCATCTACCAGTTCACCCTGGACAGTATCTACTAACAGCATACGTCCAGGCCTTAAACGGTCTTTTTTAACCACTTTTTCTGCTGGAATTTCAAATACACCTACTTCTGATGAAAGCACAAGCTGGCCATCTGTTGTTATATAATAACGTGAAGGCCTTAAACCATTGCGGTCTAAGACTGCACCCATTAAATCACCATCTGAGAAAAGTATTGAAGCCGGCCCGTCCCAGGGTTCCATCATTGTTGCATAATACTGGTAAAAATCCCTTTTCTTCTGGCTTACACCAAGGTCATGTTCCCAAGGTTCAGGAATTGTAACCATAACTGCAAGTGGAAGTTCCATCCCGCTCATTACAAGGAATTCCAGTGTATTGTCAAGCCTTGCGGAGTCAGAACCGTTTGGATTAACAACAGGCAGGACTTTGTGGAAATCACCTGACAGATAAGGTGTTTCCATTGTTTCTTCACGTGCAAGCATTTTATCTGCATTTCCTACAATAGTATTAATCTCACCATTATGCACAATAAACCTGTTAGGGTGTGCCCTCATCCAGCTTGGGTTTGTATTGGTACTAAACCTCGAATGGACTATTGCGATGGCTGACAAATAGCCAGGGTCTTGTAAATCCTCAAAGAAAAGCCGGAGCTGCCCTACAAGGAACATTCCTTTATATACTATAGTACGGCTTGAAAATGAAACAACATATGTGTCATCATTACTTTGTTCAAATACACGCCTTGCTATATACAGCTTTCTGTCAAATGCAAGCCCTCTTTCCACATCTTCAGGACGTTTTACAAATGCCTGCATTATACAAGGCATACAATCTGCTGCCTTGTGCCCAAGAATTCCAGGTACTACAGGCACTTTCCTCCAGCCTAAAAGCTCAAGCCCTTCTTTTTTAATAATTACCTCAAACATCTTTTTAGCCTGGTTTCTTTTTAACTCATCCTGTGGGAAGAAAAACATGCCAATTCCATAGTCACGTTCCTCACCAATTTCAAACCCTGACTGCTTTACAGCTTTTTTAAAGAAATTATGGGAAATCTGTAAAAGAATTCCTACACCATCACCTGTCTTCCCCTCTGCATCCTTGCCGGCACGGTGCTCTAATTTTTCAACTATGCCAAGAGCACCAGTCACAGTATCATGTGTCTTATTACCTTTTATATTTACAATAGCACCAATACCACAGTTATCATGTTCAAAACGTGGGTCATAAAGTCCTCTTTTCTTATTTCCTAATGCTTTATAAGCCCCATCAGTTCTAGTTCCATTAGCCATTGTAACATCCTCCATTCCAAAAAATAAAAAAGGAGTCCAGCAATAAAAGCTGAACCCCTTTGTCCATCAATCTGGTAGTATTATATTACATGATTATTAAAAAGGCAATAAAAATTAGTAAAAAGGTTATATTTTTTAATATAATTAAGTCTATATGGTATTCAACTTAATTTTATTAAGTTATATTTAATAGAAGGACGCAAGGTTTCCCTGTTCCATTTAATATTATTCCATGACAGGAAAGCATATCACAGACATGGCTTTTGCATGTATTTCTCTATGGTACAATATAATTTAGTGCAGAAGGGTTGTTTAAAAAATTACACCTGCCTAGTACGCTGGCAATTTATAAAAATATTTTCCACCAGCTCTTAACTAAATGACATTGCGCTACGGCAATACACGCGCCAGTGTCCCTGTCATAGAATAATATTAGATGGAACACAGAAACTCTGCGTCCGCCAATCCATCCAAAAACAAAAAACACATCATAACTTGAATTATCAATCATAACTTTATTTTATGTATGGATAGATTACTGTTATATATGATACCAGGTTATACCCACAATGTGCTATTATACAACAAACCACGGATTTTGTTTTTAAATAAAGCAACCCTAATATTATTCCACACACAAACGCTGATAATGTCTGTACCATATTAAAATGCAGTATTGCAAAAAGCAATGAAGAAACCAGCAATGCATTTATTACTCCCGAAGATTTTTCCAACAATCCAAGCACAAACCCTCTCATTAGAATTTCTTCTATAACAGGTGCAATAATGCACACATGCAGCAGGCTTGTAACAGGAGAATTTATTAAACTTTGTATTGTTTTCTGGTAATCCTTTTCACTTTGCGGAAAAATACTTTCAAATACAGGGTCTAAACAATTATCTAACAGCATGAAAAACAATACAGAGCAAAAAACTGCACCCAGAATACCTGATGCTGTAATACCAGATAGTATATCTACTTTATATTTTTGCATTAGTACATATATAAAGCCACATCCCAATATAATTATGGTTATAATATTTACCCACTCTGAATATCCAGAAAATAATTTTCTCCAGACTGCTATATCTAAAAATGTATACAAAACCATAATACCAAAATATGCAACTGTCCATAAAATAGCCGTACTGGTTTTTAAAGTATTTTGTACCATATGCCAGCCCCTCTCCACTTACTATACTTACATAAACTAAACTATAAAATAACTTATCCTGTTATTATAAAAATAATATCAGACGGATATTTTTTGTCAACATATTTTATGTTTATACAAGCCCATAATAACAAAATGCCAATAAAATCCAGGATATAGATTTGCCCAAAGAAACTGTACATCTGCTAAACAAAGTATAATTATGAATATGTACCATAAATATATTCTTATTGACAATATATTACAATTTTTTTATAATTATTACTGTAGCTAATTTTTCGGTATTTTATGCAGGCTATATATAGT
>CAJTRU010000037.1:0-1924 GCA_910579085.1 uncultured Lachnospiraceae bacterium | reverse complement strand
CTAATTTGCTGTTTTATTGTAGTCATATTGATAATAACAACAATTTTGTTTGTTAATAAAAATGGCAGAAAAAAACTTGAAATTATTACTAAATCCAATTTGGAAAAAATAATCAACGTCAGCGATTTATCAACTCTTGAAGCCGTTTATAATGGTATTGCAAAAGTAACAAATAATGAAGAACCTGATGAAGTTAACTACTATGTTTCTTATGATGCAAAAATTAAAGCTGGTATTGATTTCCAGCAAGTAGACATTAATCTGGACAATGAAAAAAAGGTTATTAAAGTTAAAATACCTGAAATCAAAATAAATGATATAAATGTGGATATTGCTTCTTTAGATTATATATTTATGAATGATAAGGCAAACACTGAAACTGTATCAGAACAGGCATATGAAAAATGCATAGAAGATGTAACCAGTGAGGTGGACACTGAAGATGCTATCTATGAACTGGCAAAAGAAAACGCACAAAATATAATTGAAGCTTTAATAAAACAATTTATCAATCAATTAGATGCAGAATATAAGCTTGAGATAAATTAAGGAGGTACTTGGATGAAAAAACTAGTTTCTTTATTTATAATTTTTACTATGTGTATAACAACAGCAAGCTGTTCTAAGGACAATACACTAAAAGAAATTGAACCACAAGCATCCCAAATGAAATCTATCTGTGAATTAGCAACAATGAAATGTTATTACCATAATGTTGCTAAATATACAGAAGAAAATGCATCTGGAATGTTGCTTTGGACAAAAGACAGAAAATTCTGGGTCGAATATGCAGGTATTGTTAATATTGGGATAGACACCTCCAAAGTAAAAATGGAAGTAAAGAAAGATAATGTAAATATTACTATTCCACAGGCGCAAGTATTAGATTGCAAAGTTGATAATGCAACTTTAACAGAGGACTCTTTTATTGTTGCAAAAAATTCTGCAAAAGTTGAGGCAGAACACCAGACAGCAGCATTTAAAGAAGCACAGGCAAAAATGCAGGAAACTGCCAGCAATGATACAGCCCTGTTGTCTAATGCACAGCAAAGAGCACAGAAACTTTTGGAAGATTATGTAAACAATATAGGAAACTGTACCGGTAAAAAATATAAAATAAACTGGACTTTTGAAGATAATGTACAAACAGAAACACAAGAAAAATCTGAAGATAAATAATTTTTACCTATACGGTTACATTCTGGCAGTTCTCTGCACGCAATTAATTGCAGTGCAAGAAACTGCATGTATTCCCCACTGTTGATGTTATCTGCTGTTACAATTCCAGTTCTGTGAAATCAATATATAAATTATTAAAAAGACCTGGGGTTATACTTTCCTGGAATGTATAAGAAGTAGCCCTGAAATTTTGTTCTTTAAGATGGTATACAGATATTTCCTTAGTCAGGGGGTCAACAATCCAGTATTCACCTACACCTGCATCTGCATAAAGGTTAAGTTTCCGTACATAGTCATGTCCAGGGTTTCCAGGGGAAATAATTTCAATAATCCAGTCTGGTGCGCCAGTACAGCCACGTTCTGTCAGCTTGCCAGCAAAAGGCGCAGGGCAGACTTTGCATGAGCCGTTTTTTGAATTAATATGGTTAACAATTTTATTGGATAAAAACATAAGTATTTCCTGGTGTGCCCTGCTTGGTGCTGACATATTATAAAACTGCCCGTCAATCAGTTCTGCTTTAGTATCATCTGGAAGATTATAATAATCATCCTCATTATAAAATTTTGTTTGTGCTAATGCTGGTGACATAATAACACATCCTTTCCTGGTTATTGTATTTGGTTATGTGTTTATTTCTGCTGCCTTTTTCCATAATCATAATATAAAAACATTTATAAATCAACTTTAACAAAGTCAAGCGGATATTCGCAATCCGCAATGCCTGCAAGCAGGCTTGGCTACTTG
>CAJTRU010000036.1 GCA_910579085.1 uncultured Lachnospiraceae bacterium | reverse complement strand
TAGAAGAATACTTCCGTTTTAAAAACCAGCAGTTTAATTTTGAGGATTTACGTGTAATGTCATTAAACTCAATACATAACCTGAATTTTTTTGCAACACTGGCAGCTGGTTATCTGGGAATATTTTATTCTGAAAATAATGGAAGCCCGTTTATGGACATGGTATTTGAATGTTCAAAAAGGATATATAAAATCCCCGAATTTGTTTTTTATGCAATGGGGTATGTTTTTGAACGGATTTTTTCTAAAACAAGTTCTGGAATAATGAATTATTTTAGAAAACAAATTCTGCTATGCCACCAGTTTCCTGCTAACTGTATTAAAAATGGGGTTTGATGACACTTAAACTAAAAAAATGGGGAAACTCAAAAAATTTCCTTATTGACAAATACAGGAAGCAATGTTAAACTACACTAGTGTGCCGCTTAGTGAGGTTTTATAAAGTTCTGTAATAGTTACAGACACCAAAACTAGCGAGTAATGATAAATAGGAGGTGCAGATATGTACGCAGTTATTGCAACAGGTGGCAAGCAGTACAAAGTATCTGAAGGTGATATCATTAACGTAGAAAAACTTGCTGTTAAAGCAGGTGAGACAGTTACTTTTGATGATGTTATTGCTGTAAACGATGGAACAATTAAGGCAGGTGCTGACGTGGCTGGTTCAACAGTTACAGCTTCTGTAGTTAAGGAAGGCCGTGCAAAGAAAGTTATTGTTTACAGATATAAGAGAAAGACTGGATACCATAAGAAGAATGGCCACAGGCAGAGCTTTACACAGGTTAAGATTGAAAAGATTAATGCTTAACTGTTAAGCCAGTAAGGTGGCAGCATGATAAAGGTTACAATTTACCAGAACCATAGTAATGTTTATTGTGGTTTCCGTATGGAAGGACATGCTGGTTTTGCAGCATATGGCAGTGATATAGTGTGTTCGGCGGTATCTGTGCTGGTTATTAATACTATGAATTCAGTAGAGCAGTTTACAGATGACCAGTTTGACGGGGCAGTGCATAAAGAAAAAGATGTGGTTTCTTTTGATATTTTGTCAGAACCAGTAAGTGAAGCTGCCGAGCTTTTAATGAATTCACTTGTGCTGGGTCTTAAGGCACTGCAAGATGAATATGGAAAGAAATATATTAATATTAAAATCAAAAAGACTAAGAAAACCCAGGATTAGTTTAGTATAGAAAACTAGAAATAGCTGGGAAGCTGGAAATAGTTAAAAAGTTAAGAAGATTATAATCAGGAGGTGTAAGAATATGTTAAAGATGGACCTTCAGTTATTTGCCCATAAAAAGGGAATGGGTTCTACCAAGAACGGCAGGGACTCAGAGTCAAAGAGATTAGGGGCAAAAAGGGCAGATGGCCAGTTTGTGCTTGCAGGTAATATTCTTTACAGGCAGCGTGGCACAAAGATACATCCAGGCGTAAATGTGGGCCGTGGAAGTGATGATACATTATTTGCTTTAGTAGATGGTGTACTCCGTTTTGAAAGAAAAGGAAGGGATAAGAAGCAGGCTTCTGTATATCCAGTAGAAGCTAAATAGACTTTTATCTGAATTCTGGCAAGAGTTATAAAGGGGCTGTTTCTACAGCCCCTTTGTTGCTGTTTAAGGAAAAGAAGAAATTTTATATACAGATTGTATGGATTGCTGTAATGCAGAAAGAAGGTGGAATGATGTTTGCTGACAGTGCTAAAATATATATACGTTCTGGCAAGGGCGGTGACGGCCATGTAAGTTTCAGGCGTGAACTTTATGTTGCAGCAGGAGGGCCTGACGGCGGTGATGGCGGCAGGGGCGGCGACCTTGTATTTGAGGTTGACACAGGTATTAACACACTTAATGATTTCAGGCATGTAAGGAAATATTGTGCAGGTGACGGGCAGCCTGGAAGCAAGAAACGCTGTCATGGTGCTGATGGTGCAGACCTTGTTGTAAAAGTACCTGAAGGAACTGTTGTAAGGGAAGCAGAGACAGGAAAAGTAATTGCAGATATGTCATATGGCTGTAAACGGGAAGTTATCTTAAAAGGCGGCAGGGGCGGCAAAGGAAATATGCATTATGCAACACCAACAATGCAAGTGCCTAAATATGCACAGCCTGGAAAGCCTGGGCGGGAGCTGTATGTAATATTGGAACTGAAAACAATAGCTGATGTAGGGCTTGTAGGTTTTCCAAATGTGGGCAAATCAACATTTCTGTCACGTGTAAGCAATGCAAAGCCTAAAATTGCAAACTATCATTTCACTACATTGCAGCCAATACTTGGTGTTGTAGACCTTGATGATGCAGACGGCTTTGTTATTGCAGATATTCCAGGGCTTATAGAAGGTGCATCAGATGGTGCAGGGCTTGGACATGACTTTTTAAGGCATATAGAACGTACAAGGGTTTTTATCCATATGGTAGATGCCGCATCTACAGAGGGCAGGGACCCGTTAAATGATATAAACATTATAAATAATGAGCTTGACAGGTATAACAAAGGCCTGCTTGAAAGGCCACAGGTTATTGCCGCTAACAAGACAGATGTTTTTTATGGTACAGAAGAAGACACAGTTATTACATTGCTTAAAGAAGAATTTGAGCCAAAAGGCATAAAAGTATTTCCAATATCAGCAGTAAGCGGCAAGGGAGTAAAGGAACTTTTATATTATGTAAAAGGGCTTCTTGATAAGACAGGTAAAGAACAGGTTGTATTTGAAAAGGAATATGAAGAGGAAAGCCAGACATTTGCTGATGAGCCATATACAGTAACATATGATGATAAAGAAAATATTTATGTTGTAGAAGGCCCGCGTATTGAAAGGATGCTTGGATATACAAACCTTGACTCTGAAAAAGGGTTTAGTTTCTTCCAGAAATTCCTTCATACATCAGGGATTATTAAAGAACTTGAAGCGCTTGGTATTGAAGAAGGCGATACAGTAAAAATGTATGGCCTGCAATTTGACTATTATAAATAATAACTATAATTAAGGAGTGCCGTGTGAAAGAGATTGCATTAGAAATTCCAGTATGCATTATTGCAGCAGCTTTGATAATGGTAATACATGAACTTACGAAGTCTGTAGTATATCTTTGTGTGCGTAAGATACAGGGGCAGGAGGCAAGCCATAATAACAGCATACTGGCTGTGTGGAGATACATTGACCCTTTAGGGCTGCTGCTTTCAGCAACGTGTTTTGTGCCTTTTTCCAAGCCCCACTTATTCAGGATAAGGGATAAAAAGACTAATATGGTGCTTGGAATAACAGGCTTTACTGTACTGCTGCTTATGTTTATTTTAAGCATAGCTGTATTAAGGACAGGATGTCTTGGGATGGAAGCGCTTTTTAGTGCAGGTGGCATGGTTTCACGTATTGCTTATATCTTCTGGCAGTATATGGCAATCCTTAGTTTTGATATGTTTATTGCAAATATGTTCCCTGTGTCTACATTTGACATGGGGCTTGTAATAGCAGGGCTGTCAGCCAGGCATTATCTCCAGGTGATAAAGGCAGATTCTGCTATAAAGCTTATATTTATATTAGCTTTGATGTTTGACATAATCCACTATGGCTGTATAAGGCTTCTCAGGCTAATCTTATAATAAAGGAGAAATTACATGGGTATTCCTGTAAAGCTGGATGTATTTGACGGGCCGCTTGATTTGCTGCTGAATCTTATAGAGAAAAATAAAATTGATATATTTGATATACCAATAGTGGAGATTACAGAGCAGTACATGGATATTATTTCCCAGATGGAAAATAAAGACATGGATATTATGAGTGAATTCCTTGTAATGGCAGCAACCCTGCTTAAAATTAAGTCTAAAATGCTTCTTCCTGCACCTGTTGATGATGACGGAGAAGAGACAGACCCAAGGGAGGAACTTGTTGAAAGGCTGCTGGAATATAAGAAATATAAGTATGCATCACTTGGTCTTAAAGATTTGCAGGCAGGTGCATCCATGCAGCTTTTTAAGGGAAAAACACTGCCAGAGGAGATAGCATCTTATAAACAGGAAGTTAATACAGGTGAGCTTTTATCTGGCATTACACTTAACAGGCTGAAACAGGTATTTGACAGTGTAATGAGGAAACAGATTGATAAAATTGACCCTGTAAGAAGCAAGTTTGGTGAAATAAAGAAAGAGGCAGTAAGTATTGAACAGCGCATGGTATATATTGAAGAATATGCTTCAGTACATGGGCAGTTCAGTTTCAGGGCAATGCTTGAAGAAGATGCAGGTAAAACAGTTGTAATTGTAACATTTCTTGGTATACTGGAACTTATAAAGGCAGGAAAGCTTGAAATAGTACAGGAGAATATTTTTGATGATATCTGGATTACATATAAAATAACAACACAGAAATAAGCATATATCTAAAATGGTATTTTACATTTATTATATTAAGCTATTTTATATGGCGCTTTGTGCCTGTACATTTGCTGGCACGAAGTTACTTATGCGCAGAAAGCAGCGCAGGAATGGGGATTGTTATGACACTTTCGGAGCTGGAATCAAGGATTGAGGCAATTCTTTTTACTATGGGTGAGGCTGTAAGTGCTGGCAGGATTGCAGCAGCTACAGGGCAGGATGAAGATACATGCAGGCGTGTTGCCAGGAATATGATGGACAAGTATATGGCAGAAGACAGAGGGATACAGATTATTGAACTTAATGGCACATTCCAGATGTGTACAAAGACGGAGATGTATGAAACATTAGTTAAAATTGCACATGTGCCAGAAAAGCATATACTTACAGATGTACTTCTTGAAACACTTGCGATAATTGCATATAAACAGCCAGTCACAAAAATAGAAATAGAACATATACGTGGTGTAAAATCAGACCATGCAGTCAATAAGCTGGTAGAATATAACCTGGTGTGTGAAACCGGAAGGCTTGATGCACCTGGGAGGCCTGTGTTATTTGCGACTACAGAGGAATTTTTAAGAAACTTTGGAATAGAGTCAGTTGAAGGGCTGCCAGTTATAACCCCTGATAAAATAGAGGATTTTAAACAGGAGGCAGAACAGGAAGCACAGCTTGGACTGGATATATAAATAATTTACATATTAAATATGGTTAGGTAAAGGATGCATTATACTGTCAGAAAGAAGGGGTAATATGGATTTAATACTTGATACACATACACACACATTAGCAAGCGGACATGCTTATAACACTATAAATGAAATGGCAAAGAGTGCAGCAGATAAAGGCCTTAAGCTGCTTGCAATTACTGACCATGCACCTGCAATGCCAGGTTCATGCTCATATATGTATTTTCTTAACCGCAGGGCTTTAAGACGTGAGAAATATGGTATAAAACTGCTTTTTGGTACAGAGCTGAATATAATTAATACAGATGGTGCACTTGATTTGGAAGACTATATACTTAAAAAGCTTGATATATGTATTGCAAGCATACATCCTCCATGTTATAAGGAAGCAACAGCGGAGCAGAACTTAAATGCTTATATAAAAGCAATGGAAAATCCATATGTGGATATTATAGGACACCCTGATGATGGCAGGTTTCCTGTAGATATGGAGAAACTTGTAATTGCAGCAAAAGAAAACCATGTGCTTCTTGAAATTAATAATGCTTCTCTTAACCCAGAGGGTTTCCGTAAAAATACAGAAGTTAATGACCTTGAAATGTTAAAGTTCTGCAAGAAATACCAGCAGCCTGTAGTAATTGGCAGCGATGCGCATGTTGAAGAGGAAGTTGGAAACTTTGGGCGTGCCAGAAATATAATCGCAAAGGCAGAATTTCCAGAAGAACTTGTAATAAATACTTCTATAGAAAAATTGTATGAGTATCTTAGAGATGTTTAATTTTACATCACCAGGTAATAATCCGGGCATTATGCTTTTAAAACAGCATATTTGGGAATTGCCTGGTGATATTATTTAGTAAACGGGCAGATTAATCATGGACATTACGTCAGTTTTTTTTCTTGCCAAATGTATCATCAATTATATTTTCAATAATATTCTTTTTAACCCATACATCAAAACTTAACATACATATAAATGCAAACTTTGATAAGATTTTCTGTTCCTCAGGGTCTTTTATATCTGCATATATTTCGTTTGATTTCTTTAATTTACGTATAATATCACGTAGCTGGGAGTCTACATTTTCCTGCGCAAGTTCTACAATCTCTTTATACAAGCTGTCTAAATTACGTCCGTCTTCTGATTTAAAGAACTTTCTGGTTACAGGGTCAAGCACACTTTTAATATCATTTATAGCGAGGAAATTTTTAAAATAGTATATAAATATAAGAAGAAGCATATGCTCTTTTGTGTATTTTTTCTTATCAGGAGGAGGAAGGAGGTTGTTTTTGGTGTAGTTGTTAATCATGGTTTTGGTAAGGATTTTATCATCATCAAAACGCTTGGAGGATTTTAAATGCTCATCCATAAAAGTTGTAACCTGGTCCATATACAAATCAATTCCAGGAATGTCTTCAGGGCTTATATAATCTATATTTTGCATGCTTCTAATTAAGTTTAATATTTCTTTGTTGTACTTTTCATGCATAATTATCATATTCCTTTCTATAATATAATAGGATGGCTGTTTCAAAGGGTCAAATCTTTACAGGTAATTATACCATAATTTTTTTATATGGCAAGAAAATAAATGTATGCCAGTATAATGGGCATGGAAACATACTGTCAATTAAATACAGATATAAAATTTAAGTAACATCTGTGGCAGATGCCTGTATTTATGCATAAACTAATAAGAAGTCTTTATATTGCCAGGAGGGAACAGATGCTTAAAAGGGACAGGAATAAGCCATCTGTACATAAACATAGTAAAAAACCTGCGGTAAAACCATCAATGGGCGAGCCAGTTATAGCAGAGCGGATTTCAAGAAAATTAAATATGACAGAAGATATTATTGCAAAAGCCCCAGTACTTACAGGATATGGCACACACAGGTTTTGTGTTGAAAATTACAGGAGTATTATTGAATATACAGATTGTATTGTAAGAATACAAACAAAGACATGCAGGATACATATTATTGGCGAAAAACTGGTTATTGCATATTTCAGGGAAGACGGGATGTGTGTTACAGGCAATATAAAATCAATAGAGTATCACTAGGTGGAGGGGCTTTATATGGTACATAAGGTGGCAGGATGGTTTAAGGGGTATCTGTTAATACGTGTGACAGGGTATGGAAGCAGGCGGTTTGTAAATCTCTGCCGCAATCATGGCATTGAATTATGGCTTATAAGATATGATGATAGTGAGGATATGCTTTATTGCAGGATTTTCCTTAAAGATTTCTATAAACTGCGCCCTATTGCCAGGAAATGTAAGGTGTGGGCTGTTGTTAAAGAGAGGTCAGGCTTTCCGTTTGTTATTGAAATGATGCGCCGCCGCCTTAGCTTTTTTGTGGGTGTTGCTATTTTTATATTCCTGCTTATGTTCCTTTCAAGCCGTATATGGGGGATTTCAATAGAAGGCCAGTCAGTACATACAAGGGAGAGCCTGTTAAAATACCTGGACAGCCATAATGTTTATGGGGGCATGGCAGTAAAGGACGTTGAGTGCAGTACAATAAGGGAAGAACTAAGGCATAGTTTTGATGATATAAGCTGGGTTTCTGTAGAATTAAGGGGGAGCAGGATATTAATAAAATTAAAAGAAGCACAGCTCGTACAGGAAAATAAAGAAGAAGAAACACCTGCAAGCCTGGTGGCAGAAGATGCGGGTACTGTAATCTCAATTGTTACAAGCAGGGGCACAGCCAATGTAAGGGCAGGTGACAAAGTTAAGAAAAATAAAGTGCTTATTTCGGGAATTGATAAAATTACAGGGGATGGCGGTGAGTTTATAAGAAAAAGGCGTGTAAGGGCAGAAGGGAAAGTTGTTGTAGAAAGTATTAAAAAATATGAAGATGAACTGCTAGAAAGATATTCTAAGAAGGAGTATACAGGCAGAAAAAAATATTTATACAATATTATGGTGTCTGGTACAAATGTTTTTTTCTATAATCCGCTAAATAATTTGGAAACTTACAAGAAATGTGATATAATTCGTGAAGGTGGACAAATATTTAAGGAATTATCACAAAGATTTCCTGTATATTTCTGGCGCCAGTGTTTTGCAGAGGTAAAAAATACTGAAGCAAACTATACAGACGAAGAAGCAAAAGAGCTTTTAAATGAAAGATTTAGATATTATCTTGAGGAGCTGGAGCAGAATGGGTATAAGATTATAGATGCCAGGCTTTTTGTAGAAAAAGCAGGAGGGCGCTATATTGCACATTCTGATGTGAAAGTCCAGAAAGAACAGGTTGTATACAAGATGTTAGGAAAGAAACGTGTATAAAGTTATTGGACGTAAGGGGATGAAGGAATATGGCAATAATGGAAACATTAATAGAAATACCAGTTGAGCATGAGAGAAATATATTTGGAAGTTTTGATATAAATATTAAAAAAATTGAAAAGTCTTTAAATGTGACAATGGTTGCAAGGAACGGGGCTGTTAAACTTGTTGGAGGGGAAGCCGGGGTAAAACAGGCTGAAAGCATACTTATGCAGCTTATGGAACTTTCAAAGCGTGGCAATGTTATTACAGAACAGAATGTAAATTATATACTTTCGCTTGCAGTAGAAAACCGGGAGGGTGAACTTTTGGAGATTGATTCGGATATTGTATGCCGTACAGTACAGGGAAAGCCCGTAAAACCTAAGACAGCAGGACAGAAAGAATATATTGATTTAATACGTAAGAAAATGATAGTATTTGGTGTAGGCCCTGCTGGAACAGGCAAGACTTACCTTGCAATGGCTATGGCAATAGAAGCTTTCAGGCGTGATGACGTGGGCAGGATTATTCTTACAAGGCCAGCAATAGAAGCCGGAGAGAAGCTTGGTTTCCTGCCAGGTGACCTCCAGAGCAAGGTTGACCCTTATTTAAGGCCTCTTTATGATGCGCTTTACCAGATTATGGGGGCTGACAGTTACTTGCGCAATGTAGAGAAAGGGCTTATAGAAGTTGCACCGCTTGCATATATGAGAGGGCGTACGCTGGATAATTCATTTATAATCCTTGATGAGGCACAGAATACAACACCTGCACAGATGAAAATGTTCCTTACAAGGATTGGCTTTGGTTCAAAGGTAATTGTTACAGGTGACCTTACACAGAAAGACCTGCCTGTTGATGCTACATCTGGGCTTGAACATGCACTTGCGGTTCTTGGCAAAGTAGAGGATATTGGTGTTTCACGCCTTACTAACAAGGATGTTGTGCGCCATCCGCTTGTACAGCAGATTGTAACTGCTTATGATGATTATGAGAAAAGACAGCAGAGGCGCAAGGAAGCAAAAGACGCCAGGGATACAGAAAACAGGCAGAGAAAAAGAAGGAACAAATAAGATAACAGGATAAACATAATGAAAGTGTCTGTGCCAGTATGTCTGGCACTGGCTGGAAATGTGAGTGGAACTTATATGGGAAAGATAAAGAGCCGCAAGAAAAATATGGTATTCAGGCTGTGTATTTATGCAGAAGTAATAGCTGGTACAATTATTGGAGGCTGGTTATGTGGCACTGGTTTTATTGATATATTAAGGAATATTGCAGTTTCAATAACAGGTATAATGGTATTTGTATATTATTATGGCATGAGGGGCAGCAGGATGGTAAAATCCATATTATCACAGCCGGTCTTCCTTGCCAGTTTTGCAGTATCAAACCTGCTTGTAGCATTTACAGGCATTGCAGATATTGGGACTGTATGGATGGCAGCAGTGGCAGTTGTGGCAGCCAGGGAAGGCATGGGACATGCTGTGTCATGCCATCTGCTGCTTATGTTACAGTATTCAGTAATTTCAGCAGATGCTGCCAAAGATACAAATATTATAATATTTTATGCGGTACTTGGCATACTGCTTGCACTTGTGGTATCAGAAATTAAGAAACAGAAGCTCTTTATATATGCAGCAGTTATTTTTATTTCATTAACGCTTGTAATTGCAATAGTCCTTAATGGCAGTTTTAAAGAAACATGGGATAACAGGGGGTTTATGCTGAAATGTGTGGCAGGGGATATAGTTCTTCTGGCTGCTTCATGGATTACATACCGTATTAAAAGGAAAAATATAAGAAGCCAGAATGAATATAAGAACAGCAGCATGGAAGATAAAACTATACTGGAACTTGCAAGTACAGACCACGAACTTATGCAGAAAATAAAAAATTATTCCGAAACTTTATATGAACATTCCCTGCGGACAGGCAACCTGTCAGGAATGGCAGCAGAATTTGCAGGATATGGCAAAAACCTTGCAAAGGCAGGAGGTTATTACCATGAGGCGGGCAGGATTTATGGAAATGAAGATTATAAAGAGGCATGCAGCCAGATAGTAAAAGAGTTTGCTTTTCCTATACAACTTGCAGATATAATAAAGCAGCATGGGGAAGCACCAGAAAAGCCAGGTTCACCAGAAGCGGCAGTTGTAATGCTTAGTGACAGTATTATTTCAATGGATGAATATTTTGGCAGGACAGGCAAAAGGGAACAGATACCAGATGAAAAGCTTGTAAAAAGCGTATTTAATTCAAGGATGGCAAAAGGAAGCCTTGATAATTCGGGGATTGACAAAGAGAATATAGAAAAACTTATGGATTTTTATATTAATAATGCTTTTAAGGAAGAAACCAGGGAAGAACATTATCTATAAAGGAAAGGCTTGGTTGTGGAATGACAATACTAATGGAGAAGGAAACAGATTATGAGCTTGATTTTGACTATGGGAAAATATTAAAAAAGGTTGTATTAAAATCTTTAGAATTAGAAAACTGCCCATATGAATGTGAGGTAAACATTACATTGGCTGATGACAATGGGATACGTGTGTTAAACAGGGATTTCAGGGGGCTTGATGTGCCTACAGACGTCCTTTCATTTCCAATGGCAGAATACAGCCCGCCAGCAGATTTTTCAATGCTTGAAGATGAAATGGCACTGGCATCATATTTTAACCCGGAAAGTGGTGAACTGCTTCTTGGCGATATTGTTATATCGGTTGAACGTGCTGCTGCACAGGCAAAACAGTATGGACACTCACTAAAAAGGGAGATATGCTTCCTTACAGCACACAGTATGCTGCACCTTATGGGTTATGACCATATGACGGATGGTGACAGGGAGGCAATGGAGTGCAGGCAGGAGGAAATATTAAATGCACTTGGGATAACAAGGGATTAGAAGGAGGACAGCGGGATGGGTTCTTCAAAGGAAAGTACCACAGGCGGATTCCTTAAGCAAGGCAGTATTCTTGCCATAGCTTCTATAATGGTAAGGGTAATCGGCATGATTTACCGTATTCCTATGGCAAATATAATTGGTGATGAAGGAAATGGCATATATTCAGCAGCATATGAGATATATAATATCCTTCTTATAATATCCTCTTATGGCATGCCTATGGCAGTATCTAAAATGGTATCTTCCAGATGTGCACAGAAAAGGTTTAAAAATGCTTATAAGATTTTCAGGTATTCAATGCTTGTATCTGTAATAACAGGCGGCAGTGCAGCACTTTTTGTATATTTCGGTGCAGACTGGCTTGAACAGCAGTTTTTCTCTAAGTACAATGGTGTTTCAATACCATTAAAAATACTTGCACCAACTATATTTATAGTGGCTGTAATGGGAACATTAAGGGGGCTTTTCCAGGGCAGGAAAACAATGCTGCCTACAGCAGTTTCACAGATATTTGAACAGGTCGCCAATGCATTTGTAAGCGTAATTGCAGCATATTTTTTTATGCGTGCCCACAGCGCTTCTGACAAGCTGCCAGCATGGGGTGCGGCAGGTGGTACACTTGGTACATGCGTGGGTGCGCTTATTGCGCTTTTAATACTGGTATTTATATATATGGAATACAGGCCTGTTATAAAGAAACAGGAAAGCCGTGACAAGACAGTAAGGACTATTTCCGCCACACAGTCTTTCAGGATAATTGCAATTACAGTTATACCTATCATACTAAGCCAGACAGTTTACCAGTTAAGCGGGATTGTGGATGTAACCCTTTTTAATGGGATTATGGGCATGAAAGGGTTTTCAGATAAGGCAGTAAGCACAATGCAGGGTATATACAGCACAAAGTACAGGCTGCTCGTAAATGTGCCTGTAGCGGTATCTACTGCAATAGCTTCGTCAATGATACCAAGCCTTGTTACATCATTTGCATCTGGTGAGATTGACAGTGTAAAAGATAAAGTGTCAATGGCTGTTAAGTTTAATATGATTATAGCATTTCCGTCCGCAATGGGGCTTTCAGTACTTGCAGAACCTGTAATAAGGCTTTTGTTCCCGTCTTCTGACTATAAAACAGGCGGGCTTATGCTTATAACAGGCTCAGTCTGTATAATATTTTATGCACTTTCCACTGTTACAAATGGTGTACTGCAAAGTATAGATAAAATGGGGCTGCCTGTTATACACTCGCTTATATCACTTGTAATCCATATAGGTATAGTGTCAGGGCTTCTTTTATGGACAGATATGGGTGTATTTGCACTTGTAGCAGGCAATGTGACATATCCTGTACTTGTGTGTATACTAAACGGCAGGTCATTGAAAAAATACCTCGGGTATAAACAGGAAGTTACGAGAACCTTCTGTGTGCCTTTGATAGCTTCATTTATAATGGGGATTGTAACATTTGCAATATATTACCTGCTCTTTATGCTGACACATAAAATCTATATTGCAATACTGCCAGCAGTAGTGGCAGCAGTGCTTGTGTATTTTATGCTTGTAATTAAATTACAGGGGTTAAACAGGCAGGAACTTTATGAGTTCCCTATGGGCAGAAGGCTTTCAGTAGTGGCGGATAAATTGCATCTTTTAAAACGCTAAAAGTGATGGTTTAAAGTTATCTTGTGGGCGTGCGGATTAGCCACGCAGTGGCACATAAAGCCCCTATGTTCCAGGAAAACGTTAGTTTCTTTCAGAATATAGGGGCTTAAATGCTGATGGGCCCAGAATATCACTTTTGATTTTATATATTGCAGAATTATAGTAGTTAATTCTGCTAATATTTCCTGATGTATCCTGCCTGGTGCTGCATGGTAATAAATCTGGCCTTCAATTAATTCTGCCCTTGTATCTTCAGGCATATTGTAATAATCAGTTTCAGAATAAATTTTTTGCTATGGTAAAGCTATATTAACATTTCCTTTCAAATTTCATTACCAGGCATTCTTTTTTATAAAAACAAAGTCCATATTTAATTATATCTGTGTAACCTTCTTTTATAATATCATTGTCATAATGGAGGTTTTCTATCTGTTCTAGTGCGTCCAGACAGCCTTTTTCCAGATTATCCATTTTATCTGCTACTTTTAATTCAAGTATTATTGCCCTGCCATTGCGTATATTTTTTGTTTTAAGGACAAGGTCATATCTTCCAAGGCCACTTTCCCTGTTAGATTTTATAATGTATTTTCCACCATGTTTAAGAAGCCCTGTAATAAAACCATGATAATAATCTTCTTTATAATCATAGAAACTTATTGTGTCCAGAAGCTGTTCTGTAATAATGCCAGAAGCAGTTTCACAGTCACCATTTTCAAAGGCTTGTACCAGTCCTGATAAATCTTGTTTTTCTAAATATTGTAAAGACCATTCCCTTATTGTATTTTTGTATATATATATAATTTCTTCATTTGGTATTGTCATTGACAGATATATTTGCTGTTCAATAAATTTTTTTCCGCTAGCCTTGAGGTAACCTGTAAAGAATAGGAAGTTCCACAAATTATCTTGTGATTTGTGGATATCCGCATAAGTAATATCTTCATGTATAGGTTTTTCTATTGTACTTCCTGAAATAAGCTCTTCAAGTTCCTGTTTTACAGCGTCATCTGCATTTTTAATTAATTCATATACAATACTGTTGGAGGATGTATTGGACCAGTATGGTTTTGGAAATTCTGTATTTTTCCATACAATATCTTTTACATAATTTATTACACTCCAAGGGTTATAGACTTCTGTAGTGCCAAAAAGATATCCATTATACCATGTTTTTACTTCGTCCTTTTTCAGGGGTATGCCATAAGCTTCGAGAAGAGTATCAACTTCATCTTGTGTAAAACCAAAATATTCTGAATAATTTTCATCAAGTACAGATACAACGTTAAGGTTATTTAGTCCTGTAAATAAGCCATCTCTGTAAAGAGATGGCTCTAAAAAACGCTTACAGCGTTTTTCTGATGTTTCAGCCTTGGCTGAAACATTGCTTTCCTTACTGATGCGCAGGCAGCCTGTGATTACAGCAAATGCAAGACTGTTATTTGTTTTTAATGCTGACTCAAAAATTGAGCGTATAAATGAAACCATCTGGTCATAAAATCCATTAAAATAAGCATTTTCAAGTGGTACATCATATTCATCAATAAGTATAATGGTTTTCTGGCTGTGGTATTTTTCAAGGCATTTTGATAATAATGCAATAGATTTGGACATTGCAACACTGTCTGCTTTGCCTTTTAATATGGAAATATATTTTTCTTTCAGTTCTTCTGAAACCTTATCACTGTCCAGTATATACCTGTGCCTGTCAAATTCATAAAAAATTTCATCAACAAGGCTTAAATATGCCATTTCATATGCTGGCTGTTTTGCTGATTTAAGTGACAGGAATATTACTGGGTATTGTCCCATATGTTTTGTGTATTCTTCTCCTGCTTTCATAATTTTTTTATCTTTGAAATATATGGAGTTATCTGCAAATGTTCCATCAGGCAGGATTTCCTTTTCAAAAAAAGTTTTTAACATGCTCTGGGCTAACGTTTTTCCAAAACGTCTTGGACGGGTAAATAATGTAACAGCGCTTTTGTATGATAATAAATCACGTATTAAAAGTGTTTTATCTATATAGTAATATCCATCACTTATCATACGTTTGTAAAATTCTACGCCTATTGGTATTGGTGTTATATCCTGCATTTAAGATACCTCCTTTTTATACTAATCATACCATAAGTATATTATTGGGAAAAGTATTTATTTTATAGTAAGGTGTATTTGTTTCATAAAAAAAGTATGCAAAACCTGTTACTGCCAGATTGCAGTAAACAGATAAAATAATAACTGGAAATTATCATATGCTTGGAATTTTACGGAACTGATTGTCAGATGGCAGTAAATGGTTGACAGATTACCGGGGGGGGGTATAATGATATGGTAATTTTAAAGAAAATATAGGTTATATGATTATATATGCTACATTGTATTTTATATTGTTAAAGTATACAAATTTAAAATGTAAGGGGGATTAGATATGAAACTAAACAAAAAAATTATTGCTGTAGTGTCAGCCATTTCTCTGGTTATAGCTATGGCAGGAAACAGTCCTGTACCAGCAGGGGCATCAGGAAAACCGTCAGTGCCAGGGAAGCTTACGGTTACAGAAGGAAAGAAAAAAACAATCAGGGTAAAAGGAAGCTTTATAAAATCAAAATCTTTTAAGAGCACTGATAAGAAAGTTGCTGTTGTAAACAAGAAGGGTGTGGTAACAGCATTATCTAAAGGAAAGTGTAAGATAAAGGTTACAGTTAAATACCATAAAAGCAGGAAAGCGGAAAAAGTTTTAAAGAAAGAATTTATTACAAAAATTACAGTAGAGGCAAAGAAAAAGCCAAAGGTAACAAAAAAACCAAAAATAACTCAAAATCCATCTGCACAAGTAACAGAAATGCCAGAAGTAGAAATTACAAAGAAACCAGCAGCAACAGATGTTCCAGCAAATACAGAAGTACCACTAGTTACAGTAAGTCCAGCAAATACAAAAATGCCACAAGTGACACCACCGGCAGGCACACCATCATCAGCCCCAGAAGTAATTTCGCCTGTTGCACCAGAGGCAACAGCAACCCCGCAGATTTATTATCCAATTTACATACCACCAGTTAAACACACATCATCACCAGTTCCATCAGTGACACCATCTGTTGTACCAGAAACAACTGCAACACCATCAGTAACCCCATCTGCTCTGCCAGGAACAACGACAACACCAGTGCCAACGGCAACTTCAGAAGCACCTGCCATTGTTAAAAATGCTACCGATGTAGAAGGATTAAAGAAACTAATCCAGCAACAAAGAGCAGTTGGTGCAACTGTTAGTGAAGATTTAGATAGTGAAGAATATACATGGTCAGAAGATGGAAGGCTTACAGGGATTTTATGGGAAGAGAAAAATTTACAGGGAGAGTTATACTGTCCAGTATTAAGTAAGCTTTTAAATTTTGATGTAAACTATAATGAGCTTACAAGTCTTGATATAAGTAGTTGTACAGCTTTAGAGAATCTGAATTGTGACGTAAACCAGCTTATAAGTCTTGATGTAAGTGAAAATACAGCTTTGAAATATTTGAATTGTAGTTATAACCAGTTTACAAGCCTTAATGTAAGTGAAAATACGGCTTTAGCCAGCTTGTCTTGTGTGGAAAACCAGTTTACTAGCCTTGATGTAAGTGGTTGTATAGCTTTAGAAAAGCTGAATTGTGACGGAAACCAGCTTACAAACCTTGATATAAGTGGTTGTATAGCTTTGAGAGAATTGTATTGTAGCGGAAACCAGCTTATAAGTCTTGATATAAGTGGTTGTATAGCGTTAGTTAGCTTGTCTTGTGTGGAAAACCAGCTTACAAGCCTTGATGTAAGTGGTTGTACAGCTTTAGAAAAACTGAATTGTGACGGAAACCAGCTTACTAGTCTTGATATAAGTGGAAATACAGCCTTGGGAGAACTGAATTGTGATTATAACCAGCTTATAAACCTTGATGTAAGAGAAAATACAGCTTTGGAAAATCTAAATTGTGGTGGAAACCAGCTTACAAGCCTTGATGTAAGTGGAAATACAGCTTTGAAAAAGCTGAATTGTTATGGAAACCAGCTTACAAGCCTTGATGTAAGTGAAAATACAGCTTTGGAATATTTGAGTTGTTATTATAACCAGCTTACAAGTCTTGATGTAAGTGAAAATACAGCTTTGAGAGAATTGTCTTGTGACGGAAACCAACTTACGAGCCTTGATGCAAGTAAAAATACAGCTTTGGAAGAACTGTATTGTAGTGAAAACCAACTGACAAATCTTGATGTAAGTGGTTGTATAGCTTTGGTTGGTTTGAATTGTAGTGGAAACCAGCTTACAAGTCTTAATATAAATGAAAATACAGCTTTACAATATCTGAATTGTAGCAGAAATCAGCTTACAAGCTTTGATTTAAGTGGAAATACAGTTTTGGAATATTTATATTGCAGTGAAAACCAGCTTATAAGCCTTGACGTAAGAGATTGTACAGCTTTGACCAGTCTTGGTTGTGATGGAGACCAGCTTACAGGTCTTGATGTAAGTGGTTGTACATCTTTGTACAGTTTATATTATAAAGGAAATCAGCTTAAAAATCTTGTTGCAAGTGGCTGTACATCTTTGGTCAGTCTGGAGTGTAGTGTAAGTCAGCTTATAAATCTTGATGTAAGTGGTTGTACAGCTTTGGAGAAGCTGAATTGTGGTGGAAACCAGCTTACAAGCCTTGATGTAAGTGATTGTATAGCTTTGACATATTTGTCTTGTTGGGGAAACTCGCTTATGAGCCTTGATGTAAGAGGCTGTACAGCTTTGGCAACTTTGGATTGTGTTAGAAACCAGCTTATAAACCTTGATGTAAGCGGCTGTACGGCTTTGGCAAGCCTGTTTTGTGGGATAAACCAGCTTACAAGCCTTGATATAAGAGGCTGTACAGCTTTGGCAAACCTGGATTGTTATGGAAACCAGCTTACAAGCCTTGATGTAAGTAGCTGTACAGCTTTGGCAAACTTGGATTGTTATGGAAACCAGCTTACAAGCCTTGATGTAAGTGGAAATACGGCTTTGAAAGAACTGCGTTGTATGGAAAACCAGCTTACCAGTCTTGATATAAGAGGCTGTACAGCTTTAGAAAACCTGGATTGTTATGAAAACCAGCTTATAAGCCTTGATGTAAGTAGTTGTACAGCTTTGACCAGTCTGCATTGTGATAGAAACCAGCTTACAAATCTTGATGTAAGTGAAAATACAGCTTTGGAATATTTGAGTTGTGATGACTCTGTAACTGTCATAGGCAAGGAAAGTACAAAGATTGACCAGAATTAAGATATCTTTCTGGTATAATAGTATAATATATAATATGCAGAAATCCTTTAAATACAGAATTTAAAGGATTTCTGTTTTTATGTATGTAAATATATATATAATCCATATTTGGAAAATATTGTATAAATATTATGTAATCCTGCCTTTATTTTTATAATTATTTCAAAAATATGGCGGGTTTAGTAAAAAATACTTGCTAAATTTACTTGAAAGTTATATTATATAAGTGGATAAAAGTGGGGGAAAAGCTATACCAGGTGGAAGGAAGTGGGGGTGTATGCCATGTTTATGGGACAGTATGGACATACCATTGACGTAAAAGGCAGAACCATTATTCCTGCAAAGTACCGTGAAAGCTTAGGCAGTACGTTTGTTATTACACTTGGGCTTGATGGATGTCTTTTCCTTTATCCGTTACAAGAATGGCAGAGTTTTGTGGACAGGCTGCAAAGCCTTCCCTCAAACCAGAAGACAAGAAAGCTTCAGCGCCAGTTCCTTTCTAAAGCTATGGAAGTTACACCTGACAAGCAGGGAAGAATACTTATACCATCTATATTGCGGGACAAGGCAGGCCTTAACAAGGATATAATTTTTATAGGCATGATGAACCGTGTTGAGGTATGGGACAAGACAAGGCTTGAAGAGGAAGATGAAGAAGACGAAGTTTCACTTTGCCAGATAATGGATGAACTGGATATTCCGATATAAATATTAGTAATATTAAGAAACTGCTAGTTACAGCATTAACCAGGAGGCCGCTATGGAGTTTGTACATAAGCCCGTATTACTTGAAGAAGTTTTAGAAGGGCTTGCAATAAAACAAGACGGGATTTATGCAGATGGTACAATGGGTGGCGCAGGGCATGGCTTTAAGATATGTGAAAGGCTTGGAAGCAAAGGGCGCTACATCGGGATAGACCAGGATGCAGATGCTGTAAAGGCAGGGACAGAGAGGCTGCATGTATTTGGCAGCAAAGTAACAATTATCCGGGGGAATTACTCTGATATGGTACAGGCTCTTGATGGGATTGGTATTGAAAAGGTGGATGGCATACTTCTTGACTTAGGGGTGTCATCATACCAGCTTGACACAGCAGAGAGAGGTTTTTCATACCGCATGGATGCACCACTTGACATGCGTATGGATAACAGGCAGGAATTAACTGCCGCAGATGTTGTAAATACTTACCCTGAGAGCAGGCTGTTTCATATAATAAGGGATTATGGCGAAGATAAGTTTGCAAAGAATATTGCAAAACATATAGTGGCAGAACGTGCCAGAAAGCCAATCCTTACAACAGGAAGGCTGGCAGAGATTGCAGGCCAGTCTGTACCAATGAAGTTTAAAAAGCGGGGAGGGAACCCTGCTAAAAGAACTTTCCAGGCAATCAGGATAGAGGTTAATCATGAACTGGATGTGCTTTCAGGAAGCATTAATGATATGATTGATATTTTAAAGCCTGGCGGAAGAATTTGTATAATTACATTCCATTCGCTTGAAGACAGAATTGTAAAACAGGCTTTCCGCAAAGCAGAAAATCCATGCATATGCCCACCGGATTTTCCAGTGTGTGTATGTGGAAATATCCCAAAAGGCAAGGTGGTTAGTAAGAAGCCGTTAATTCCAGGTGAACAGGAGATGGAACAGAACCCTCGTTCCAGAAGCGCAAAATTAAGAGTGTTCAGACATAATTAGAGGAGGAGTTTATATGGCTGATATATCAAACCGGCGAGGCGGGAGGCAATACAGGCAGAATAACAGTGCCAGGAATTCAAGAAGTTATTATAATGGCATTGACGGGAATACCGCAAGACAATTAAATGCTGTTCCAAAGAGAAGGGAAAGAGAATTACCAGGACAAAGGCCACGCAGGCGTCCAGAAAGACAGCCTGCCAAAATGGCTGGCATTGATGGGGCGTCTTTTGCATTTATGGTTTGTGTGCTTGGTGTTGTAATGTTTGCTGCATTTGCGTATATACATACACAGAACCAGGTGCGCAGCATGAAGAAAGAAATTGTGTCAATGCAGACAGAAATTGAAGAACAGCAGGAGAAAAATAACATAAAATACAATGAAATCCTTGCAAGTGTTGACCTTGCTGAGATATATGAGCGTGCAACCAAAAAACTCCATATGGTTATGGCTGATGGCAATAAAGTATATAAGTATAAAAACAAGAAGAGTGATATGGTAAAACAGTATGGAGATGTGCCTGGTCCAGAGGACTGATAAGGCAAACTGGAATATAAACAGCATTTTTCATCTCTATTTGTGCAGCCTTAAGCAGCATGGGGGATTTTTATGGCGAGAAGAGCATCAGATACAAGAGGAAAAGTACGTATAGCCAGAAAGTTTATGTATGCAAGGCTTTTATTTGTTTTTGGCATGGTATTATTAGCATTTGTTGTGCTTTTTGCACGTATTGCCTGCCTTGGCAAAGATAAAGGTGATGCATATGAAAAAAAGGTACTTGCGCAGCAGAGTTATATAAGCAATGTGGTACAGTATAAGAGGGGGGACATTACAGACAGGAATGGCAATAAGCTTGCCACAAGCATAAAGGTTTATAATCTTATAATAGACCCTAAGCTTATATTGTCTGATGAAACATTCCTTGAGCCTACACTAGATGCATTGTATGGTGCTTTTGGCATATCACAGGGAAGAATTAAGAAAATTCTTAAGAAAAACCCTTCATCACAGTATTATGTAATGAAGAAATTTAAACATCTTGATGCAAAAAGTGTTGAAAAGTTTGAGGGGCTGCAGAAAAAGAACCCTAAAAAAATAAAAGGGGTATGGTTTGAAGAGGAATATGTAAGGAACTATCCATATTCAACAGTTGCATGTGATGTAATAGGTTTCTGTACTTCTAATGAGGAAGGTGCATGGGGCATAGAAAAGCAGTATAATTCTTCATTGGATGGTTCTTATGGAAGAAGGTATGGCTATTTTGATTCAGGGCTTAACCTTGTCCAGACTGTTAAACCGGCTGTTAATGGCAGTACGGTTGTGTCTACAATAGATGTTAATGTACAGGGCATACTTGAACAGCATATGGAAAAGTTTGAGAAAGAAACTGGTTCTGATAATATTGGCTGTATTATAATGAACCCCAACAACGGGGAAATATATGCTATGGCATCATATCCTTTTTACGACTTAAATAACCCAAGGGATTTATCAGATTTCTATTCTGAAAAAAAACTTGAAAGAATGGATGAAGAGAAAAAGCTTGAAAAGCTTAATGCACTGTGGAGGAATTACTGTATAAGTGATTCGTATGAGCCAGGCTCTGTATTAAAACCACTTACTGTAGCAGCGGCACTGGATGAAGGTGTTACTTCATCTGGAAGGTATTATAAATGTGATGGCGGGCAGCAGGTGGCAGACAGGTATATTAAATGTGTTGCCCACGCAAGAGGCGGGCATGGTTATACTACTGTCTGCCAGGCACTTAAATGGTCATGTAATGATGTGCTTATGAGCCTTGGTAAAAGCCTGGGCAAAACAAGTTTCCTGGATTATATATATAATTTCGGTCTTGGCAAAAAAACTGGCATAGACCTGCCTGGTGAAGCTTCTGGTGCAGTATTTACAGAAAATACAATGGGTCCGGTACAGCTTGCAACATCAAGTTTTGGACAGAGCCAGACTGTTACAATGGTCCAGATGGCGGCTGCATTTTCAGCAGTTATAAATGGTGGTACATATTACCAGCCACATGTAGTAAAGGAGATTACTACAGAGGCAGGCGCAGTTGTTTCTTCTAATGACAATACGCTTGTAAGGCGTGTTATAACAGAGGAAACAAGCAAAGCTATAAGGGAGTACCTGTATAAGACAGTTTCTGACGAAGATGGTACTGCAAGCCCTGCCAGGGTTAAGGGATATGATGTAGGAGGCAAGACTGGTACTGCTGAGAAACAGCCAAGGGGTGAGGGCAATTACCTTGTTTCATTTATTGGATGCACACCAGCAGATAAGCCAGAGGTTGTAATTTATGTAATTATAGATGAACCTTATGTCGAAGACCAGTCACACAGCAGTTTTTATGCTTCAGGCCTTGCCAGCGATGTAATGGAAGATGTACTTCCTTTTCTTGGGATTTACCCTGATAAAAGCACTGCAAAATCAAGAAAGAAAAAAGCTTCAAAGATTAAGCTGCCTTCAACTAAGGATGGCAGGTTCCTTGATGCCCCAAAAGGAGGATTTTCAAATAAAGATTATGGCATTGCGGGGCAGGACTGACAGGGCAGGCACTGGCAGGAATATTTTTTATAAATGCTAATAAGCTATAGTAATAAACTATATATGGCAAGTGGAATTATGAAAAATTGTAAAACAGCGCAAAGACAAAGGCTTATATTTGCTTATGTTATGGTCTGCATATTAACAGTTGCGTTATTATGCAGACTTGCTTATTTAATGCTTGGTAAGGCAGATTATTATGGCGCAAGGGCAAAGGATGTACAACAGAGGGAAAGAAGCATTAAAGCTGAAAGAGGCATAATTTATGACAGGAACGGGGTAGTGCTTGCTGGAAACAAGCCAGTATCAACAATATCAGTAATACACAACCAGATTACTGACCCTGAAAAAGTTATATCTGTCCTGTCAAATACACTTGGGATTGAAGAAGAAAAGGTACGTAAAAGGGTAGAGAAAGTAAGTTCTATTGAAAGAATAAAGTCAAATGTGGACAAAAAGACATCTGATAAAATCAGGGATATGGCACTTGACGGGGTAATGGTGGATGAAGATTATAAAAGATATTATCCATATGGAAACCTTGCATCAAGGGTTATAGGTTTTACAGGTGCAGATAACCAGGGGATTATCGGGCTTGAGGTAAGCTATGATTCATACCTGCAGGGGGAGGATGGCAGTATACTGACAATGACTAATGCCAGGGGAATTGAAATCGAAGGCAAGGCAGAAGACAGGATAGAGCCAGTAGCAGGCAACAGTTTTTACACAAGCATTGATATAAATATACAAAAATTTGCCGCACAGGCGGCGGAGGATGTACTGGAGGCGAAGAAAGCAAAAAGTGTACGCATAATAATGTTAAACCCACAAAATGGCGAAATATATGCTATGGTAAATATGCCAGAGTTTGATTTGAATAACCCATATGAGATTGAGGGTTCTTCTAATATGACACAGGAAAAGCTTAATGAAGAACTTAATAAAATGTGGCGTAATGGCTGTGTAAGTGATACTTATGAGCCAGGTTCAACATTTAAGGTATTTACTGCAACATCGGCACTTGAAGCTGGGGTTGTAAAGGAAACTGATACATTTAGCTGTCCAGGTTATAAAGTAGTTGAGGATAGGAGAATAAGATGCCATAAGGTTTCCGGGCATGGTGGCGAAACATTTGTACAGGGTGTGCAGAATTCCTGTAACCCTGTTTTTATGGAAGTAGGTGCAAGGCTTGGCACAGATGGCATGTTTGAATACCTGGATAAACTGGGTATACTAAAAAAGACTGGCATAGATGTGCCTGGTGAGGCTGCTACAATAATGCATAAGAAAGAAAATGTAGGGGCTGTGGAACTGGCAACAATGTCATTCGGGCAGTCATTCCAGCTTACACCAGTAAGGCTGCTTTCAACAGTAAGTGCTGTAATAAATGGGGGCACGCTGGTTGTGCCACATTTTGGGGTAAGTGTAGAAAGCAGCGATAAAAGTGTTGTAAGGAAATTCCAGTATAACGGCACAGAGGGTGCAATATCAAAGGAAACATCTGATAAAATGAAAGCTATACTGGAAACAGTGGTTTCTGAGGGTGGCGGCAGCAAAGCATCTGTTGATGGGTATAAAGTAGGCGGCAAGACAGGTACATCAGAAAAGCTTCCAAGAAGCAGCAATAAATATATTGCATCATGTCTTGGTTTTGCACCAACAGAAAACCCTGTTGTGCTTGCACTTGTACTGATAGATGAGCCAGAGGGTATATACTATGGCGGGCAGATAGCAGCACCAGTTATTTCAAAGCTTCTGGATGATGCATTGCCTTATCTGGGAGTTGAAAGACAGGAAGAAGCAGAGGATGTGGCGCTCCTGGAGTAGTGGGGGATGGCTGCAGTCCAGTATTTTTCCGGAGGCCGCAGTGTAATCTTATAAGAGTAAGTATTATGTGTGCTGTCATTATGGGGTTATATGGGATTTTGGCAGTTTTGGGCTTTTTATGGTAGTAAATAATTAAAATATACGGTTGATTTATATAAGATGTTGGATTACAATTAGAGAATTGTAGCTATACTGTTCTTTACAGACAACAGACGGAGGCTGGTTATGGATTACATGAGTACGGTGATACCCGTACTTATGGCATTTGCCATAAGTGTAGTGTTGTGTCCCATAATAATACCTTTTCTGAAAAAAATGAAGTTTGGACAGTACGTCAGGGATAACGGCCCAAGTGCGCACCTGAAGAAAGCAGGTACACCTACAATGGGAGGGCTTATTATACTTGCTTGTACAGCAGTTACATCACTTATGTATATTAAGGGAAATAGTGAGATACTTCCAGTTCTTTTTGCGACAACCGGTTTTGGGATGATAGGTTTTCTGGATGATTATATTAAAGTGGTAATGAAACGTTCACTTGGCCTTACACCGTTGCAGAAAATAGTGTTACAGGCAGTTGTTGCAGGAATTTTTGTTTATTACTATCTTATAAGGCTTGGCGGCCAGCCTGAATTTCTTATTCCATTTACAGGGGGTATTGAAGATGGTTTTTATGTAAAAATGCCTTTGCCAGTGTTTATAGTATTTGTTTACTTTGTAATGCTTGGCACAGTAAATGGTACTAATTTTACAGACGGGCTGGACGGCCTGGCATCAAGCGTTACATTGCTTGTAGCAATATTTTTTACAGTAGTGGCTTCTGGCATGAAAAGCGGGATTACACCTGTAACTGCTTCTGTGGCAGGTTCACTTATGGGTTTTCTGCTTTATAATGTCCATCCTGCAAGTGTATTTATGGGTGATACCGGTTCACTTGCACTTGGCGGCTTTGTATCTTCTGCCGCACTTATGCTTAAACTGCCAGTGTTTATTGTAATTGCTGGTGCAGTTTACCTTATAGAAGTCCTGTCTGTAATAATACAAGTAGTTTATTTTAAATTAAGTGGTGGAAAAAGGTTCTTTAAAATGGCACCAATCCATCACCATTTTGAACAGTGTGGCTGGCCAGAAACAAGAGTAGTTACAGTATTTTCAATTTTTACTGCTGTAATGTGCTTTATATCACTGGTTTCATTATATATATAGACCAGGTGCAGAGGGGCTGGCAGTACAATAAAAAGGAATGAGGAATAATATGCAGTTTAAAGGCAAAACATTTTTAGTTGTTGGTACAGGTAAAAGCGGCGTGGCCGCAACTACACTTCTTATAAAGACTGGTGCATCTGTTATTGTGCTTGAAGGCAACAGCAGTTTATCCAGGGATGAAATCCTTTCCAGGTTTCCAGAAGGACTGGATTTCCAGCTTGTAACAGGAGAACCCGGGGAAAGTATAACAGACAGTATTGATATTGCAGTTATAAGCCCTGGTGTACCAGTGGATTCACCACTTGTCCTTAAACTGGAAGATAAAGGTAAGCCTGTATGGGGTGAAGTGGAACTTGCATATGCCTGTGGCAAAGGAAAAGTATTTGCTATAACAGGCACTAATGGCAAAACTACTACAACAGCACTGGCTGGGGAAATAATGAAGACATACTTTGATGATGTGTATGTTGTTGGTAATATCGGGCTTCCATATACAGAATATGCAGCGGATATGACAGAAGAATCCGTTATAGTTGCGGAGATTAGCAGTTTCCAGTTAGAAACAATCCATACATTCCAGCCAGAGGCAAGTGCAATACTGAATATTACACCTGACCATTTAGACAGGCACCATACAATGGAATGTTATGTTAATACGAAGGCTTGTATTGCTAAGAACCAGAAGCCAGGCAGTATATGTGTGCTTAATTATGAAGACAGTTATTTAAGAAAAATTGCAGGCAGTATCAATGCTGATGTATTTTGGTTCAGCAGCGGGCATATATTAGAACAGGGGATATGGCTTGAAGACGGGGAGATAATATATTGTGGCAGGGACAGGGAACGTATAAAGATATGTTCCATCCATGACATGAAACTTCTTGGAAAGCATAATTATGAAAATGTTATGGCTGCTGCCGCTCTGGCAATACATGCTGGTGTTCCAATGGACTGCATAAGGAAAGCAATAAGGGAATTTAATGCAGTAGAGCACCGTATTGAATTTGTACGTGAAGCAGACGGGGTAAAGTATTATAATGACTCAAAAGGAACGAACCCTGATGCTGCTATAAAAGCAGTAGAGGCAATGGTAACAAAAACTGTTGTTATAGGCGGAGGGTATGATAAACAGGCATCTTATGATGAATGGATTGCTTCATTTGGGGATAAGGTAAAATGCCTTGTGCTTATAGGGGCAACAGCAGATAAGATTGCAGATGCTGCCTTAAAGGCAGGGTTTAAAAATATAATAAAAGCATCTTCCCTGGAAGAAGCTGTAAAAACCAGCAGCATTGAAGCAGAAGAGGGGGAGGCAGTGCTTTTATCCCCTGCATGTGCAAGCTGGGGCATGTTTAAAAACTATGAAGAAAGGGGCAGGAAATTCAAGGAGTATGTGAACAGACTGCCTGCAAGACGGCAGGAATAAATGCTATACCAGATGGAAGGGGGAATTAGCAGGATGCCCAGTACAGCCAGACGGAAAAAAAGTTATTTAAAACCGTTTACACAGTATGACTATATGCTGCTTTTTATGACAGCCTGCATAGCATTATTTGGTGTACTGATGATATATAGCGCTGGTTACTACAGGGCTTCAATATTTAACCAGCCATACCGTTTTGTCAAGTCCCAGTTACAAGGGCTTGGAATTGGCTTTGTACTTATGATTATTATTTCCAAAGTTGATTACCAGATATTTATCCAGAAAATAACAGGCAAAAGGTATTCTCTGTCCCTTACACATATTGTGTACCTGGCAGCACTTGCGTTACAGGTTGCAGTATTATTTATAGGCGAGGAATATAATGGTGCAAAAAGATGGATTAAAATTGGCCCGTTACAGTTCCAGCCATCAGAAATAAGCAAAATAGCTGCAATACTTTTTATTTCATATGCAGTATACAAAAACAGGAAAGCACTTGACAGTTTTATGGGCTTTCTGTGTGTTATGGCATATATGATGCCACTGGTTATGCTTATTGCAAAAGAGAACTTAAGTTCCGCAATAATAGTAGGAGGCATATCAGTAGGCATGTGCTTTATAGCAAGCAATAAGAAAGGATACTTTATAGTATGTGTCCTTCTGCTGGTGGCAGCAGTAGTGCTTTACATAATGTTTGGTGACCCATTCAGGATGAAACGTATACAGATATGGCTTAACGTTGAAACACATCCTGACGCACAGCAGATAAAACAAGGGCTTTATGCCATTGCATCCGGGGGGCTTTTTGGGAAAGGCCTTGGACAGAGTATGCAGAAACTTGGGTTTATCCCAGAAGCATATAATGATATGATATTCACAGTAATATGTGAAGAACTTGGCATAGTCGGTGCAGCACTTGTAATAATTGCGTTTCTTGTGTTATTCTGGCGTATAGTGGTTATAGCCTGCCATGCACCTGATATATTTGGCACAATGCTTTGTGTGGGGGTAATGGTACAGCTTGCAATACAGGTTGTAATAAATATTGCAGTAGTAACTAATTCCATACCATCAACGGGTATACCGCTTCCATTTATAAGTTATGGTGGTACATCTGAAATGATAATGATGGCAGAAATGGGCCTTGTGCTAGGTGTTTCAAGGCAGATAAAACAGAAGTAATACTACAGAAGGATTAGCAATGCGGCGCTTAAAAAAAGTATTATTTACAATTATTATATTATGTTTATTAGTATGTGTGCTTTACTTTACATTCCATATAGACACGGTAAAAGTAGAGGGGACAAAGATTTATACAGAAGAGGAAATAAAAGCTTCTGTATTTACATGGAAGTTTTTGGATAACGGGCTTATATTAAGATTATATGATAAATTTTTTAAAACAGGCCAGCTTCCGTTTGTTGAAGATATAGATATATATTATGAAGACCGCAATACAGTTATATTATATGTATATGATAAAACTGTAAGCGGGTGTATTAAATACATGGGACAGTATGTATATTTTGACAAAGAAGGCAGGGTTTTAGAAAGCCTTCCAAGACGCAGGCAGGATGTCCCTGTAGTTACAGGCATTAAATTTGGTGATTTCTCTATTGGGGAAAAGTTTAAAGTAGAAGATGAAACATTGTTTGATGCAATAATGAATGTATCACAGCTTATAAGCCATTATAAAACCAGTGTTAAAAGAATACATATTAATGATGGTGACATAACAGTGTATTCTGGCAATGTCCAGGTACATCTTGGCGAAAAAAAGCTGTATAACGACCAGTTTGCAGCACTGTCAGAAGTTCTTGGGACAACAGGGAAAAAGAAGCTTAGTGGTACTATTGATATGGAAAATTACAAAACTGGTGACAAGATTGTGTTGAAACAGAACTAAGATTAAAAAAAACAAACATTCTCTTGATTATTTTCTAATGAATTAGTATTATATATGTTAGGGAAATATGAGATTGCATGATTGAAGGAGGAGCAACGTTGTTAGAGATAAAAACAAACGAGGCAGATTTGGCCGCAAAAATTTTGGTTATTGGTGTTGGCGGTGGTGGAAATAATGCCGTCAACCGTATGATAGAGGAAGGGATACAAGGTGTGGAATTTGTCTGCATTAATACAGACAAACAGCATCTTCTGAATTGCAAAGCCCCTGTCTGCCTCCAGGTAGGGGAAAAGCTTACAAAGGGCCTTGGTGCGGGTGCAGACCCTGAAGTTGGCAAAGCTGCCGCAGAAGAGAACAGGGAAGAGATTACGGAGATAGTCAAAGGGGCTGATATGGTATTTGTAACATGTGGAATGGGAGGTGGCACAGGTACAGGTGCAGCACCTATTGTTGCAGAGATATCCAAGGAACTTGGAATTCTTACTGTAGGAATTGTAACCAAACCTTTCCGGTTTGAAGCAAGAAGCCGTATGAATAATGCCCTTTCAGGAATAGAACAGCTTAAAAGTAATGTGGATACCCTTATTGTAATCCCTAATGATAAGCTTTTAGAGATAGTTGACAGACGTACTTCTATGCCAGACGCCCTTAAGAAGGCAGATGAAGTATTACAGCAGGGCGTACAGGGAATTACAGACCTTATTAATGTGCCAGGCCTTATAAACCTTGACTTTGCTGATGTACGTACTGTTATGAAAGATAAAGGAATAGCGCATATAGGAATTGGTGTGGGAAGTGGCGATAATAAATGCCTTGACGCTGTTAAGCAGGCTATTTCGAGTCCGCTGCTTGAAACAACGATTGAAGGTGCATCTCATGTTATTGTAAATATTTCAGGAAGTGACGTAGGTCTCCAGGAAGCAAGTGAAGCAGCATCTTTTGTTGAAGACCTTACAGGAGAGAACAGCAATATAATCTTTGGTGTAAGTGATAATTCAAGTACAGATTTTGTACAGATAACAGTTATTGCGACAGGCCTTGAAACAGAAAATAAACAGCAGGCCCAGCCAAAATCCCCATTTATGAAACCAGGTGCTGCTAAATCTGGTTTATCAAGAGGGGAACAGGTACAGCCGGATACTATGCAGCAGGACATAGGCACAGGCGCAGCCCCAGGCATGGTAAAAATGCCAACACCGTCATATAACAGGCAGGCAGATGATGGAGGGATTAAAATACCTGAATTTTTGCAAAGAAAGAAATAAGTCTGGAGTTATTTCAAACTTATTTATTGATACTTTCTTGGTTTTGGGATAAATATCCAGGACTAAGAAAGAACGGGTGTAAATATGAAAATGATTACATATTATAAATTAATTAATGGTCCGGGCTTAAGGTTTGAAAAGGTAAGTCCGGACTTGAATGTTTAAAAAGGGGGTATATATGGCTAAACTAAGGGTCAGTTGCTGCATTAAAGTGCTCCTCATATTCGGGGGTATTATACTGATGCAGGTTTTTGCATCTTTTATTTATATATTTGGCAGTATTTTTTTCAAAGTATTTTCTGGGGCATCATATGCAAGCATACTGGAAAGCACTATGCAGACAGCATTTATGGATACAGCAAGCCTTATGTGGATATCTGCAATTAGTGCATCTTTGTCTATGATATGGTGCCTTGTCCTGTACCTGCGTTCAAGCTGGCGGGTAAAGGGCATGGATTACAGTAAGGTGTTTACACCTGCCAATATAGCAGGCATGGCTGCTACCGGGTTTGGGGCATGTGTCACGCTTACAGTATTTTTATCAATGGTTATAAACCTGTTTCCTAATTTATTTAACAAATATAATGAACTTATGTCTAATTTTGACAGCAGTGGAGGGATGCTTACATTTGTATATGTGCTGGTAATAGGGCCAGTATCTGAAGAAATAATATTCCGTGGTGCAATATTTGACAGGATGCACCTTGCTTTCCCGTTCTGGACAGCCAATGCAATACAAGCAATGTTTTTTGGAATATACCATATGAACCTGGTACAAGGCGTATATGCATTTCTTCTGGGAATGGTACTTGGGATGGTAGTTTATGCAACAGGAAGTATACTTTGTTCCATAGCAGTCCATATGGTATTTAATTCAACTACGTATATTATACAGTCTGTTTTTAGTGGGGACTCTCCAGTTATGGCATTTTTATTTTTAATTTGTATATTAATATCAATAATTATGTTGGCATTTGGCTTACGTTATTATATAATTAGGTGTAAGGAAAAATATAGGTTTGAAAAGGGCAACAGTGCCTATTGACAGGAAAGGGGATACATTATGGGAGAAAGTTTAAACAAGTTTGAACAATTTAATAATGTGTTTAAGATACTTTCAAAATGTACAGACGATTATTTATTTATATTAGATTTTATAGAAGACCATTATAATATTACTGAACGCAGTGTTGAAGTATTTAATATACCATGTGCCGATTTTTATAATGCATCTGAGATAATAAATAAGGCTGTCCATCCAGAGGACAGGGCTATGCTTGCAAATAACCTTGAAATGATTAAGGAAGGCAAGATTAGTGAACATGACCTGGAATATAAATGGCTTAATAAAAATGGCAACCCTGTATGGATAAGCTGCCGTGGACAGGTTATATACAACAGCCAGGGAGAGGCACATTACCTTGTAGGAAGGATATCAGAGCTTGGCAGGAAGAATAAGATTGACAGTATAACAGGGCTTTACCGTGAAGTAAGGCTAAGACAGAATATCCTTAATATGGACAGGTTTGCTTCAAAAGGATTTCTGTTGCTTATAGGTATAGATAACTTTAAAGATATTAATGAGAGATATGGCAAAGAAGTAGGGAATACTACGTTAAAAGGACTTGCAAAATGTGTTACAAAAGCAGTAGGAAATATGGCGGAAGTTTACCGTATGAGCGGTGATGAAATCATGGTTTTCTGTAAAGGGATAAGTTCAGTCCTTAATGACCCTGCCAAGGAGATGTATAAAAGAATAAGGTCAGCAGTAGATGAAAGAATAAGTGAAAAAGGCTACAGGCTGTTTTATACAGTATCAGGCGGTTATGTATATTTTACAGAAGATGACGATTTCGGGCTTAATTATATTGAGCGGGCAGAGTTTGCATTAAGGCTTGCTAAAATCCGTGGCAAAAATATAAGTGTATGTTATAAACAGAATGACTATAATGATTATGTCCAGAAACTTGAAATGCAGGAAGAATTAAGGAAAGCTGTTGAAAATAAATTTGAAGGTTTTGAGCTTTATTACCAGCCTATTGTAAATATGCAAAAAGCCTGCATATATGGTGCAGAAGCGCTTTTAAGGTGGAAGAATAACAGGTTTGGAATGGTTTCACCAGGTATATTTATACCAATGCTTGAAGAGAGCGGGCTTATAATACCAGTAGGCAGGTGGGTTATTGAGGAAGCTATGCAACAGTGCCTTAAATGGCAGGAAATATGTCCTGGTTTCCGGGTGAATATAAATATTTCTTTTGTACAGCTTAAGAAAAGTAATGTAATAAGTGATATTGATACATATATTGAGAAGTATGGTTTTAGCAGCAGCAATGTTTTATTTGAAATTACAGAAAGCGGGGAACTTGAGTCTGGATATACTATACAGAATATACTGGAATCATTCCATAGGAGAAGCTTAAACCTAGCAATAGACGATTTTGGCACAGGCTATTCTAATTTGCGCTATATAAAGGAAATGATGTTTAACCTTGTTAAAATTGACCAGGCATTTATAAGAGGAATAAAATCCAGCCAGTACGATTATATGGTAGTCAAACAGTTTACAGAGCTTGCACACAGCCTGAATTTAAAAGTCTGTTATGAAGGTGTTGAAACAGAAGAAGACTTTAAATGTGTACAGGAGTTAAAGCCAGATTATATACAAGGATTTTACTTTTCAAGGCCTGTGCCTGTAGCAGAATTTGAGGAGAAATATCTTGGAAAAGAAAATGTATTCTAAGTTTATTATGCCAGTTTTCTAAAAACATGCTTTTTAAGCTGGTTTTTTGGCCTGGCAATGTGAAGGGTTTGTGTACTTGTGTATATTTTAAATGTCTTAATTAACAGGGTTAATACATTACAGAAATGGGGATTATTATGAAATGGTATAATAAAGCAGTTTTTTACCATATTTACCCGCTTGGGTTATGTGGCTGTCCAAAGGAAAATACAGGAGTGGCTGGAAACCATTTTGATAAGCTTAAGGACTGGGTGTGCCATGCGGACAGGCTTGGCTGTACAGCAATTTATATAGGGCCTTTGTTTGAATCAGCAGGACATGGGTATGAAACCACAGATTATAAAAAAACGGACTGCCGTTTAGGCACTAATAATGATTTTAAAGATTTTATGGAATTTTGCCATAGCAAAGGGATACATGTAATTGTGGATGGTGTATTTAACCATGTTGGAAGGGAATTTTTTGCATTTAAAGACTTAAAAGAGAAAAGGGAAGGTTCACAGTACAGGGACTGGTTCTGCAATGTGAATTTTGGTGGCAATAATGAATTTAATGATGGCTTTTCATATGATAACTGGGGCGGACACAACAGCCTTGTTAAGTTAAACCAGAGAAACCAGCAGGTAAAGGATTATATATTTGATGTTATCAAATTCTGGACAGAAGAATTTGATATTGACGGCATAAGGCTTGACGCGGCAGATGTGCTTGATTTTGGTTTTATGGGGGATATGCGTATATTTACTAACAGGCTGAAAGAGGACTTCTGGCTGCTTGGCGAAGTAATACATGGTGATTACAGCAGGTGGGCCAATGAAGACATGCTTTATTCTGTTACAAATTATGAGCTGCATAAAGGGCTTTATTCAGGGCACAATGACCATAATTATTTTGAAATTGCCCATTCAGTAAAAAGGCTGCTTGGAATGTGCGGGGAAAGGCGTCTTTATACATTTATTGATAACCACGATGTTGAAAGGATTTATACAAAACTTGCTGATAAAGAGCATATGTATAATATAACGCTTCTGCTTTATACATTATATGGCATACCATCAATATACTATGGTTCAGAGTTCTGTATTGAAGGTAAAAAAGAGCGCGGTTCTGACTGGGGGTTAAGGCCTTGCCTTGAATTAGAAGATTTTAAGGGCGCTTATAATGAAAATGTAATAACAAACCTCTGTATGCAGCTTGGACAGGCTAAAAAGGATTATGAAGAACTTTATACAGGTGAATATAAAGAGCTGTTCCTTACAAACAGGCAATATGCTTATGGAAGGATGTCAGGTGCTTCTGCTGTTATTACAGGGCTTAATAATGATGACAAGCCAGCAGTATTTTATGTTGACCTGCCATTTGAAGCCAAAGAAGCAGTTAATATAATAAAAGCACCAGATGTGGACGAAAAGGCAAAAAGTGCTTCTATAGGAGTAACAGGAAACAGGATACACTTTATACTGCCTGCAAATTATGGACTAGTTGTGCATGTGCAGTAATTTTCCGATGATGGGGATGGACGGTTTCAGTGCCAGGATAGAATTTTCCATACAGGGGTACGCTTTCGCTACGGTAACCCACGCAGCGGCGCATAAAATCTGAAAAAACCAGATTTAAACGCCGGCGGGGTTAAAGTATCCCTGTATGGAAAATTGCTGTTCCTGGTACTAGAAACCTGCTCATTGGAACAATAAAAGAAAATTACTGCCAGTTCTATAGGGGTGTTTTTGTGATGTTACAGATAGTATATTTTGTTAGTAAGGCTGGACTGCCGCAATGAGGCTGGCAGGTGATGCGGGTTGCAGATATCCGCCTGGCTGGTTTTTATGGAGATTTTTTATTATGGATAAGAGAAGTTTTAGTATAAAGAAATTTATTGCCCTTTTTCTGGCTTTTAGCCTTTCTTTAACAGGATGCAGCCAGACAGTTGTTTTACAGAATGGCACATCCAGGAAACAGGAAAGCCAGACTGGCAATGTACAGACAAAGGGTGGCAAAGACCTTGAAGTGCATTTTATTGATGTGGGGCAGGGAAGTTCTACACTTATAGAGAGTGATGGCTGTTATATGCTGGTTGATGGTGGTGACAGCAAGTATACATCAAAAGTGGTTTCATACTTAAACAGCCAGTCTGTTGGCAGGCTTGATTATATAATTGCAACGCATTATGATGCAGACCACCTGAATGGAGTAGTTGCGGCTCTGGATAATTATGATACAGGAGTTGTAATTGCGCCAGATTATAAGGCAGAGAGTAAAGTTTATAAGTCATTTACCAGTCTGCTTAAGGAAAAGAAAATAAAAATTACATACCCCGAAACTGGCACTAAGTATAAGATAGGCAATGCAGAGTTTACAATTCTTGCACCTAATGACACACATTATGATGATGCTAATGACTATTCTGTTGCAATTAAACTTGTTAATGGGAATAATTCATTTATACTTACAGGTGATGCAGAGATAGAAAGCGAATATGAAATGCTTGAAACAGGAATTGACCTGTCATGTGATGTATACCTTGCAGGGCACCATGGCAGCAAGTATTCTTCTTCACAGGCATTTTTACAAGAATTAAAACCAGACAGTGTTGTTATAAGTGCTGGAAAGGATAACCGGTATGGACACCCGTCAGATGAAGCAATGGCAAGGCTTAAGGCAGCAGGGTGTGATATATACCGTACTGATGAGCTTGGGGACATAGTTGCAACCAGTAACGGAAAAAATATAACATTTAACGTTAATAAATCTTCTGGAGGGAATAAAAATAACAACAGTACAGGGAAAAATAATACAAATAAAAAAGGGACTTATATAGGCAATGTTAATTCTAAAAAGTTCCACGAAAAAGACTGTGGTTCAGTTCCAGACGAGGAAAACAGGGTATATTTTAATACATCAGATGATGCAGAAGACGCTGGATATAATCCTTGTGGAAATTGTAATCCAGAATAACAAAAATAAAAACAGGCAAATATTATTACTGGTGTTAGAAGGCATGGTAATTATCATTAGGATAATTACCATGCCTTTTGTTAATCCTGGTAATAAAAATATAAAATACAACTGGTACATGAAAGCCAGGGTATAGGAGTATGGAGAATATATTATCTGTTTAAGAAAAGTACCATAGAAATAAATGGAACAGGTTTAATACAGGCTGGATTATATATAATATATCCAGCGTATATAAAAGTATTAGGTCCGTATGGATTGAAAATTTACAAGATACAATTTATAATGTTATAAAGGAGGCAGACAAGGCGGCACATAAAATTGCAGGAAGTTGTGCAGTCCAGGCGGAAAACATAAACCAGGCAGATATAAATTTAACAGTAATTTATTAATATTTGTATTGCCAGCGCTTAAGATTGGGGGTTAATTATGAAATTACAAGATTTTTGTGATATGGGCAAATTTGAAGAAATTATGAAAAACTGGGCTGACAGTACCGGGCTTGCAACTGTTGCCGTTGGTGTTGACGGGGAATATATAAGTGACTGTTATAATTTTACAGATTTTTGTATTAAATATACAAGAGGCAGTATAGAAGGATGCAAAAGATGTGAAAAGAATGACAGGGAAGGAAAGGGAGTATATCCATGCCATGCCGGGCTTGTTGACTTTGGGATGCCAATTACACTGGATGACGGGACGGTTCTTGGAAGTGTAATTGGCGGGCAGGTGCTTCCAGAAAATCCAGATGAGAATAAATTCAGGCATACTGCACAGGAACTAGGCATTGATGAAGATAAGTATATAGATGCGCTTCACAAGGTAAGTGTAAAAACTAAAAAAGAAATAGAAGCTTCTGCACAGTTACTTGGAGATGTTATCAATATGTTTGTAAGAGCCAGCTATGCAACAATACAGAACCAGCAGATGTTTTCAGGGCTGCGTGATGGAATTAGCAAGGCAGCGCAGCAGATTGTTGTAGCAAATGACAATACAAAGCAGATTGAGGCTTACAGCCAGCGCCAGAAAATGCTTGCTTTAAACGCCAGTATAGAAGCAGCACGTGCTGGTGATGCAGGGAAAGGCTTTTCAGTTGTTGCAGAAGAGGTACAGAAGCTTGCACAGGGAATGAGAAGCACAAGTGTAGCCATTAAACGGGCATTAGATGAAGTGACAGATACAATTATGGCATTAAATAAGGATTAAAAGTGGATAATTTCCAGTTATCCTTTGTTGGCTTACGGACGCAGGGTTTCTGGTGTTCCACTAAATTATTCCATTCCAGGGCACGTCCCTGCAAACCGTTACATTACAATGTCATTAAGTTAAGGTAATACTCTGGAATTTAACAATGACGCGCTGTCAAATTCAAAGTGCCTTCCATGAACAAAGCACGCTTTCGCTTGGACGAAGCACGCAATGGATGCATAAAGCCC
>CAJTRU010000035.1:32190-39869 GCA_910579085.1 uncultured Lachnospiraceae bacterium | reverse complement strand
AACGAGTTCCATACAGCAATTTTACCAGGATTGCTTGCTTAAGTTCGCACTTATGGGAACGTGCCCTGTCATGTAATAATTTAGTGGAACACTAGAAACCCTGCGTCCGCCATACACAAACAAAAACACAAACAAAACATAACTGCAAATTATATATATGATTTATCAATTTTTATAACTGCCTTGCATCCTGGGTACATTTCTTCAATCTTGGTGCATACTTGTTCTTTTATCTCTTTATCCTTTTTATGGTACTCTGGTGGAATTATCATATCAAATATTATATTATCATAATTCTGGCATGGCACTATCCTCAAATCATGTATTGAAAGCCTTTCATCTACTGACCTGGCAGCTTTTACAGCTCCTGCACGTATTTCCTTTGTCCTGCTGTCATTTATATCAACCGGGTCCATATGGATTACACATTCGCAATTAAACCTGTCATCTAAGTCATTTTCGATATGGTCTATTAAATCATGCAATTCATAAATATTTCTGTCACCAGGCACTTCTGCATGTAATGAAACTATCATTCTGCCAGGGCCGTAATCATGTATTATTAAATCATGTACACCTAGTATTCCTTCATGTGACATAATAATGCTGTCTATTACCTCTACAATTTCTTTAGATGGCTTAGTGCCAAGAAGCGGGGATATAGTATCTTTAGCAGCATTGTATCCAGCAAAAAGTATAAATATAGCAACAAGAGCACCTGTATAACCATCTATATTAATACCTGAACATTTCATAACAACCATTGACACAAAAACTACTGAAGTAGCTACAGAATCACTTAAACTGTCTGTTGCTGTTGCTTTCATTGCTGCTGAATTAATTTTGCTGCCAATCCTGCTGTTATAAAACGCCATATAAAGCTTTATTAAAACAGAGGCAGCCAGGATAATAAAAGCAGCGGCACTTGTATCAATTTTAACAGGATGCAGTATTTTAACAGCAGAACTTTTTAAAAGTTCAAATCCCATTAAAATAATTGCCATAGATACAATAAAACCTGATATATACTCAACCCTGCCATGCCCAAAAGGATGTTCTGCGTCTGGGCTCATTCCTGTCACTTTAAACCCTGCAAGGGTTATTATGGAAGAACCTGCATCAGATAAATTATTAAATGCATCTGCCATTATTGCAACAGAACCACTTATCCAGCCTGCAAAATACTTAAAGCCAAATAAAAGTATATTTAAAAATATTCCTATAATGCTTGCAAGTATTCCATATTTCCGTCTTACAACAGCATCGCTGTAATTATTATAATCCTTAATTAAAAGCTTACTTAACAATGAAACCATACTTCTCTCCCGCAATGCTTAACCAATAATATTACTCTATTTGTTCACACACCTTTGAAAGTATAGCACATTCAAGGCGCTTTCTCATAATTTTACATGACAGTTCATATGGCTTGTGTATATCACCATTATAAATATAATTATTAGCATTACATCCGCCACTACAGTAAAACTTAGCCCAGCAGTCCCTGCATGAAGTTTTGGAATATACATGGCATCCTGCAAATTCTTTCTTAATCTCTTCATTAAATGTATGTTCATAAAGATTTCCCATTTTATATTCTTCATGGCCAACAAACTGGTGGCATGGGTAAATATCACCATCAGGTGTAACTGCCACATATTCATTGCCACTTCCACATCCCCTGAGCCTCTTTATCACACAAGGCCCCTGGTCAAGGTCAATCATAAAATGAAAGAAATTTATGCTTCCATTATCCTTCTTTATTTCTGCAATTTTATCCACAAGCTTGTCATATTCACTGTAAATCTGGTCTAAGTCCTTTTCAGTAATTGCATACTCCACACTTTCATCTTCCATAACAGGCTCAACAGAAATCTGGTCAAAACCAGCATTATAAAGATGGATTACATCTTCCGAAAAATCAAGGTTATATTTTGTATATGTCCCGCGCACATAATATTCCTTATCACCACGTTTTTCAACAAGGCGTTTATATGCTTCTGTAATTTTATCATAAGAGCCGCTCCCATCAACACGTACCCTCATCTTATCATTAACTTCCTTACGCCCGTCTATTGAAAGCACAACATTGGACATTTCATTATTAATAAAATCAATTTTATCATCTGTAAGCAACATTCCATTTGTAGTAATTGTAAACCTGAAATTCTTGCCATATTCCTTTTCTTTGCTTCTGGCATAATTTACAATTTCCTTTACCACTTCAAAATTCATAAGCGGCTCACCGCCAAAGAAATCCACTTCCAGATTTTCACGCCCTTCAGACTGCTCCAGCAGGAAATCTATAGCAGCTTTGCCAGTTTCAAGCGGCATAAGCTTCCTTCCTGTACCAAAGTCCCCAGTAGCAGCAAAACAGTATTTGCAACGCAGGTTACAGTCATGCGCAATATGAAGGCACATAGCCTTGACTGGTGACTTTACTGCTGTTTCTGCATAATCACCATAAACATCATTACTAAATAATAATTGTTCATTATATAATGATAAAATTTCCTGGTATGCCTCTTTTATATCTTCATTATTATATTTGCCATTTAATTTTTCAATTATTTCTTCTGGACATTCTTTTTCAAATGGCGGTTCTATATAGCCAAGAAGCCCATATGTAATATCATCTACAACATGGACACCGCCGCTGTTTACATCCAGCACTATATTTATATCCTTTGATTTAAATTTATGTATCATCTTGTTCCTGCTGCCTTTCTTTGTTAATAATTTACATATTTCATTATAATCAGGGGATAAATATAATGGCTGCTACAGATACCTGCAACAGCCATTATATCCCAGCTATAGCTAAGCCAGCCGGATATTCACAATCCGCACTGCCTGCACATAACCTTATAACTGCCTTGCAGCCTGCCACGCTTATGCCTTTACGGCATAGAAACAGGGTACTTGCTTAATAAGGTTAAAGCATATGTAAGACTTATTTTTATTACTTATTATCATCATTAGCACATTTCTGGTTTCCAACTGTGCATGATGTCTTACAAGCTGACTGGCAGGAAGCCTGGCATTTGCCACATCCGCCTTTTTTTGCTGTAGCGCTTAAATTAGCCCTGTTAATTGTTTTAATATGTTTCATATCAAAACCTCCATTTAATTATAAATATTAATACAAATATTTAAATTATATCATAAATAAAAAAAATTACAACCTTTTACCTAAAAACTACCAACATAATTTAATTTCTATTGTCCATAATAATATCAAGATAAGTGATAACTTATCTGAAACCGGGAAGATATCAATCCATTACCCTGTCCAGTTACACAAGTTCCTTCTGGCAGCCATAATGGCTGCCAGGATATCCTGGAACTTATGTGATATGGAAAACGGCAGGCAGATTATTAATATCTGCACTAGAATGGAATTAAATCATCCCAGACAAAATAAAAGGAGGAATTAAAAAATGACAAACAATAATAGTTCAAGAATGGAAGTACCACAGGCAAAGGAAGCAATGAACAGGTTTAAAATGGAGGTAGCTAACGAAATTGGTGTACCTCTTAAAAATGGCGGATATAACGGAGATTTAACATCTGCACAGAACGGTTCGGTTGGCGGAGAAATGGTGCGCCAGATGATTAAGCGCCAGGAAGAAGAAATGTCAGGCGGACAGCAGTAATTATTTAAGTCAGTAAAAAGGCAGTTTGCCAGAAATACCTTAATATAAAGGTATAAAACAGACGGGGTGTATATTATATCTGAAATTTATAATATACACCCTGTTTTTTTTATTTATTGCCATAATTATGCAATAAAATCTTAATATATTAAAATTACATTAAGATTTTAAGACTGAAAGACGGGGTATATACATGGAAAAAACATTATATTTACATATAGGGACACCTAAGACTGGTACAACTTCAATACAGCACTTCTGTTATACTAACAGTGAAGCTCTTTTAAAAAACGGGTTTCTTTACCCTGCATTTCCTTTTAATTATGCTAATAAAGGCAAATACCGCAACGGGCTTTTTTTAGAAGCAGTATTTTGTGATAATGACGGAATAAGACAAAGGGAACAGGAAGAAGAAAATTTTATTAAAGGATTACAAATACTTAAAGAACTATTTAAAACCCACAATAATATCATATTGTCAGATGAAGGCATATGGACTGCATGTTTTAACAGGAAAAGAGGAAGGCCGCTTATGCGCCGGTTAAAAGAAGAGGCAGAAGAAGCTGGCTATAATATTAAAATCATTGTATATTTAAGACGCCAGGATGATTTTCTTTTATCATGGTACAACCAGATTATTAAACATAATATAACTTCTAAAAATACTTTAACATGGGAAGAATATTTTGACAATTATAATAAATATATTAAGCTTGATTACTTTTTCTGTTTAAAAAAACTTGAACGTATATTTGGAAAGGGAAATATTATTGCAAGACGTTTTGATAAAAATTTTTTCAAAAACAATTCCCTAATCCACGATTTTCTGGATATCTTTGGAATTGAAGCAGACGCAAGTTTCCAGGAAGACAAAAGTCCGGATTTTAATAAAAAAATATCAGAAAATGCATGTGAAATTAAACGTATAATAAATGGTACAACAAATATGACAGTTGAGGAAACCCGGAAATTTGAGTGGATTTTGCGTGAATTTTCACCTGTTTCAGAAAAAAGTTATCCATGCAGCATGTTATCAGAAGAAGACGCTAATAATATAATGAAATTATATGAACTTTCAAATTACAAAACAGCCAAACGGTATATTAAAGATGGACAGCCTTTATTTAATATAGAAAAGAAGAGAAAAGAAAAATGGAAAAAGAATAATATTTATATGGCAGATGATATAATACGTTTTTCCTGTATGTCAACTTTGTGCACTATGCATATGATAGAAGAACATGATACTGAAATTAACAATATTAAAAAAACACTTGAACATCCATTCCGTTCAATTCTAAAAAAGATAATACCATCTTACAAAAACTGCTAAATAATACAGACAGGATAAAATTTCCTGCAAATAAAGATTGGAGGCTATATGCCTCCAATAAATAATTGATAATGTATAAGTATTAAAATTCTACAAACTTTCCTTCTGCTTTATCATTAATTACATAATATGCCTTTTTCTCGTCAAGGTTCATATATACCTGTAACTTTTTGATAGAAGAAATTCTGTGGCCCTCTGCCTTATATGCCTGTTTAATATTTTCAATAATCTCTTCTGAAAGTATCTTATTGTCGCCAAATTCAATGTATACTTCCTGTACATTTTCAACTTCTTTAGAGTCCTTTTTGCTTTTCTTTGCTGTTGTTTTTTCTGTCTTTGTTTCCTTTGCTGCTTTCTTTGTATATTTCCTCTTTTTGCGTACTGGCTCTTCTGTTCCAGCAGCTTCTTCTTTTACCTCTGTATCCCCGGCATCTTCTGCCTTTGTTTCTGGTTCTTTTTCTTCAGGCACTTTTTCTACTTTAACTTCTTCCTGTGCACCAGCAGCTTCCTCTGCAGCTACAGCTTCTGCTGTTTCAGTTACAACTGGTTCTTTTACTGTGCTTTCTTCCTTTTCTGCTTTTACAGTTTTCTTTTTAGTGTTAGCCATTTTACTGCCATTCCTTTCTCTGGATTTGGACTTAAAAATTTACCCGTCCAAATGTTTCCTGATAACCAATTTTTTTATATAAAAAATTCTATATCTTTTTTGCCAAACTTGCAAGTAATTTTTGCAATTTTTTTCTATTTTTCTCAATTTTTTTATTTTATTCAAATATTATTTTAATTCCAGAACAAAAACAGAACCTTGGAAAACATTTTATTCCAGGCTCTGTTTTATGTTTTTTATATTTAGATTATTTTATATTTATATCTGCTTAAATTTATGATTTCATTTTTGGTTTAAATACCAGTGATGCAAGATACCCCCACAAAAGTGCTGTTGAAATTCCTACGGCACTTGCTGTAAAACCTCCTTTATAAAGACCAATAAAACCCTCACTGTCTATAGCATCTTTTACCCCTCTGAAAAGGGTATTGCCAAACCCAAGCAAAGGTACTGTCGCCCCACTGGCCGCCCACTTTTCAAATGGTTCATAAATCCCGGCTGCACCCAGCAGCGCACCAGTACATACAAGTATTACCATTATCCTGCCTGGCAGAAGCTTTGTATTATCCATTAAAATCTGTACAACAACACATATTGCACCACCTACTAAAAAAGACAACAAATAATTCATTATCAGCCCCTCCTTTCAAGAAGTACCGCATGTGCAATACCTGGAACACTATTTCCTTCATTAAAACTTACCTGTGACAAAAGAGCACCTGTCGGGACAAAAAGAACCCTCTTCCATTCCCCACTCTCAAGCATTTTTAAAATATATCCTGCAAGCATAACCGCACTACACCCGCAGCCACTTCCGCCAGACTGCACATTCTGCTCTTCACCATATATTTCAATTCCGCAGTCCATATAATTCTCAGATATATCATATCCCTTTGCACGTATTATATCTATTAATATATCTTTGCCAACAAGCCCTAAATCCCCTGTTATAATTTTGTCATATTGTCCAGGGCTCTGGCCAAAATCAATAAAATGCTGCACAATAGCATCAGCAGCAGCCGGAGCCATACATGCACCCATATTCATACTATCCTTTACGCCATAATCAACAATTTTGCCAGTTGTAATACCAGTAATATGGACTTTGTTCTTCTCAGCAAGTACCTTATCTGGCAGCTTACTACCTGGCCCGCCATCTGTCTGGATATTGCTGGCAGCGGACACTACTACAGCCCCGCTTCCTGTAACTGTCCACGTTGCAGACTTATTGCGCTGGTTTGCATATCCAAGTGGAAACCTGAACTGTTTCTCGGCACTTGCAAAATGGCTTGAAGTAAGTGCAAGCACGTTACTAGCAAAACCACCCTCTGCTATTATAGATGCAATAGCCAGGGACTCACCCATTGTAGAACAAGCACCATACACACCAAACAGCGGCCTGTCCAGTTTCATTAAGCCAAATGAAGATGCCATAAGCTGCCCAAGCAAATCACCTGCTACAATATACCTTATATCCTCAGTCTTGCACCCCGCATGTTTTATAGCCAGTTCTGCCGCTTTTTCCTGGAATTTCCCTTCAGCATCTTCCCAGCTGTCACCACCTGCCATAGGGTCTTGTTCAATTTCATCAAAATACTTTCCATAAGGCCCGTCCCCTTCTTTTGTACCTGCAACAGATGCAGCACCACGTATAAATGGCGGATGGGCAAACTTTATGCTCTGCTTTCCTAATTGTTTATTCTCTGCCATAATTCCCTCCAGATTAAATTTAAACTTATAATTATTTTCCCAGATATATCAAATAACTATTCACAATAAAAATAGAAAACATTGGATATTGGATAATTTACATTTATTTTGTTTTTTTGATGACGGACGCAGGGTTTTATAGAGTTCCACTAAATTATTCCATTACAAAAAGCATGTCAGAGACATGGCTTTTGCACACATTATGCTACGCCAATATAAAACAATGTCATTAAGTTAAGAGGATATGCTGTAATTGAATAATAATGGGATGCGCTGGCAAATCCAAAGTGTCTTACATGAACAAAGCACGTTCCCACTTGAACAGCACACGCAATGGATGCATAAAGCCCTAAAGTACAGGGCTTAAGCACCA
>CAJTRU010000035.1:0-32159 GCA_910579085.1 uncultured Lachnospiraceae bacterium | reverse complement strand
CGTACAGCTTGTTCATGTAAGCACATTTGGAATTTGCCAGCTAATCTAATCTTTGGCAGTTTCCAAAAATATTTCTGTCAAGAACCTTAACTAAATGACATTGCGCTACGTCAGCCCACGCAGCGGCATATAAAGCCCATATATTCCACATGAAACTTATATTTCCTGTGGAATATATGGACTTTATATGCCGGCGGTGCTGAAGTGCCCCTGTCATGTAATAATATTATATGGAACACACAAACCTGCTGTACAACAGCAAAACTCCAGAAAACACAGCATAAAAACAAAATAAAATAACTGTAAATTATAGTGTGGGGGAATATGATTTAGAAATCATCCCCCGCCACCCCATTTCCAGTTATCTTTTTATTTTGTGTTTTAGTGAAAATTTTGGGTGACAGGTTTTGCGTGCCAGATGCCATGAATTATTCCGTAAAAGGGGCACTTTAACCCCGCCGGCATTTAAGCCATATATTTAATGTTACGAAAGAAACGCAAGTTTATTTTTGAACATTAAATATATGGCTTTATGTGCCGCTGCGTGGGTTAACGTAGTGAGAACGTGCCCCTGTACGGAATATTCTGGCTCTGGCACTGTAAACCGTCCGCCCGTCAATTTACACAAACACAGGATAACTGGAAATTAATAAAACTTTTATTGCAGATATGAAGGAATTTAGCTATACTGTATTATAGTAGTAACTTCTATGAATAAAAACCAGTATAAGGAGTGCAAAGATTATGGTAAGAAATATTAAACACAACAAATGCAAAACCAGATACCAAATACAAAAAACAAACAGATATATATTAAAATTTGCTACAGCAGTTACTCTTTTTTCAATATGTACAAGCTTGTGCATACCTGCCACAAATTCCCTTAGAGCAGCAGATATTTCCAGGACAAATACTTCTGCAAATAAAACTAGTATAAGCAGCCCCGCAAGTGGTGGTTCTATTTCTGGTTTTGATGACCTGGAAGAAAGCCAGAGTGTTGAACTTTCATTAAATTATTCTGACCGCAAAATTATCTACGGCTCATGCCAGTACCTGGATGACTTTGAAGCATTTAATGCAAGCGGGGTAACTATTGACCCTGGCACAGCAGAGTGGCGTTCAAGTGACGAGTCTGTTGCTACAGTTAAATATGGGACAGTATTTATAAAGGGCACTGGCAAAACTATTATCTCTGTTATATATGAAGGAAATGTTGCTTCATGCAATCTTGAGGTTATAAAACCTGAAGTATCCATCGACAAGGAAGAATTAAAGAACCGGCTTGTAGGTGACAAATGTACAGACTGGTATTCATGTACTGCACAGGTTAAAGTAAATGTAAAATCTGGCAATAAAAAAGTTGTTAAAGTTAATGATGATGGCAGCCTTAAAGTGCTTGCACTTGGCAAGTCACTTATTACAGTAAAAGCAGAAAATGGCACTTCTGCATCATACACAATGAATATTAAAAAGCGCCATATTTATGTAAATGATGATGAAACAGTCAGCCTTGATAAGTATATTAAACATATTAAAAACTATAAAGATGCAGTCTGGACAGTTTCTGACCCTGAAAACCTCCAGGTTTCAAAGGAAGGTGATATAAAACCTTTAAAATGTGGCAAAACTTCTATTAATACCAGTCTTAACGGCAAAAAATATAAAATTAATATAAGGGTTACAAACTATGAATTAATGAAAGAACTTGCAATGAGTGCATTAAAAGATACACTCCGCTATCCTGCTTCCCTTTCAGTTAATAATATTATACATGACGGGCGCAGCATAACTGTTGATTACAGCTCCATGAATAAATATGGAGGTTATGACAGGGATAAATTCATTATGAAAATAAATATGAGTGGGGAATATAGTTGTGAAACAGTAAGTATATATAATTAATATAAAGCATAAATATATTAATAAAATAAAAAAGACAAGGATGTGTAAAGACCTGGTTACAGGTTTTTACACATTTCTTAAAGCTAATTATATTTTGGAGATTATTTATGAATAATTTTAGCAGGAAAGCCAGGGTTATTATTGTATTATTATGTATAATATTTCTTGGCATATTTGTATTTAGCCAGGAAAAATCCACTATATTCCAGTCTTTACCTACAATAAAACAGTCTAGTGACCAACGTTCCCCAGAAGAAACCCAGAAAGATTTTGATGAATTTATTAATACTATTTTTATTGAAGAAGTTTCAGATGACAGCATTACCCTGAACTATTCAGTTAAGAATAAGCAGCAGTATGGTCTTGAAGGCACTACACCAACACTTGGGGACGCCAGTATACAGAGCATGAAAGACAGCCTCTTTATATCTGAAAACCGCCTTGCTTCAATGGAAACTTTTAACTATGACAATCTTACAAGTGAACAACAACTGGTTTATGATATAATCTATAATATGTTAAAGCAGAACTTACAGGCTTCTGGCATACTGGAATACCCAGAGCACCTTGGTCCGGTTACAGGCATACAGGCACAGCTTCCAGTCCTTCTTGCAGAATTTAATTTCTATGAAAAAGATGATATTGATACATATATTGAACTTCTGCGGCTTGTACCTGCTTATTTTGACAGCATAATTGAATTTGAAAAAGAAAAATCATCAAAAGGCTTGTTTATGAGCGACACAACAGCACAGGCAATTATTGACCAATGTAATGAATTTGCAGAAACCAATGACGAAAACTACCTTATAACAGTATTTAACAATAAAATCAAAAAATTTGAAGGATTAACAGAAGAAGAAACCACCTCATATATAAACAGCAGCACAAAAGCAGTTACAGAATGTGTAATTCCAGCTTATAAAAACCTTATTAACGCCCTTGTAAAACTGAAAGGCACTGGCGAAAATGACAACGGGCTTTGTGGTTTTGAAAAGGGCAAAGAATACTATGAGTATCTTGTAAAAGCAAAAACAGGTTCATACAGAAGCATTACAGAAATTGACAGGATGCTAAGTAATGCTTTATCAGGCACACAGCAGGAAATGGCAAAAATAATGACCGTTTCGCCAGATGTATATTATAAGGCACAGGAACTTGAATATCCATACAAAGAACCAGAAAAAGCAATAGAATATCTAAAAGATGCAATTAAAAAGGATTTCCCGGCACTTGGGGATGATATTAAATGTGAAGTAAAATATGTTGACAAATCACTTGAAGAAAGTTTAAGCCCGGCATTTTATCTTACACCAGCAATTGACGCATACAAGGAAAATGTAGTATACCTTAATAAAAATGAAAGATATGATTTAAGTGAAGCATTTCCCACAATAGCACATGAAAGTTATCCAGGACATTTATACCAGAACTGCTATTTCCAGTCACTAAATCCTGCACCTGTAAGAAGTGTAATTAACAGCGGAGGTTATTCAGAAGGATGGGCTACATATGCAGAACTGTATAGTTACAGCATTGCTGGCATAGATAAAGACGTTGCAAAGCTAATGGTACAAAATACAATAGCAACATTATGCGTATATGGCAAAGCGGATGTGGGTGTTAATTACCTTGGATGGGACTTTAATAAACTACAGGAATTCCTTTCAGATTATGGTTTCAGCAAAAGCCAGAGCCGTACAGTATTTGACTCAATGGTAGCAGAACCAGCTAATTACCTGCAATATACATTAGGCTATCTTGAGATAGAAGAACTTAAAAAAGAAGCAACAAATAAGCTTGGCGATAAATTCAAACTGGCAGAATTCCATAAATTCTTCCTGTCAACCGGGGCTGCCCCATTTTCCGTTATTGAAGATTATCTCGGCAAATGGATAGAAGAAATACAAAATGACACAATATAGATATTGATTTATAAAATAAAGAACCGTATAATATAAAATTGTACACTATTAAAAATTCCAGAAGCATTTCTTTAAGACAGGAGTTAATACAATGGATAAACTTAGCAATTCATCAAATAAAAATAATTCACGTTTTATTATTATAATTATAATGGCAATTATTCTGGTTTCTATAGCCGCATGGGCAGTCCTGCAATCTGTATCAGGAATAAACCGCATTGGCAGTGCTGGAAATAATAAAACTGGCAATGCGGGGACTTCTGTCCCTGCCTCCACACCTGGCAATACAGACAATCAAGGCAGCACCAGCAATAACGGGCAGGTTGACATGGACAAACTCGCCAAAGACATATTATCCAAAACTAATTTTGAAACAGAATTAAAACAAATAGACAAAACAGTTGCAGAAGGCCTTATCAGTATTTCTGACGGCTCTGAAATGCAGTTATATATGGGAAATGGCAATTATTCTGATGAATTAATCCTTATTACTGCCAAAGACAAAGAAAGTGCAGAAGAAGACCAGGAAACAGTTGTCCAGTACCTTAAAGATATGAGGAAATCATTTGAGGCATATATACCTGCACAGGCAAAGAAAATTTCAGATGCCTTTAATATGAGAAGCGGCTGTTATGTAGTTGTCTGTGTAACAAATGATATTGATACTGCTAAAGAAACAATTATGGCAGCTTTTGAATAGGGGTGTATCAATGAAAACCAGATATACAGCCAAAGCATTACTAATATATTTCCTGCCTGGCATAATACTGTCTGGCTGTGCTGTCCCAGGCGGCAGCCAGCCCCCTTCAAAAGGCGAAATAATAATATCAGATGAACTAAAAGAAAAAAATAACACAACAGATACACCTGCACCAAAAGATATTAATATAGTAAAACTTCCTGAAGAAAATGGAAGCATTAAAGAAAACAATGATTTTGAACAAATATATTCAGATGGCAAAACCCAGTCATTCCAATCTGGAATAGTTATATCTGGTGATGCAGCATATGAACAGTACACTTATATAGACACCATTGCTGGCAGATATGCCGGGATAACAAGCAAAATAGCAGACCAGCTTGAGGGCAAGGCAGATGTATATAATATTGTTATACCAACAAGTATTGGCATAACATTTCCTGACAACCAGAAAAATACATCTGGTTCTTCAGACCAGAAAAAATCATTAGAAAAAATTGCCGCAAAAATGTCTGCTAATGTTAAATTTGTACCATTATATAATGAAATGATGAACCACAGAAAAGAATATATTTATTTCAGGACTGACCACCACTGGACTGCCAAAGGTGCTTACCACGCATACAATGCATTTTGCAAAGTTAAGCATATAATGCCCGTAAAACTGGAGGATTTCAAAAAAGTTTCATTTGGAAGTTTTACTGGTTCTTTTTATAAAGAAACAGACAAAAACCCCGCACTGAAAAAAGATACCCTTTATGCATATTACCCTGCTGGATGCCAGGATGGCAGTATTTCATTAAATTATACTAATAAAGATGGCGTACAGGTCAAAGGCAGCCTGGTTGAAGATGCATCTGGCTATGGTGAAAACCTGAAATATTCTGCGTTTATAGATGGGGATAACCCTTATACAATTATAGAAAATAATTCATTAAAAGATAATTCCTCATGTATTGTAATAAAAGAATCTTTTGGCAATGCCTTTGTACCATTTCTCGTAAACCATTACCAGAAAATCCATGTTATTGATTACAGGTACTGGGATGGGAATATTATTAAACTTGCAGAGGAAAAACAGGCTAGTGATATAATTATTATTAATAATATTTCAATGACAAGAAATTCTTACCAGGTTGGTAAAATGGCATTATTGGTGGAGGGCTAAAATGATATTCAGCAGTATAATCTTTTTATGCATGTTTATGCCAATAGTGTTTATTGCATATTACCTGTGCCCTGCCAGGGCAAGAAACTTTCTTCTGCTTCTGGCAAGCCTTATTTTCTATGCCTGGGGAGAACCAGGTTATATAATTGTAATGGTTTCTTCCATAGCCATTAATTACCTGGCGGGAAGGCTTGTTTCAATGTACAAAGAAAAGCTTATGCCAGTTAAGGCCAAAGCTGTATTTATAATTTCAATTATTTTAAATATCTGCACATTATTCTTTTTTAAATATACAGATTTCTTTATACAGATATTAAACAATACAGGATTTGCAAAAATCCCCATTATAGATATTGCACTGCCAATAGGTATTTCATTCTACACATTCCAGACTATATCATATATAGCGGATGTGTATATGGGAACTACAGCAGTCCAGAAAAACCTGGTAAACTTTGCAATGTATATAAGTATGTTTCCACAACTTATAGCCGGGCCAGTTGTAAGATATGGACAAGTTGAAAAAGAAATTGGCAGAAGGGAACTTTCAAGTGAAAATACTGCCATTGGAATCCAGAAATTTATAACAGGGCTTGGCAAAAAGGTTATATTTGCAAACCAGGCAGGTGCATTATGGGAAGAAATATCCGCCATGCCACCCTCTGGAAACAGTGTACTGCTTGCATGGCTTGGTGCTGTTGCATATACATTCCAGATATACTTCGACTTCTCAGGATATTCAGATATGGCTGTTGGAATGGGGCAGATGCTTGGATTTAACTTTCCAGAAAACTTTAACTACCCCTACCAGTCAAAAAGCATTACAGAATTCTGGAGAAGATGGCATATTTCTCTAAGTACATGGTTTAAAGAATATGTGTACATCCCGCTTGGAGGAAGCAGGAAAGGGCCTGCCAGGCAGGCTTGGAACTTATTTATAGCATGGGCACTCACAGGATTATGGCATGGTGCTGCCTGGAACTTTGTAATATGGGGCATATACTTTTTTATACTCTTATTAATAGAAAAATGTTTCTTATTAAAATTCCTGCAAAAAATACCTAAAACCATATGCCATATATATGCAATGTTTTTTATAATTGCCGGATGGGTAATTTTTGCATGTGGTGATATAATTTCACCTAGCAATTATATAAAAGCACTTGCCGGGATTAATACACCATTTTTTAATAACTATGCAATATACAAGCTTTACACAAGCATTTTCCTGTTGCTAATAATGGCGGCAGCTTCAACAAAGCTTCCAGCATGTATATTGGACCAGCTAACATCCAGGTTAAACGGAACTGCCCGCTTCTGGATTAAGGCCATATTTACATTTATAATATTAATAACAAGCATGGCACTTCTTATAAGTGGAAGTTATAACCCGTTCTTATATTTCAGGTTTTAACCCTGCCTGTTATACCATTTAAGCTGCCAAAGCCAGCACAGGGGGCTATTATGAAAAAAACATATATAATATATTCCATCATTATATTTATTATACTTGCAGTACCTGGGCTTTTAGTGCTGGTACTGCCACAGCGTGAATATTCTGCCATTGAAAACAGGTATCTTGACAAGCTTCCAAAAATAAATACAAGTGAAATAATTTCTGGTGAATTCCAGGAAAAAGTTTCTGATGCATTTAATGACCAGTTTTTTATACGTGATTTTATGGCAGGGCTGTCCACATCTTTTAAAAAATCCCTGGGATTTAAAGATATTGGCGGTGTATACCTTGCCAAAGACCAATACTATATAGAAAAAATAGAAGATAGTAATATTTCCAAAGACCAGCTTGTACAAAACTTAAAATATTTAAGCTATTTTATAGAAAAACAGCAGGCAGATGTATACACAATGTTTGTACCATCCCCTGGAACAATACTTAATAACAAACTTCCAGCATTTGCACCTTTCTATAATGCAGATACTATCTACAATACTGCCAGTACAATACTTGGAACAGATTATATAACAGACTTACGTAAAGCTCTATCCCCTGGCAGTAATGAAAACGGGGATTTCTACTTTAAAACAGACCACCACTGGACGCTTCCTGGTGCTTATGCTGCATACCAGGAATACTGTACAACAACTGGTTTAACCGCACAGCCTTACAATTCATTTAACCCTGTAAAAGCCAGCAGCAGTTTTTATGGCACACTCTATTCAAAAGCGCCTGTATTTACAGCAAAACCAGATAATATATATGCAATACAGACCAGCCTTGCAGAAAATGCAGAGGTAGTATATGATGGCAAAAAGCAAACTGGCATATATAATAAAGAATACCTGGACCAAAAAGATAAATATGCTTACTTCTTTGGAGGCAATTATGGCAGGGTAGATATTACAACAGGCAGCAATGCAGACCAGAAACTTCTTGTATTAAAAGACTCATTTGCTAACAGTTTTGTACCATTCCTGCTTAATGATTACTCACATATAACAATGATTGATGCAAGGTACTATAACAGTCCGTTACTGGATACTGCACTATCAGAAAACTATAACCATATACTTGTGCTATACGAGGCCAGCAATTTTGCAAATGATAAAAACCTGTATAAACTTATAAAATAACCCACACAGTAATGCATAATAACCCCTTTTATGGAATTAAACTGTATTTTATCCGGTATTCTTTTGGCGTTAATCCTGTATGTTCACGGAAAAGCTTTGTAAAATGGCTTTGTGATGAAAAACACAATGTATTAGAAACCAGTGCATATGGATATTCTGTATTTTTTAACATTTCTGCTGCCGTATCAAGCCTGGTTTCCTGTATAAAGGCATGTATTGTTTTTCCTGTTTCTTTTTTAAAAAGAGTTGACAAATAACATGGATTAAGCCCCATCTGCCTGCTTATGCTGTTTACCGTAAGTGGTTCATGCAGGTTATTGTATATATATTCAATACATTTCCTTATATGATGTGACACTATCCTTGTTTTATGCAGCTCTTTCATATGCATTGTAAAATCAAATACCATTTTATCATTTAATTCATGTATTTCCTCAATGCTAAAGAGTGTATCCATCTCCTGTATATACAAATCACTTAATGTATAAGCTTTTTCCTGGGGAAGTCCTCCTTCAATGCAATTTCTAGTAATAAGTGCTGTATTTGTTACAAAATGGTATCTTTCATTCTGCAAAGTATTTTTTGACAGCCTGCCTTTTCCAGTGTTCTTAAAAGCGGAATATTTCCGCTTCAGTTCCTTGATATATTCTATATCTCCATTTCTTATAGCAGAATAAAAATCCAGTTCATTTTTATATGGCTGGTGCAAAAACATATTTTCACGCTGGACAAAAAGCTGGTAATCCAGTTTATTATTTAATCCCATAAAAAGCCCCCTGTTATAGATACATCGGATAATTTCCGTTTTTCCATATATTATATAGATTTTACTACATATACTTATATCTTGATATAAAATTTTTTATATAAATCTAATAAATCTTATATAAACATACATAATGTTTTGTTAGATTAAATCTATGGCAGGGCATGTCTGGTACAACTTCTATGCCCCTACCTTTTTTAATAAAGAACATTCCCTGCCTGTACATATATTTTACATTTGTGCCTGTGCGCTGCATGGCACAATAATATTTTATATATAAACAGCGTAGAAATGAGGTAAAAATGAAAATAACAAAAAACAATATAATTACTATTGCCCTTGTTGCCGGAATGTTATTTAGCAGTATTAATGTACCACGTGCTGCCACTATAAATAACGCACAAGAACAACAAAACGTAGAAATTACCCAGGATGGTTTTACAAGCAGCCACCAGCAGTATTTCAGGGTACTTTCAGCAGATGAACTGGTTAAAGATATGGGTGCTGGCTGGAATCTTGGCAATACAATGGATGGACATACTGGCTTTACCCCGTATGAACTCCAATGGCAGAATGATAAAACCACTAAAGCCCTTATAAAATCAATACATGATTTAGGATTCAACACTGTCAGAATTCCTGTAACATGGGGAACTAAAATTGATGATAATAATAATTACCAGATTGATGAAGCATGGATTAACAGAGTGCAGGATATAGTGGATTATTGTATAAACCAGGATATGTATTGTATTATTAATATCCACCATGATGGTGCAGAGCAGACAGGATGGCTGCGTATTGCATCAGATGACCAGGAAACTCTTGAAAAGAAATTTGCAGGAGTATGGAAAAACATTGCAAACCGTTTTAAGGATTATGATGAACATCTTATATTTGAATCAATGAACGAAGTGCAAGGTATTAAAATGACACCTGCTGAAGAAAATGCAGTTATTATGAAGCTTAACCAGATTTTTACTAATACGGTAAGAGCTACAGGCTCAAATAACAGTGAACGCTGGCTGATGATGCCTGGTAAATATAATTATATTGACTCTGTTTGCAATGAAAAAAACAAATTTTCACTCCCTGAAGATACTGTACCAGACAGGCAAATTGTATCAATACATTATTATACCCCTGGAAACTTTTGTGGAGCTTCCACAAACATATCAGACTCATATACAAAATATGACCTTAAAAAAATGGCGTATAATGAAACCGAATTAAAGCCTTTATATGATAAATACACATCAAAAGGCATACCTGTTGTAGCTGGTGAATATGGGTGTAATAATAAGGATAACCCTGTACAGCGTGAATTTTATCTAGAAGGGATAAACCGCATATTTAAAAAATATAAAATTGCTGGTATATACTGGGACCAAGGCTGGTATGACAGAAGCCAGAAACCAGATTACAGCTTTTCAATTATAGACAGGGCCAAATGCCAGCCTATTGAGAAAAATATTACTGATGGGCTTATGAGGGGATTTAATGGTTTAAATTCTGGAACAGATTATTCTACACTTAAGAAAAAACCTGAAATAATACCAGTCACTTCACTTAATTTATCAAAACAGGAAGTTTCACTTCAGATTAATGAAACATCAGAAATTACTACATCATTTGAACCATCAAATTCAAATGATGTAATACTCTGGAAAACTGATAATCCATCTGTTGCAACTGCTGCTTATGGCAAAATAAATGCAAAGGGCACTGGTACAGCTACAATTACAGCATTTACCCAGAACAGCACCATAGAACAGCAAATCAAAGTAACTGTTACAGATACTACAAGTTCAAGGCCTTGTACATCACTTGAAACAGCAGAACAGGAACTGGACTTAAATACCGGCGGATATGAATATTTAAGCACAAAAGTTTTACCTACAGATACAGATGAAACCTTATATTTTACTTCTTCTGATGAAAATGTTGCTACTGTTTCTTCTATAGGTAAAGTGCTTGCAACAGGTGAAGGCTCTGCAATAATTACTGTTTCATCTACAGGCGGCATTAAACAGGAAATCAAAGTAAATGTATCTAAAAAAGAAACAGAGAAAAAATTAAATCTATCAATTAATGTTTATTACAATGATTCTGCACACAATTATTTTGCAAATGAAACTGGAAAAGACACTATATGTGTAACAGAAAATGGTACATATACCCTTACATTCGACTGTAACAAAGACCTTTCTGATGCTGCAAAAAGCGCAGGCGTAAAAAGCCTTGAAAAACTTACTGCAATCTATATAAAGGATTATGATGTAACATCAGGAAAAACATTAAAAAGCCCGCTTAAAACCTGCCAGATTAAATATAATGAAATTGATGTAGATGGTGTTAAACTTACAATTAAAAATAATGGCTTTAAATCTGCATTGAAAAATCCAGGCATATTTGATACCAATGACCCAGTAAATTCATGGGATGGTTCAGCAGTAGAAGAAATCCAGGCATCAGGTGGTGTTGCAAACTTTAAAGGAATAAAAAATCCACAAAAAATAACAATAAATTTTACATTATCAGAACTTGAATTTGGAGAACAAGAGGAAACCAGCCCATCCAGCCCGCCTGAAAATAATGGTAACAGAAATACTGGTAATACAGATAACAATACTATTAATGATAGTAATAATGTAGATAATTCTACAAACAAAACCCAAAAAGGTTCTATAATAAAATTAAATGGCATGGAATATAAAATAACCAAAACAGGAAATTCTCCTGAAACAACATTTAATGGAATTACAAAAGATTTACTAAAAGTAAAAATTCCTGCTAAAGTAAAACTGCAAGGCATAACATTTAAGGTCACTTCAATAGCAGATAATGCATGTAAAGGAAATAAACAAATTACAGAAGTTATAATCGGCAACAATATTACCAAAATTGGCAAAATGGCTTTCTATAACTGTAAATACCTTTCAAACATCAATATTAAGGGCACTAAACTTAAATCTGTTGGAAAAAATTCAATAGCAGGAATTAAAAAAGATGCTGTTATACAATGCAAGAAAAATAAAAAACCAGCATATATAAAACTGTTTACTGCAAAAACAGGATACAAAAACTCAATGGAAATTAAATAAATGTATATAACATATTCTTGCCCGCCTGCTTAATTAAAAAATTAAGGAAAATGTAAAGATTTTTTAATCAATTTGTATTATAATTATAGTATAAAAAGCCATTGGGAATTTAATAGAAACTGGTAATTATATTTTTAAATGGAGCAATATTATTGGAATTATAATATTGCTCCATTTCATTGTTTATATAGTATTAAAAATCAAAGAAATTCTTTCCAAAACTTTCACGTGTATTTCTTTTGCGTTTACTAATACCTGTACTCCTTTTATGCTTTCCTTGTGTACTTTTCACAGGTGCTAGCTTCTTCTGGTAATGGCTGCTGTGGTTACGGCGTCTTGCTTTTTCTGGTAAATTATGGCGTCTTTCCCGTTTCTGCATCCTTGCATGTCTTCTGCGGCCCGCCTTGCTTCTATAACCTCCACTGCTTCTGCGTGCCCTTCCCCTGTTGTTGCGTAATTTCTTAAACAAAAATACTGCTAAAGCTATTACCAGCACAATACCTAATATAATCACTGGAATAAAAATATGCTTTCCAAAAAAATTAATCACTGGTGAAAATACGCCTGCAATTGCGTTCTTTATTTTCGCAATGCGCTTATTTTTACTAGCATTTTTAGCAACATTATTTTCAATATCTTCTATTTCACTATCTATTATCTTTCTTGATGCCTCATCAAGATGGTTATATGATGCCTTTTCATAAATTATATCAGTAGAGCCCATTACCCTGCCACCATAAGTGTATGTCACTTTGCCAATAATATTTTTCCCATCTTTAATACTAACATTTTTATCGTATGTTATCTTCTGCTTTGCACTTGAAAGTTTAACTCCTTTAGGCAGTACAACTGCTGATTCACTGGAAAGATGCACAGGTGAACTTTCTGTATTAAAAAAATTATTATAATTATTAAAAAGGCTTGCATTTATATCAGTTTTTTCTTCATTAACATTATATTTCCTGTAATTTTCAAACCCAAAATTAAGGAGTGCTGTTGTATCTGTATATTCATTAGGCTCACCAAGTTTCGGGCTGCTTGCTTTCATAATAACAGATAAAAGCTGCATACCATTTTTCTCAGCAAAAGTTACAAGTGTATACTGTGATGCCTGTGTAAAACCTGTCTTGCCACCAATACAATATTTATATTCATATTTAGGATGGTCATACCCATTTAACATCTGGTGGTGGTTACGCCATATACGCTTTGTTTTATGCGTATTTGTTTTATCACATGTATATGTCTTTGTACCTGCTATCTTCCTAAAAGATGCATTTTGCAGGGCTTGTCTTGAGATAACTGCCATATCATAAGCCGTTGTGTAATGTTTTGTATCAGGAAGCCCGTTAGGATTGTTAAAATGGGTATTCTTAAGCCCTAATTCTGCAACCTTGTCATTCATCATATTTACAAATGACTTAACACTTCCTGCTACATGCTCTCCACCTGCAAGGCATACCTCATTTGCCGATTCAAGCATAATAGCATACAAACATTGCTCCATAGACATTTTCTCGCCAACATCTGAATAAATCGTAGAACTTCCTGGCTCAATCCCAAATACAGCCTCTTCTGAAAACGTTACTGTATCACTTAATGAACTGTTCTCAAGCAGAAGCAGGGCAGTTAATATTTTAGTGATACTTGCAGGATAATGTTGTTTGTGTATATTCTTTTTATATAATATTGAACCAGTGGAGACTTCCATGACAATAGCAGAATCACAAGACAGGCTTTTAGGTTTTGGACCAGAAGGCCATTTAACACTTTTACTGCCTTGTCCGTTCTTAGCCTGTTTTCTTGCTGGCATTACCAGGCTGTTATTACTTACAGCAGCACTGGAGGTTGTCCATGCAATATTTGTCATAAGAATTACACCAGCTAGCAAAACAGAAACAATGCGCTTTAATTTCATAATATACCGTCCTGTCTGTAATATGTAATTATATTAATTCCTAATTCTATGCCCTTATTAAGCCAAAATCCCTGTCCAGATACAGGTATATGCAGCTTAATGGGACACCTGGATTATACAAGTCAAGCGGATATTCGCAATCCGCAATGCCTGCAAGCAGGCTTGGCTACTTGCCCACTTACAAACCAACCTCATTGCCGCTTTGCGGCAGTCTGGCAGGGGCTTGAACTCCTGCCAGACTAAGTAAGTCCTAAACCCACCGCTTAAGAAGCGGGGGGACTTACTTAATGAGGTTAAACTTGCACATCCTTAATTACATCCGCAAAAATAAAAAAGCACTCTCAGTAGGAATCGAACCTACAACTGCCCCTTAGGAGGGGGCTGTTATATCCATTTAACTATGAGAGCGTACAACTAGTATACTACCATAAGACCCATGTTACGTCAAGAGGTTTTTTAAAAATTTTTCCAGTTATCTTGTATTTTGTGGATAACGGACGGTTTTTAGCGCCAGAGCCAGAATATTCCATAAAAGGGGTACGCTCCCGCTACAATAACACACGCAACGGCACATAAAGCCACTATTATCTACAAAATTTATATTATAATCTAAAATTACATTAACAGGTTTCCTGACTATAAAATTTACATTGTTTAATAAATCACTGGCAGAATAATCCCCCACCCTGTTTTCAGTTATCTTGTGCTTTCTTTAAAAGATTTCTTGCTTTCTTGTCACAGGGGATACAGGCAGTGTTGCTGCTGTTGATGAAAAAGCCATACGGAGTACAGAAAAAAAGGATTGGACTATTCCCTGGGGCTTAAGAAAAACCAGAAAATGTTATATAAAGACGTAAAGCTGTATATGGAAGAAAAAGATAGCGGAAAGGAAATAGAAATATATACAACAGTTCTGGAAGAATGGAAACCTGCACTGGGTACTGGATGTTGTATTTTCAGAAGACAGCAATGCTGTTCTGTCTGAAAACAGTTTAAAATCATTGAATATATTAAGAAAGTTTGCAGTTTTTTCCATCACTGTTTTTCTGGCTTTTACCACAGACAGGTTCTGCGTGCCAGATGCCATGAATTATTCCGTAAAAGGGGCACTTTAACCCCGCCGGCATTTAAGTCTATATATTCCAGGGAAACGTAAGTTTCATCTGGGATATATAGACTTTATGTGCCGCTGCGTGGGTTAACGTAGCGGGAGCGTGCCCCTGTACGGAATATTCTGGCTCTGGCACAGGAACCGTCCATTATCCACAAAACGCAAAATAACTTCAAATGACAAATATATAATGATTTTATGTTGTAAAGAACATACATTCGTTATATAATACTCTTAAAGGATTTTTATACCATAAAGAATTAAGCTGTAATAAGCTAACGAAAGGAGAATAACATGGATTTAAGCCCAGTTTATGAATTACAGGAACGCCTGCGTACTGCTATTATTGCAGGTGCTAATCTTTTAAATGAAGATTTCAGGTTAAAGCGTGCTGCTGAAGCTATAAAGCCTTTTGCATCTGCTTCACCTGTTTTTGCAAAGTTATGCCAGCAGATGGAATTACTGTTATCACCTGGCTGCAGCACACCTGCGGGCGTACTGCTTGACACAATAGCCCTTGCAGATGCTGTAATATGCACTCTTGGAACGGTTGAAGTAAAAACGGAAACAACAGATGTGGAGCTGGCTTTAAGCTTCCATCCAGAAAAATATACAGAGAATAACCCATATATTTTTAATGTTCCTTACTCACAAGTTAAAACACTTATAAATGCGCTTACTACAACAGGAAGCGGCAATTACTCAACTGTAAATGACATGTTACAAACATATCCGGATATTTTTAAGGATTACCGTGTAAAATATGCTCTTGTCTGCGCACTGGGTGCTCCATACTATGAACTTGTTAATCTGGCACGTAATTACCTTTCCCAATGCAGCACAGAAATAATCCCCATTTTAAAGAAGGATTTTGACCCAAAGGGTAAAAAGGAAATGGTACACAGGATAAATATAATAACTGAAATTGCCGGGGCATCTGAAAACAGTTTTTACTTAGAAATGCTTGAGACTGCAATAGGAGATGTCCGCACAGCCTTAATAACTGCTTTAGGATATGAACCTGCTAACTTTGAGCGGCTGCTTTCTATGGCTAAAACTGAAAGAGGCAAAAACAAGCAATGTGTATTAAATATTCTTGCCAGAATGGAAAGCGTGGAAGAAAGTGAAGAGTTATATAATTTATTTAAACAGACTATTAAGAAAAACCTTCCTTCTGCCCTCATCGCACTTATGCCTTCTACAACTGTCTGTGCGTCAAGGGTAATTGCAGAAGAATGTATGGAACAGCTTCCTAAAATAATTGCAGCAATAGAAAAAGACAATGCCAGTGAAATCCAGAAAAAACTTACCCCATTCTGCCGGCTGGTTGAAGCCCTGCCTGGTAAGCATGGTGATGAAGTATATATGTGTTACAAACAGCTTCTTCTGGAAAGCAAAACCCTTGACCAGGGCAGTTTGAACCCTTCACTTGAAGTAATAGATTATATGGCAGGCAATTATTCTACAATACACTCCAGAAATACATCCTTCCAGTTATTTAACCGCCAGAACTTCCCACCAAAAACAGACAGGAAGTTAACCTGGGAACTTATAATCGGAAGCCATATAGCACAATCCCTTGTTATATTTCCAGGCAGCCAGTCCAGACAGATGGCAATGGAATTCTTTGAAAGTAGTGGAAACAGCATAAACTTTCTTGCAGCAGCAGCATTTGTAAAAATCCTTGAAAGTGATAACTGTACTGAATGGTTTGATGGACAAATTAAAAAGAACCCTTATGCAATGTTGGAAATACAAAGGGCATTGTCATATATAAAATGGGACAGCCAGTTAAACAGCTATATAACAAGTATGCTTTTTTCTGATATAGAATGGGAGGACAGCCGTAAGTTTATTTTAAATAAAATAGAAATTCCAGATGCCAGCAGAATACAAGACTGGATGATGGAACAAGGCAGCCATCCAGAAGACAGCCGCCTCATAATTGCAAAGACAGGCCTCAAAAAAAGAGAGGCAAAACATAATATGCAGTACATGGATGAAATTTTAAACAGATGGATTAATACGGCAGACCAGGAACAGTGTGAAAAGGCTGGCAGTTATTTTTATAACAGGGCTCTTTCCATCCAGGACAACACAGATTACCTTGCATATATGTTAAATTGCAGATGGACAGAATGTAAAGGGCTTGCTACCAGATTTGCCAAAAATAAACAGAAAATACAAATGTGGGAATTGACTGATTATTTATACCACCTGCCTGGAAATGCCGGGACAATACAGAAAATACAAAAAGAAGTTGATGCTGTTATAGAAATTATCAAGTCAGGCAGGCTTAAACCCACCAACTTTAATTTAGATACAGAACAAGCCCAGAAATGGTTTGATAGCCTGAAAAACCCTGCCAATTATATTTGTGTAAATTTAGATAAATAACTGTAAAAACCGCATTTTTACAAAGCAGGCTTATCTGTTATGCTATTTAAGCCGCTAAAAATGGTATGGAGGATTATAAAATGATAGAAATTACAGAACAGCAGATTTTAGCATTTGCACCAAACACGGCAGCAGCATCAAATGGAAAGAAAATCTCACAAAAAGGCGGATTTATAAAGCTTGAACGTACCAGTGATAATACACTTTATATAGGTGAATGTAAGGGAAGCGGCAAAAATAATTATATTACATCAGCAGATTACATTGACCAGATATCCCCTGTTTTCCGGTGCAGCTGCCCAAGCCGCCAGTATCCATGTAAACACAGCCTTGCACTGTTATATGAAATATTGGCAAAAAAGGAATTTAACATTTGTGAAGTACCAGAAGATATTATAAGAAAACGTGAAAAAAAGATGGCAAGGGATAATAAAACTGCAAAGCCTGAAAGCGAAATGACAGAAGAGGAACTTAAAAAAGCAGAAAAGAAAAAAGCGGCAGCAGCCAAAACTACCAAAAATGCAAGGATTAAAAAACTTAAAAACCAGCTTAAAGGACTGGATTTAGCAGATAAAATGACAAACAGCCTTGTTATGGCAGGACTTGGCACTATAGGTGGTGCTTCCCTGAAAACATACCAGGAGATTGTTAAGCAGATGGGCGACTATTACCTTACAGGCCCGCAGAAACTATGTAACCAGCTTCTTATTGAGATAACAAAGTTCCAGAAAGATGGTGATGAGACACACTATTACAATGCCATAGATATATTAAAAAAACTTCATACCCTTAGCAAAAAATCACGCCAGTATATAGAAAACAAACTTGCAAGCGATGATGTCACTCTTGATGATAATATGTTATATGAAGAACTTGGCGGAATATGGAAACTGGCTGAACTCGAAGAAGCTGGCAGGGGCATGGAAGATAAAAACTTTGTGCAGCTTTCTTTCTGGATAGATTACAATGAAGCCGCAAAATTGTATATAGATACAGGGTGCTGGATTTGCCTGGAGGATGGAAATATTTACATAAATTACAATTACCGCCCTCTCAAAGCAATTAAATATATTAAACAGGATGACTCCGTATTTGGTGTTGCCAGAGTCCAAAAGGCAGCAACATATCCTGGTGAGGGCAATCTGCGTATCAGATGGGAAAACGCACAAATACGTGATTTAACAGAAGAAGACTATAGCAGGATAACCAGTTTTGCATCAGGTTCAATAAATGCTGAGGCAAAAGCAATTAAAAATACTTTAAAAAATACAATGGCACCGCCAATGTTAATCCAGCTTATAAAATACCAGGAAATTGCCAGGTGCAGTGACGGTTTTGTGCTTGTTTCAGAAAGTGGTGGCAATATTTTACTTGGTGATATGCCAGACATGGAACAGACAACACCACGTATAGAAATGCTTCCAGGAAGTTACCTTTTAAAAGGCCAGGTAATGCTTGCAGCATTTTACTACAATAATAGAAACCACAGGTTACAGGCACAGCCATTAAGCATTATCACTAAAAACAGCATATTGAGGCTATTATACTAAAATTATATGGAGGGAAAAATGGAAGAACAAATTTTAAGGCTGCCAGCAGAACAGCTTTTCCAGAATGAAATTGATGCACTAATAAAAGCAGAAAAACATCCTGTACCAGCAGGATGGAATATGTCCCCACAGTCAGTTAAAACATATATCTGTGGCGGCGAAGTTAATGGTACAAAGATTACACCAAAGTATATAGGCCATGAACGTCTTGTGGAAATTGCAATATCAACACTTGTTACAGACCGTGCATTACTTTTAACTGGTGAGCCTGGCACTGCAAAAAGCTGGCTTTCTGAACATTTAACTGCTGCAATAAATGGATGTTCTACTAAAGTAGTACAAGGTACAGCAGGCACGACAGAAGAACAGATTAAATATTCATGGAACTATGCAATGCTTGTATCAAAAGGGCCATCAATTGAAGCAATGCTTAAAAGCCCTGTATTTAATGCTATGGAAACAGGTACAATTGCACGTGTAGAAGAAATTTCAAGATGTGCCTCCGAAGTACAGGATGCCCTTATATCACTGCTTTCTGAAAAACGTATTTCTGTACCTGAACTTGCACTTGAAGTTCCAGCCCAGAAAGGATTTTCTGTTATAGCTACGGCTAATACAAGGGATAAAGGCGTTAATGAAATGTCAGCCGCATTAAAACGCCGTTTTAATATTGTTATACTTCCTGCACCTGCAAACCTGGAGTCTGAAATGGAAATTGTAAATACAAGGGTATCACAGCTTTCTATGAACCTTGACTTAAATGCGTCATTGCCAGAAGAAGACGTGGTAGAAAAAGTATGTACAATATTCCGTGAACTCAGAAACGGGGAAACATTAGACCACAAACAGAAAGTAAAAGGCACATCTGGTGTATTATCTACAGCCGAAGCAATTTCACTATTATGCAACAGCATGGCACTTGCAGGAAGTTTTGGCAGTGGTACAATAACAGACACTGACCTGGCATCTGCCCTGCAAGGTGCTGTTATTAAAGACGAAGAAAAAGACAATATAGCATGGAAGGAATATCTGGAAAACATTATGAAAAAACGTGGTTCAGAATGGTCCGGGCTTTATATGGCATGTAAAGAATTAAGTGGAGAATAAATTAATGGATAACCCAAATTTTTTTGGAATAAGGCACCTATCCCCAGCAGGCGCATACTATCTCCGCTGTTTCCTGGATATTAAACAGCCAGAACTTGTACTTGTTGAAGGGCCTGCCGATTTTAATGATATTTTAAAAGACATTACCAGAAAAGAAACAAAGCCTCCTATAGCAGTGCTTGCATATACAAAAGAAGTACCTGTCAGAACTATATTATACCCATTTGCAGAATATTCGCCTGAATACCAGGCAATATTATGGTGTAATGAAAGAAACGCCAGACTCCGCTTTATAGATTTGCCCTCCAGTACATTCCTTGCACTGCCAGAGCGCTGTCCTTTATATGCAGAAGGGGAAGAAAACAGAACTAACATATATATGGAACTTGATAAAATATGTGGTGACGGCGGACACGAAACGTTCTGGGAGCGGGTTATGGAACAGGCTGGAAGCCTTGAGGCTTACCATACAGGTGCTAAAAATTTCGGTGCTAATTTAAGAAGCCTTACAGAAGGCAATGGGGATAACTGGGCTGAAACTGTACTGCGTGAGGCATATATGCGCCAGCAGATTAAAGATGCTGTAAATTCTGGTATTAACCCTGCAAATATTGTAGTAGTAACAGGTTCTTACCATGTGGAAGGTTTAAAAAACTGGCAGGAAAGTAATGAAAATTTTAAAGGTATGCCAGAAACTGAAACATTACATACACTAATGCCATATTCTTATTACAGGCTTTCTACAAGGTCAGGTTATGGAGCAGGCAATAAAGCGCCAGCTTACTATTCCCTTTTATGGGAAGGCTTTAAAAGAAATGAACCAGGATATTCTTCTTACAGTTATTTTGTAAAACTAGCGGCGTATATGCGTAAAACTGGCAATCCTGTTTCTGCTGCATCAGTTATTGAAGCTGTACGGCTTGCTGGTGCACTTGCAATGCTAAGGAATGGCAGCAGGCCTGCACTGTGTGATTTACGTGATGCAGCAATAACATGTATTGGTGAAGGCAGTTTTGCAGCGGTAAGCCTTGGCACAGCAGATACTGAAATTGGCACAGTAATTGGCACACTCCCAGATGGTGTAAGCCGCACTAGTATACAGGACGACTTTTACAGGCAGTTAAATGAATTAAAACTTGAAAAATACTATAGTGCTGTATGCCAGGACATTATGTTAGACCTTAGGGAAAACAGGCGTGTAAAATCAGAAAAGGCAGCATTTATTGATTTACACAGGTCATTTTTCCTGCACCAGTTAAGAGTACTAAATACCAGCTTTGCCACACAGCAAAAAACAAACCAGGATAATGCAACATGGCAGGAACACTGGATGCTGCAATGGTCTCCAGAAGCAGAAACCGTACTTGTGGAGTCTGCTTTAAAAGGTGACACTATAGCAGGCGCAGCATCATTTGAAATGAAAGAACGTGTAGAAAATGCCACCAGTATGGGACAGATTGCACTTGTTATAGAAGATGCCTGTTACTGTGGAATGGAAAAGGCAGCAGTCTATGCTACAACAGCACTACAGAAAATGGCAGTGGATACTATATCTGTAGAAGACCTGGCAGAAACAGCACAAAGACTTTCAATAATAATACAATATGGCAATATAAGAAAAGTAAACCCAATGCCCTTAAAACCTATTCTTTCACAACTTTTTTACAGGGCATGCCTTGTACTTGAAAGCGCATGTATATGCGATGATGCAGCAAGCCAGATAATAACCAGTGCAATTGAAAAACTTAATAGCACAGAACTTGCACATGATTTCCTTGACACAGAAGAATGGATTAAAGTCCTTCAAAGTATTGCCAGGCACGACAACCTAAATACAAAACTGTCAGGATTTGCTGCTGCAATACTTTTAGAACGTGGCAATATGGATACAGAAAGCCTGCATACAGAAGTTTCAAGACGCCTGTCTGCTGGTACTCCAGCAGACCTTGGCGCTGGATGGTTTGAAGGGCTTGCCATGAAAAATAAATATGCACTAATAGCAAGACTGTCTTTATGGGAAAGCCTGAATATATACCTTACAACACTTACAGATGAAGAATTTAAAAGGGCACTTTTATTCCTAAGACGGGCTTTTGCTGGATTTTCAGCAGCAGAAAAAGACCAGATTGCAGAAAACCTTGGAGAAATATTAGGGCTTGATGGCAGCCAGACCAGCGAGGCAGTTAATACTGTGCTTGATGAAAGTTCACAAGAAATAATAGACAGCCTTGGGGATTTCGACTTTGATTTTTAGCCCCGTTAAGCCAGGGTTTGTCATTGGACAGGCAGGGAAACGGACTGGAGATATTATTGGTGGCACTCCCTGGATTATATAAGAAAGGATAGCATATGGAAATAAATGAACAAATCCGCAGGTGGCGGCTTATTTTAGGACGGGAAAGCGAAGAACGTTTTTCTGGAATGGCAGATGCTGCCCTAAGCCCTGAACAGGATTTAATGGACCAGGCACTTGCCGCAATATATAACTATACCCACAAATGGCAGGATTTTTCTGGCAAAGGGGCAGGACATGGGCCTTCTGACCCGCAGATAACCCGCTGGCTGGGTGATGTAAGGACATTATTTGACAAAGAACTGGTAAAAGTAATACAAAATGACGCCGTAAACCGCTGTGGTTTAAAACAACTTGTGTTAGAGCCTGAACTTCTGGAAAACACTGAGCCAGACACAAATCTTGCTGCTACTATACTAATGCTTAAAGACCAGATACCTAAACGCTCCAAAGACAGTGTAAGGGAATTTATTAAAAAGATTGTAGAACAGATTAACCAGCTTCTTGAACAGGATATCAGACGTGCTGTAACTGCTGCTGTAAACAAAAGAAAACACTCCCCCATACCGTCCGCAGCAGCACTTGACTTTAAAACGACTATAGCACGCAACCTAAAACATTATAACCCAGAGCTAAAAACTGTTGTACCAGAACATTTTTACTTTTTTGACAGAACCAGCACTACAGCAGCTAATAAATGGACAATAATTCTTGATATTGACCAGAGTGGTTCAATGGGGGAATCTGTTATTTACTCATCAATTATAAGCTGTATACTTGCAAGCATGTCAAGCATTAAAACACATATCGTTGCTTTTGATACAAATATTGTAGACTTAACAGAAAAAAGCAGTGACCCAGTTGACCTGCTTTTTGGTTTCCAGCTTGGCGGAGGTACTGATATTAACAAATCCGTAGCATATTGTGGACAATTTATAGAAAATCCTTCAAAAACATTATTCTTTTTAATATCTGACCTTGAAGAAGGCGGAAACAGGGCTGCCCTTCTAAGGCGTATTGAAGACATGAAGGCATCAGGCGTAACAATAATAAGCCTGCTTGCACTAGCTGATGGCGGCAGGCCTTATTGCGATGAACAGATGGCACAAAAAATTGCAAACCTTGGAATACCATGTTTTGCGTGCAGCCCGCAGCTTCTGCCAGAACTTCTTGAAAAGGCATTAAAAGGACAGGATTTATCCTCCCTTGCCAAAGCAGCAAAAAATAATAAAACAATTTAACCTGTAATGCACATATTTCAAAATACAGAGATATGTGCATTTTTTACATTTGCCATAAAAATATGCTGTCTGTTAAACCAGTTTAAAATTACCATCCAATATAATATTTATTCTGTCTGGTCCAGACATTCCAAATATTCTGGATTTATAGCCCTGTCTTTAAAATAATACTTCCTGTCATTCTCATTAACTTCCCGCATAACCCTGCATGGATTACCTACAGCAACAACATTTGATGGTATATCCTTTGTTACTACACTTCCAGCGCCTATAACTGCATTATCCCCAATAGTAATACCTGGCACAATAATTACACCTGCACCAATCCAGCAGTTCCTTCCAATATGGACAGGCATATTATACTGGTAAAGCTTTTCACGCAGTCCTGGCAATACAGGATGTCCTGCTGTAGCTATTGTTACATTTGGGCCAATCATTGTATAACTGCCAATATAAATATGTGTATCATCTACACATGTTAAATTATAATTTGCATAAACCATATCCCCAAAATGGCAGTGGTGTCCTCCAAAATTTGCGTAAAAAGGCGCTTCAATATACACACCCTTGCCACAGCTTCCAAGCATTTCTTTAAGCATCGCTGCCCTTTTTTCTGCTTCTGATGGTTTTGTAAGATTATATTCACACAACCTGTCCTGGTACACAACCTGTTCTTTTACTATGTCTTCATCTGCTGGAAGGTATAACTCCCCTGTATGCATTTTTTCTTTCATCTGGCTCACTTCTTATTCCTCCTGCCTTGTATAGTTTCTTAATTTCTAAAGTTCAAGTACATCAAATTTTCCATTTTCTGCATTATAAAAATATACTTTCTTAGTCAGTGTTTCCTCTGAACCGAATTTCTTGTCCACGCTCTTTAAATTACGCAGGATATTCCTTGGCGGAATAGTGCCAGCACAATGTATCTCTGCTTCATGTATACTTGTAAATGCAACATAATAACTGCCTCCTGCCATACTTGCAATTTTTTCTTTAACACCAGGATAAAACATTGCAATAGCACCATTTACCTGTTTAACAGTAGTTACAGAAGGCACACTAAGCTTTCCAAAAGATTTCATTTTACTTCCCAGTGCCATAAATGCCCCTTTTTCATAAGATGGATTTATGCGGTCAAGTGGCAATATATACATTCTTGGCGGTGCAAGGACATAGGTATTAGTAAGTGCTGCTTCCCACACCTCATCAATACCCCTGTCCCATTTCTCAAAAATTCCCTTATTAATCTTACTTGTACCAAGCCCCTGTTCATCATTTTCATAAATAACTATATATAATACCAGGGCAATATCCCCAATTTTCTTATATACTGCCTCTTTTAAATTATATTTATGGTTTGTAAAATTCAGCGGGCGTATAATCAGTTTTTCCTTAACAGCTTCATAACTTTCCATAAGCTGCAATACCCCTGCCCCAGTTATCTGGTTACATACATCAATATTAGTTTTTACATATTTCCATACGGCCTCCCAGCCCTCTGCAATAAAATCATTATACAAGCTCTTAAGCTCAAAACGGCACTGGCTGGCAGTACCACCCTGCCGCCCTATATCCAGCGTCATAAAATCACCAATTAAAACTTCCGATTCTGTTTTATGGTATCTTATATTGGTATTTCTTATAAACTCCTGCTCTTCTTCATTATCTGCCGCAGTAAAACCATCATCATAAAACCGGACATTAGCAGGCGAAAGTCCCCATTCACTTTTACGTACAACCTGTTCCACCAGTTCATCCTTAAACTCATCATATGTCATAATACAGCCCCAGCTCCTCTCTTCATTATATATTACAGACGGTTTTCAGAATTCCTCTAAATACTTACTCTCTACTTTTTTTACAAGCCAGACATTATTCTCTGATAAGTAAAACTTATTGCCATGTCTGTACATTTCACCACTATGTACTTTTAAAACCGCAGGTTTGCCATGTCTTTTTCCAACGGTTTCCGCCGTTTTGGCATCAATTGATAAATGTACATATAACCTGCCCATAGGTTTTAAACCTTCTTCCCGGATACCTGGAAGAAACCTGCCAGCAGTACCATGATATAAAATTTCTGGCGGCTCTTTTTCCTCAAGTTCCACATCAACACTAATACTATGTCCCTGGTTTGCACGTATTTTTGTTTTATCATTATTGAAACTATACCGCCCCTTCTTATCAGTACGTACAATCTCATCTAAAATATCCATATTTATCTTGCTGCCAGCCTTGTTAATCCCTGCAATTAACTCTTGTACATCCGCCCAGCCGTTCTTGTCCAGCTTAATACCTATAACACCAGGGTTATGCCTTAATATTAAACTGATAAATTTACTTGTTTTATCATATTTTCCACTGCTTTTATTACCATTATTCCTGCCCATATTTACCCCCAGTAATTCATTTAAAAATAAAATAAAAACTTAACCTTAGTACAATTATAAAAACTACCATTAAAAATTCCATACAGTACATAAGATTATTTGCCCTATGTATATCACAAGGTTCTATATCCCTTACAGCATCACCCATAGATGGCTTTTTAACAAGCTTTCCAAAATAATAAGCATCACCAAGGAGTTTTATGCCAAGAGCGCCAGCACATGCCGCTTCTGTCTGCCCCGAATTCGGGCTTGTGCTTTTATATCTGTCACGTATAAAAATCTTCCATGCATTTTCTGCATCATAACCCAGAATAAAAGCTGATATAACCATTAAAACTGCTGATATCCTTGCAGGAATAAAATTTGCAATATCATCAAGCTTTGCTGCTGCCCTTCCAAAATCAATATACTTTTCATTCTTATATCCTGCCATGCTGTCCATAGTATTAATGCCTTTATATAAAAAACCTGCCACAGCACCACCAAAAAACATATAAAACAATGGTGCAATTACACCATCAGAAGAATTTTCTGCAACTGTTTCAACAGCAGCTTTTGTAATACCCTCTGCATCAAGGCACGCCGTATCCCTTCCCACAATCATAGAAACATTAAACCTTGCTTCTTCAATATTATTATCATACAATGCAGTTTCAACCTTTGTACTTTCTGTTTTAAGTGACTTTGCGGCAAGTATCTGCCAGCACATAATACTTTCAATTACAATCCCTGCCACTAAATGCAGCCTGTACACCAGATATAATATACATAATGGAACAGCTATACATGCACATTCCACTATAATAACCATAATTAATCCATTTCTTCTTTTCCTCTTTGCACCACTATCATTACAAAGCAGCCTGTCCGTGCAAAAAGCCACCAGCTTTCCTATTGCAACTACTGGATGTGGTATAGAACAAGGGTCTCCAAAAATTAAATCAATTATATATCCAGCAATAATACTTATTAATCCAGTAATACATACAAACTCCATAAAAACATGCTCCATTTTAATACCTTTAATATCAGAATTCCTTATATGGACTAAAAACCAGCCCGCTTTCCATATTTTTCATATCCTCCAGATAACATATATCCAGGCTGCATATATATCCATGTCCATTACTGCACTGGTAATTAAAATAACTCCCTTTCCCTTCACCTGCATATGCTTCCATTATAGACATAATAGTCCCTCCATGTACTATAAATGAAACAGTTGCATCTTCTTTTAATTCCCCGTCCTGGATTAGCCTGTGGCATATTAATAAAGCCTCTTTAAAAGCTGAAATACACCTTTCTGAAAACATCCCCCTGTCCTCACCATCTGGAAACTTTCCTATGCCGCCACCATTAACCCATTCCTGGTATTCAATATCTCCATTAAGTTCAAGATAATTCTTACCCTCAAACCTTCCAAAATCTATCTCCCTGAACCCGTCAATTATATGCAGCTTTTTATATAAACCTGGATAAAGTATCCCTGCTGTCTGTATGCACCTTTTCATGGGGCTTGCAAAAATAATATCCGCCGGTGGATAAATATTTTTATATACATTATCTGTAAGCCCATTAATACCTTCCTGGCATAATTCCTCATCAGTAGAACCAATATAACGTGACTGTATGTTCCCATTTGTTTTTCCATGCCTTATAAAAACAAGCTCCATTACTTTATAACCTGTCCTGTCCCGCATATTATCCTTTCAACATGCTTTGCATTGCTGGCAAGCCTGCACATAACCCTTCCATGCAGCTCCCGCCATTCCCTCTCTGTTCTGTCCAATGGCACTATTCCACACCCCACCTGGTCAGTTATTATAATTATATCATCCCTTGTCCTGACAAGCATTTCTGCAAATTCATTAACCTCCTCTGGTTTATCCACATAATTTCTTATAAATTCATGGAAATGGTTAATAATTTTATATCCGCTTGTACAAGTTAACGGGTTAATAACCGCCCCTTCAAGTACACTATCCCTGCCATAACCCTTCTTTTCCAGCACATATTCCAGCTTACCCTGGAAAGCCCCTCCTGTATATACTTCCACTTTAATTCTCCATTCATAATTAGCCAGACCAAATCCAAAATCCATAAAAAACTAGCTACATTGCCACACATGTTACTGCCCCTGCCATTTCACACAGGCATAAAAACCAGCCTGCCAGGTCACCTGTAATCCCACCAAACTCTTTATAAGACTTATACCTGTAATACAAAAATACAACAAGCAGGCTGCAAACCAAAACAACAGCCTTAATCCCATAAAAATAAAACATAACTGCTGCCATTAATAAAAACTCCATCACAAGCGCAGTACATACTATATTCCTATTTGCAGATTTAGAAAATGTATAAAGCATCCCTTCCTTTTTTGCACCTTTAAACATCACAACAGAAAAACCACTAAGAATTCTTGAAAATACAAATGTACATGCAAACAAAGGGCTTATAATATAATTAATTTCCGTTAATGCACCTGCATAAACCAGAATGTACACTGAAAACATAATAACTGCAAATGCACCAATATGCGCATCCTTTAATATCTGTAACTTCTTGTCCCGTGGCTGGTATGAATGAAGTGCATCCATTGTATCCATATATCCGTCAATATGTATACCTCCAGTAATAAGAATATTTAAAACAATTACTGCTGCTGCCTTTGCCACGCTTCCAATACCCAGTTTATTGCAAATCCAGAGCCAGCCCCACTGGACAGCACCCAAAAACAAACCCACAAAAGGAAAAAAACATACCGAATACTCCATATCTTCTTCCTTCCATTCAAAATAAGGAACTGGAAGTTTTGAATAAGTCCCAAATGCTATAATACACGCCTTTATTACTGGCATCAAGCGGCCTCCTGTCTAAAAAACCAAAATATAGTGTTTTGATTATATCATTTCCTTATATATATTTCCAGTTATTTTGTGTTCCACTGGACATGGCTTTTGCACACCTTGCGCTACACCACAGATATCAAAAGATTATGGATATTCTAATAGAATACTCTTTGTTAGTCCAGAAGAGGGCATGCACACTATAATGGTGCACATGCCCTCTCTAACCACTCTGTCTCCTCTGCATCAAGATATGGTGAAATATTTTTATAGACTTTCTTATGGTAATTATTTAACAGTTCCTTTTCTTTAACATCCATTAATTCCATATTTATTAAATCCCTGTCAAATGGGACTAATGTAAGCGGTTCAAATCCCATAAACTGCCCATATTCTGTTTTCTCACGTTTTACACATAATATAAGGTTCTCAAGACGTATTCCAAATTTGCCTTCAATATATATTCCTGGTTCATCTGATGTAACCATTCCTTCCTCAAGTACAGCATTTTCACCAGGATAAGGAAGTATATGGTACCTGAAAGCATTAGGAGATTCATGTACATTTAAAAGGTATCCTACGCCGTGGCCTGTACCATGGTTATAATCACATCCCATATCCCATAAAGGCTTTCTTGCAATATAATCAAGTGAAACACCTGTACATCCATAAAGAAAATGTGCATCACATAGGTTTAAGTTACCACGCAGCACAGCAGTATAATATCTTTTCTGCTCTTCTGTTGCCCTGTTTCCAATAAGGATAGTCCTTGTTATATCTGTTGTCCCTTCCAGGTAATGTCCGCCTGTATCTACTAGCAAAAGATTATCTGGTTCTACAGGCACATCTGTTCCAGGGGTTGCAGAATAATGTACTATAGCCCCGTGGCTTCCAAAACCAGCTATAGTATCAAAACTTGGCCCTATATAATTTTCGCCCCTGCTTCTTATTTTTTCCAGCCTCTCTGTAATACTTAGTTCTGACATTGGAGTCCTGCCCATATTCTTTTTAATCCAGTATATAAACCTTGTAACAGCAACACCATCTTTTATATGGGCTTCCTTTATATTGGCAGTTTCTATATTATTCTTTACTGCTTTCCACAATACTGAAGGATTAACAAGGTCAAGGATTTTTGCTTCTGCTGGAATGTTATTTACTATAGAATAGTTTACAGCACTCTTATCAAGCATAATCTTGCTTCCAGGCCCAAAGTCCTTTACATAACTATATATATCATTATAATCCCTTACTAAGACCCCTGCATCTGCAAGTACATTTTCCACCTTCCAGTCTAATGCCCCTTTGCCAGCAAAAAGTATAATATCCTCAATTCCAATTATAAGATATGACAAAACCACTGGATTACAATGAACATCATTTCCTCTTATATTTAAAATCCACGCTATATCATCGAGTGTACTAACAATATGGTAATCTGCGCCATACTTATGCATATATTCCCTTATCCTTGTGATTTTATCCTCTCTTTTCTCACCAGCATAACATATATCCAGAAGCATTGCGGGCTGTGGTGCTATCTGTGGCCTTTCCTGCCATATTTCACCCACAAGGTCAAGGCTGCTGTTAATCTTTGCACCTGTTACCTCAAAGCTTGCCAGGATATCTTCCGCCCACGCTGATGGAACAGTTCTCCCATCAAAACCAAGCACTTCACCAGCTTGCAGGTTCTCTATAATATAATCCTTTATCTTAATTGTACCCTCTGTTCCTGCTTTATAAAGCTTGATACCACTCCCCTTTAACTGTTCCTCTGCCTGTATAAAATATCTTCCGTCAGTCCACAGACCCGCCTCTTCCATTGTCACCACAACAGTACCTGCCGAACCGTCAAATCCTGATATAAATTCCCTGCATTTAAAATAATCTCCTGTATACTCTGAATTATGGAAATCATTTGATGGTATATAATACATATTAATCCCGTTTTCCTTCATGCAGATACGGAGTGCATCAATTCTTTGTGCTATATCCAATACCCTGCCCCTCCTCTTATATTTCAAAATAATTATATAATTATTACATCTTTAAGCTGCCCAGTATATTGCTAAATTCTGCAAACTGCGCAAGTGACAGGGTTTCACCTCTTATTGTCTCTTTAAGCCCCATCTGCCTTAAGGCTTCTGCCACCTGTTCTTTACCCACACCAAGCCTGCTGTCATTTGCCAGCCCGTTCTGTAACGTTTTCCTCCTCTGGTTAAACGATGCACGTATAATTCCAAACATAAACTTTTCATTATCTACATTAACACATGGTTTACTATGTGAGCACAGCCTGATAACCGCAGAACCTACACCTGGACGCGGCATAAAACAATTTGCAGGGACATTGGCAACAATCTCCGCATCAGAATAATACTGTACTGCCAAAGACAATGCACCATAATCCTTAGTACCAGGCTCCGCCTGCATCCTCTGCGCAACTTCTTTCTGCACCATTACTGTAATACTGTCAAATGGCACATGGCTTTCTAATATCCCCATAATAACAGGGGTTGTTATATAATATGGAAGATTAGCCACAACCTTAATAGCCTTGCCGCCATTTCTTTCTTCAGCAATCTTATTAATATCTATTTTTAATATATCCTCATTAACCACTGTAACATTATTGTAACCCGAAAGGGTTTCCGAAAGAACTGGCAAAAGGCTGCTGTCAATTTCAACCGCCATTACTTCCCTTGCGTTTTCACAAAGGTATTGTGTAAGAGTCCCAATTCCTGGGCCAACCTCTAATACAAAATCCTCACTTGAAACTCCAGCGGCATCTATTATTTTATCCAAAACATGCGTATCTATGAGAAAATTCTGTCCAAACCGTTTCTGGAATTTAATATTATATTTTTTTAAAATTTCTATAGTATTCTGCGGTATTCCAAGTGATGCCATGCTTCCTCCTTATCTGCTTCTGCCCTGGCTTTATAAAACCTGTCTGTTAAATCCATATATAGCTGTTTTTATATTACAACTGTAATTATCACATAACAGTATAACACTTTCCAGTACAAAGTCAAATAAATGGTGGATAATTTCCAGTTATCTTGTGTTGGTGGACGGACGCAGGGTTTCAGGTGTTCCACTAAATTATTCCATTCCAGGGCACGCTTGCGCTACGACAGCCCACG
>CAJTRU010000034.1 GCA_910579085.1 uncultured Lachnospiraceae bacterium | reverse complement strand
CTATTATTGATTACTTATACGAAATGTTAACCTGATAAGCTGGCAGAAAATAGTATTTAATTATAAAATTTTAAAAATCCATACAGAAAAAATTTTTGTATGGATTTTTATTATATAAACATCAAACTGTATAATTATATATTTAAAATATTATATTCTAATATGGCGAATGAAAATAGAAAAAATGAGGTGTTTTATGGGAATGTATCTTAATCCAGGAAATAATTTGTTTAAAATAGCACTTAATTCTAATATATATGTAGATAAGTCTGGTTTGGTTTCTTATGTGAATGATGTTATAAATACAGAACAGAGGTTTATTTGTGTCAGCCGTCCCCGCCGTTTTGGAAAATCAATGGCAGCAAATATGTTAACTGCCTATTATAGTTGTGGCTGTGATTCAAAAAATCTTTTTGACCAGCTAAAAATAAAAAACTGCAGTACATATGAGAAAAATCTTAATAAATATGATACTATTTATTTAAATATTCCAAAATTTCTAAATAAGACAGATGATTTGAAAAGATTAGGAAATTATATTGAGGGTATTATTGTGACAGAATTAAAAAACCAGTTCCAGGATTACAATATACCAGAAACGGAAGATTTAAATACTATAATTTCTTATGTATCAAATTACCCGGATTATAAAAATAAGGGATTTATTTTTATAATTGACGAATGGGATTGTATTTTTCGTGAAGCAATTGAAAATACCACTGCACAAAAGAAGTACTTAAATTTTTTAAGAAGTATTTTTAAGGATAATGGAGATATAAAACTTGCATATATGACGGGGATACTTCCTGTTAAAAAATATGGTTCACATTCTGCTATTAATATTTTTGATGAATTTTCTATGACTGACCCGGCAATACTTGCAAAATATGTTGGCTTTACAGAAGGTGAAGTTATAGCTTTATGCAAAAAATATAATATGGATTTTAATGAAATGCAATATTGGTATAATGGATATCTGTTTGATGAAAATTTGCATATTTATAACCCTGAATCAGTAATAACTGCAATAATGCGTAAAAAATTTAAGAGTTACTGGACAAGGACTGAAACATATGAAGCTTTGAAAATATATATTGATATGAATTTTGACGGGCTTAGGGATAATATTATTAAAATGCTTGGTGGAAGCAGGATAAAAATTTTTACTGATACATTCCAGAATGATATGACTACATTTGCATCAAAGGATGATGTGTTCACTTTATTAGTACACCTTGGATATCTGGCTTATGATTTTAATACAAATGAAGTTTTTATACCTAACCATGAAATACAGGAGGAATTTACTGCTACAACTAAAATTTCAAACTGGAATGAAATTGTAAAATCCATTACATTATCAGATAAACTTCTTGAATCCACAATTGCATTTGAAAATGAGACAGTTGCACAAATAATTGATGAAATCCATATGGCAACAGTTTCTGTATTACAATACAATAATGAAAATTCACTGGCTTGTGTTATTTCGCTTGCTTATTACAGTGCAAGAAAAAATTATATAATTCATAGGGAATTTCCTACTGGAAAAGGATTTGCAGATATAGTTTTTATGCCAAGAAAAAATACACAAAATCCTGTTATTATTGTTGAACTTAAATGGGATTGTACAGCAGATGGCGCAATAAAACAGATTAAAGAGAAAAATTATATAGAAGCATTAAAAGATTATAGTGGACAAATAATACTTGCAGGAATAAATTATAACAAAAAGACAAAAAAGCATGAATGTATTATAGAAGGTATTAATAAATAATTTGAAAAACAAAGGTAATACCAGGAAATATTTATACTGTTTTAATTCTGTTGTATATTTATAGTTAAAAAGCCATTGCTTTTTGTGGAAATTTAAAATATACTGTTTGTATATACAGGTGTCCAGGGGGTGTATTTAGTTTTGGACATAATTTAAAAAACAGGTTAATATATGCATTATTATAATTTGGTTTGCTGGATACCAGTCTTAAAATAGTTTAGTATATTTTTAGATTGTTTTTATAAACCATATATTGTATCAGAAACTTATTTTATTACACAAATTATAATAACTATAAAAGAAAAGGGGCAGACTATGGGTATGTACATTAATCCTGGAAATAGTTTATTTAAAAGAGCATTGAATTCTAAAATATATGTAGACAAGTCTAAGCTGATTTCTTATGTAAATGATGTAATTGATACTGAACAGGAATTTATTTGTGTCAGCCGCCCACGCCGTTTTGGCAAATCTATGGCGGCAAATATGCTGGCGGCTTACTATAGTTGTGGATGTAATTCAAAAGAATTATTTGATAAGCTTGAAATTAAAAATTGTAATACATATGAAAACAATATTAACAGCTATGATACAGTTTTTTTAAATATACCCAAGTTTTTAGTTAAAACATCTGATATTGAAGGGTTAGGAAATTATATTGAAAATATTCTTATTAAAGAATTTAAGTGCCAATTTGGAGATTATGGCATAACAGAATTAACAGACCTAAATACTATTATTTCCCATATTGCAAACCATAATAATTATAAAAACAAAGGATTTATTTTTATAATTGATGAATGGGACTGTGTGTTCCGTGAAGCAGTTGAAAATACGGCTGCACAAAAAAATTATCTTAATTTTCTAAGAAATATTTTTAAGGATAATGGTGATATAAAATTAGCATATATGACTGGCATATTACCTATAAAGAAATATGGTTCACATTCTGCCATAAATATATTTGATGAATTTTCTATGACTGACCCGGCAATGCTTGCAGAGTATGTTGGATTTACTGAAAATGAAGTTATGGATTTATGTAAAAAATACAATATGGATTTTAATGAAATGCAATACTGGTATAATGGATATTTGTTTGATGATAGATTGCATATATATAATCCAGAGTCAGTTGTAACTGCAATAACACGTAAAAAATATAAAAGTTACTGGACACGGACTGAAACATATGAAGCTTTAAAAATTTATATTGATATGAATTTTGAAGGACTTAGAGATAACATTATTAAGATGCTTGCTGGAAGCAAAATAAAAATTTCTGTTGACACATTCCAGAATGATATGACTACATTTGCATCAAAAGATGATGTACTTACTTTGCTAGTGCATCTTGGATATCTGGCTTATGATTATAATTCAAATGAAGTTTTTATTCCTAACCACGAAATACAAGAGGAATTTACTACTGCAACAAAAGTTTCAAATTGGAATGAAATTGTAAAATCCATTACATTATCAGATAAACTTCTTGAAGCTACAATTACATTTGACAATGAAACGGTTGCACAGATAATTGATGAAATTCATATGGCTACAGTTTCTGTATTACAATACAATAATGAAAATTCACTTGCTTGTGTTATTTCACTTGCTTATTACAGTGCAAGGAAAGATTATATAATTTATAGGGAATTTCCAACAGGAAAAGGATTTGCTGACCTGGTTTTTATGCCAAGGAGAAATACAGAAAATCCTGTTATTATAGTTGAACTTAAATGGGATTATTCAGCGGAAGGTGCAATAAAACAGATTAAAGATAAAAATTATACAGAAACATTAAAAGATTATAGTGGTAAAATAATACTTGTAGGAATTAATTATAATAAAAAAACAAAAAAACATGAGTGTGTTATAGAGAATTATAATAAATAAAAACAATTCTGGTTTATTCAAATATAAACCAGAATTATTTTTATTTTGTTTACATTCAAAATGTTTAGCTGTACTGTGGAGGGTCAAAATAATCTTCAGGTGTTAGTGTACAATCAAGGCTTAAATTACTGTTATCTTTCCATCCATTATAAACAACTTCAATTTTTTTCCAGTTTTGTGGCACTTCCCATACAATAAAACCTCTTAATAATCCACCTGCTTCAACATTTTTGAAAATTGTCTGGAAGCCTTCAGGTTCATTAAATAAAACTGAATTAGTAATTTCTTTTCCATCAACTTTTGCTGACAGATAATTAACATTAATATAATCCTTATCATTCTGTTTATTAGTTATTTCTAAGAAAAGCACAATAAATTCATTGTTTTTAGCTGCTGTATCTTTATACAATTTGCTTTTTAATTTTTTATAATGTTTAAAACCTATAACACTTACTTGACGGTCTTCATCATTATAAGCTGTTTCTGTATCAATAGATGCTTTAATAATTTCTTTTTCCTCTGGTGGTACATTGCTTTCTTCTGTTTCCTGGTTCTCTGTGTTTGTTTCGTCTTCTTCTGGCATGGAAGTATTTTCTTCTGGAGTTTTGCTCTCCTCAGAAGAAGACATGCCTGGGTCTGGTGAAAAACTTATATCTGTAAGCTTGTCTGTCCCTTCCTTGCCACATGATGAAAATAAAATTGTTATACATAAAATTAATGGAACAAGACTATATTTCTTTTTCATAAAATAATCACACACCTTCTGTCTGGAATTTTTCTGTTTTAAGTTAAAAATATAGAGGAAATTCTACATGTCTTTGACATTAAGAACCTCCTCTATATAAATTTTTTAATGTGTTATTAAATACGTTCCAGTGTATTTAACTAATATTATTATCTGCTATAACCTAAAGTTTTACGTAATTTAGAATCAGCATCTGTATCGCCATTAGCGCTATCCATATAAGCAAGCTCATCAGCTATTACTGTTACTGCAACTTTTGTGCTAACGCCTGTGCCAGCAACTGTTGCTGTTAAATCAAATGTATCTTTGATTTCAATCTTATCAAGCTCAGTTTCATCAGAATTATTTTTGTTAACTGTAAAGCTCTTTGGAAGATGTGCAAATTCACCAGTATTCTCTACAACATTTGATACTGAGAATTCTACCCTTACTTCATCATTTGCCTGTGTACCTTTTGGGTCAGCAATCCTAATAGCATCACCATACTGGTCTGTTACAAGTATTGCTGCTGGATTCCAGTTAGACTCCCAAGCATTAGCTAATTTCTTAATACCTGTTGCAAATCTAAATTCAGTATTATTTGGAGCAATATCAATCTTGCTCGCTACAGCATTATACTGATGGAATACTATCTTTGTAGGATATCTTAATGCATCTGATACAGATACAGAAGTTTTTATTGTGCCAAATAAATTTTCTTTATCTGTGCTATTAGCTACTTTATATACATTAGCTACTATATCTTTTCTTGCATCTTTCCTGATATTCTTTGCTGTATTGAAGTCATACAAATCACTATATTTAATAGCAGCATTGATAGCTGAGCCTGTTGCAGGAAGAAGACCTGTAATTTTTGCATTCTTGCCATCTTTTTTATTTTCTACTTCAAATGTATTATTAACATCAGCACTTACATCATAGAAAGTATTAGGAACTGTAACAGTTTTTCCGTCATATGAACCTGCTACTACAACATCACGCTGTGTAGCTACATCTGCAATATCACCTTTATCATTTAATGCTACTGCTGAAGCTGTTACAATACCAGAACCATTCTCATATAAACTAAAGTCTGTTTCAAGCCTGAGTTTAGCTATATCATTAATTCTTAAGTTAGAAAGCTTTGAAACTGGAACTATTGTGTAATCAATACTGTTTTCAGCATCAACTGTATCCCATTCATTATTTTCAAGTTTAACGATAGAATATCTTATATTTTCTGTAACAGCATTTTTATCTATGCCCATTTCCTTTGTACTAATATTTAATACATTTTTGCCGTCGGAACTAGTAAGAACTGTATAGTTACCCTCTACTGGCTTTTCACCACTGTTGGCAATTGCTGTACCGTCAATAGTTTCCACTGCTGAATAGTCAACTTTAACACCATATTTCTTGCCATTAAAGCCTGTTGCAGTTGCAGCCTGTTTAAAGAAAGCCTTTGCCCTTGCGTTATCCCACTCATCAAGTACCTTGCCATACTGGTCAATGTATTTAACCTTATCTGAGAAGAAATCTATTCCTGCACTATTGCTTTCTGAAATTGTATTGTTGTTATCATCATTAAGTTTTACAGATGAAACAGCTACAGGACGTCTTGTATCTGATACATTCATTATTACATTGCTGCTTTCACCGCCAATAACTGTTGTCATTAATGAAACAGGGCGGTCAACGCCATCATGTGATGATGAAGCATCAAAGTCAGTTGCACTTACGGTATCATCCCATCTGATTGCAGCAGTACCACTATTAGTTTCATATACCACAAGTTTACCTTGTGTAGCTGTAAGCCTTAATGAATTTGTAGAACGTACAATTGTTTCATAGTTTGTAACATCATTTCCATTAGCATCTTTAGCTACGAAAGGAATATTTACCCATGTATCACCATCTGCTACTACATCTGTTGGAGCACTAAGAGTAAGGCTCTTAAGTACTGCACCAGCACCGATTACAAAGTTCTTTGTTGTCTTGTTACCTGTTGTATTGGAAATAGCTGTGATGTTTACTTCACCACCCTTATCAACATACATTCCTGGCTCAACTTCTACTGAACAGTATTTCTTGCCTTTAATTGTAAAAATTTCACCCTGTTTAAATTCTGATTTGATAAGTGTAGGGTTGTCAGCTATAAATGTTACCTTAGGACTGCCAGTTGCTGTGAAGTCCTTTGTTGCTTCCATCTCGTTGCCATCCTGGTCATATGCAGTAAATAACAGACGGTATTTCTTTGATGTGAAGTCTTTTGGAAGGGTTTCAAGTATAGTTGCTTTGTCATCTATATTTATAAAACCTTCAAACTTAACTGTATCAAGCGCTCTTTCCATTCCAACAGGAAGTGTTGCCTGTACACTCTTTCCACTCTTTACATCAACACCAACAAGGTAGATGTTTGTACCATAAGTGAACTGTGTCTTGTCATCAGTATTCTTTGTAATAGTAAGGCATCCTGTAGACTTATCTGCCTTTACTGTACCAGAACCTGATGTCCATGTTACGGATGTTGATGACCTCATGCTCTCGCCATACTGGTCTTTTACATCATAGTAAACATATAACTTTCTCTTATCTTTATCTGTTAATGCCTGTTTACTGTTTATAACAATTTCCTGTACACTCTGCTCTTTGATTTCAACGTCTTTGCTCTGTTTGCTTTCGCCTGCTGTAGCAGTAACTGTGTATGTGCCTACAGCATATTTTGAAGCTGATGTAAATGTTGCAATTTTTCTTGTTTCATCAATAACAGCCTTTACGCCTGTGTCTGTAGTACCTTTTGTTAATGTAAGTACTGCTGTTGCAGGAAGTGCAGATTCAAATGTTGCTACAATTGTAGTAGCAGACTTTGCTTCAACGCTTGTGATAGCTCCCACTGTATCAGCAGGTGCTGCTGTTGGCTCTGTTGAAGGAGCGTCTGTTGGAGCTGCTGTTGGCTCTGTTGTTGGAGCTGCTGTTGGCTCTGTTGTTGGAGCTGTTGTTGGTTTTGTTGTTGGAGCTGGAGTAGCTTTCTTTACTGTAATCTTACATTTATATTTCTTTTTCTTGTAAGTTGCTGTAATTGTTGCTGTACCCTTTTTCTTAGCTGTTACCTTACCAGTTTTCTTACCAACCTTAGCAATCTTAGGCTTATTAGATGTAAATGTTGCTTTTAACACCTTGCTGCCCTGTTTTAATTTAAGGGTTGTTGACTTACCAACCTTAAGTGTTGCTTTTGTTTTATTAAGTTTCACTTTCTTAGTTGCTGCTGCAGCACTTGTAGGTATATTTACGCTTGTCATTGTGACAGCTAACGATAATACCGCTGCTGCAACTTTAGTTGCATTTCTTCTCATTTAATATGCCTCCTTATATTTTTATTCTACAATCATACATCAGATGTTGTATTTTGTCAATCCTGAATTTTTACATTTTTCACACTTTTTTTGTATTCTGTATACTGCCAGCCCCCTGCCGGCAAAAAAGATGAGCAAAACTACTTTACGCAGCCTCACTCATCCTTTCCTAAAAATACAAAAAACCAATTGAGAAAAAATGTAAATACTAACAAAAGTGTATCCTTGATATAGGATAATCTCCCATCTATTGTATTCAAGAATAATACCACACCTTGAGTATTTAGTCAACCATTTTTTTCCAACATCCTTTTTATAAAATTTGTTCTGGATGTTTGAAAAGTGGTTTGGATGAGCTACAAGTATTTTATATAATTTTTATTTGTCATTTCAATGTCACAAAATTTCAATTTTCATGTCATATTCGTACAAATTTCATGTCACAAATATTTGATTTTCATGTCAAACTTGCCTAAACCGCATAAAACAAGGGCAAAACCGGCGGTTTAGCCATGCCTTTTGTACATTATCATGTGCATTTTTTATAATGCAGTCCTGATAAATCTTTTTTGGTTTTGCCTTGCAGGATGGATAATACATATAAACTTGCAAGTCTTTGCTTTATTCCAATTAGTTTTATTCCCATAGTATAATTACCAGGTTCATCTTGAAGTTTATCCTGAATATTTTTATATAGAAGCCTTTATATATGTATCTTTTATATAATATTTTGCCATACTCCCTTATTTTAATAGTACAGCATGGCATTTACAATATAAGATGCTTATATTGTTTAATGAAGCTATTTCTTTATATGCTGGAATTATAACCTCTATCCCCCCTTGCATTATAAATAATAGTACAAACGCCTGCTGCCTGTTATATTATTATTAATGTATTTTTTATTGAAGATTACCCTGTTTTACGTTTAATGGGTATTATAAATTAATTGGTATTATAATAAGAAACAATATTAAAATGAATGGATAATATTAAATATGGATGGAACAGGGTTAAAGATACAAAAATAAAACTTAAAAAGATTTAGTGAATAAATACATGCATTTTTTATGTTATTTAAAAGCCTGTATCCAGCGTTGCCAGCCTTAAGGCTTTTAAATAACATAAATCTTGCCAATATAAACTTATGGCTGTTTTAAATTTTTTATTATATTATAGAATAACAGCAATTCCTGGTATTAATATAGGAGGAAACTTATTTTCTGGCCTGCTAGTTTTTAAAACTATGGACAGGTGCTGGAATCCTGCCTCCTCTGTTAATAAAGCCACTACAGTCAAACTGGTTTACTGGCATTACTGGCGCATGGCCTAAGAGCCCTCCAAATTCAACTGTTTCACCTACACCTTTTCCAATTACGGGGATAAGGCGCGCTGCTGTTGTTTTCTGGTTTATCATCCCTATTGCCATTTCATCAGCTATAATTCCAGAAATTGTTGAAGGTTTTGTATCTCCTGGTATTGCTATCATGTCGAGCCCTACTGAGCATACACATGTCATTGCTTCAAGTTTTTCAAGTGTAAGAGCACCATCTTCTACAGCATTTATCATTCCCTGGTCTTCACTTACAGGTATAAATGCACCACTCAGCCCGCCCACATATGAAGATGCCATTATACCACCTTTTTTAACCTGGTCATTTAAGAGCGCAAGGGCGGCGGTTGTTCCTGGTGCACCTGCACGCTGTAATCCCATTTCTTCAAATATATCTGCTATACTGTCACCTACTGCTGGTGTTGGCGCAAGTGAAAGGTCTATTATGCCAAATGGGACATTCATCCGCTTTGATGCTTCCCTGGCAACTAACTGGCCTACCCTTGTAATTTTAAATGCTGTCTTTTTAACTTTTTCACAAAGAGTGCCAAAGTCTGCACCGCGTACTGACTCTAAAGCTTTGCGCATTACACCTGGCCCGCTTACACCAACATTTATAATTTCGTCTGCTTCTGTAACTCCATGAAAAGCACCTGCCATAAATGGGTTGTCATCAGGCGCATTACAGAATACAACAAGCTTTGCACAGCCAATGCTGTCCCTGTCTGCTGTTTCTGCTGCTGTGTCATGCACTATTTCACCCATAAGTTTCACTACATCCATATTAAGCCCTGTCTTTGTAGAGCCAAGGTTCACTGAACTGCATACAAAATCAGTTGATGCAAGTGCTTTTGGGATTGAGCGTATCAGAAGCTCGTCGCTTTCTGTCATGCCTTTTGAAACAAGTGCACTGTAACCGCCTATAAAATTAACACCTGTAGCCTTTGCTGCCTTGTCAAGTGTCTGCGCAATGGTAACAAAGTCTTCTGGTGTTTTACATGCTGATGCCCCTGCAATTGCAGCTGGTGTAACAGAAATACGCTTATTTACAACAGGTATGCCAAATTCCTTTTCTATAGCTTTGCCTGTTGGTACAAGGTCTTTTGCAACAGTTGTAATGCGGTTATATATTTTTTCATTAAGGCTTTCAAGATTACTGTCAATACAGCTTAAAAGGCTTATTCCAAGCGTTATTGTACGGACATCAAGGTTTTCCTTCTCAATCATGTCATTAGTTTCAAGAACTTCATATATATTAATCATATAAAATAACCATGCCTTTCAACAATTTTACATAAAAACACTTTTAAAACAGAATTTTAAAAATGGCCGCCAGTTATAAACGGTGCATACTGTCAAATATATCTTCACGCTGTGCCTTAATTATGCAGTTCATCTCCCCGCCAATCTGTTCAAGCTCATGGCTGAATGTTTCAAAGTCTTTAGAACATACTGCCACATCAACTATCATCATCATATTAAAGAAGCCGTCAACTATTGTCTGTGAAATGTCAAGTATATTAACGCTGTTATTTGCCAGATATGTGCACACTTTTGCAATTATGCCTACGCTGTCTTTTCCTACTACTGTCACTACTGTTTTTTTCATTATAAATAATCCCCCGTTCCGCCGCTTTATGGCTGGCTTTATTAATTTTAATCTAAATTTACCAGTGCAGAAGGCACATCCCTTTTTGCAACTGACATCTGGAAAGGCAGTTCATTTATCCCAAGTTCTTCCCAAATCTGGCATTTTACTGCCTGGTATGCCAGTCCGGGATAATTGTTCTCCTTGGAAAGATGCGCAAGGAATACATATTTAAGCCTTTTGCTAAGCAGCCTGCATAAAAGCCTGCCAGAGTCCTCATTAGAAAGATGCCCTTTACTGCCAAGTATCCTGCACTTCAGGTTGTACGGGTATCTGCCCGCTTCAAGCATACTTATATCATGGTTTGCCTCAAGCATTAAAATGTCACTTCCTGCAAGATGGCTGGCAATATAATCATCATAGATGCCAAGGTCTGTAGCTACTCCTGCTTTATGCCCGCTGGCACTAACAGTATAGCAGACCGGGTCGGCAGCATCATGTGATATTGAAAATGGCATTATATCCATATTTTTAAGCCTTATACATTCATCAGGATGCACTTCATACAAATGCTTCATAGATATTATGCCCTTTTTATCTTTATTCCTGATAAAATCAAGTGTAGCACCTGTTGCATAAACAGGTGTATCAAACATTTTCACCATCATGCTGACACCCTGTATATGGTCAGAATGTTCATGTGTAATAAATATGCCATCAAGTTCCTGGGGCCTTACACCTATTGCTGACAGCCCTTCTGCAATCCTTTTACGGCTTATACCTGCATCAATTAGTATGTTTGTATCTTTATCCCCTATATAAATACAGTTTCCACTGCTTCCGCTTGCAATACTACAGACTCTCATAATATACCATTACCTTTCTACCCACTCAATCCTGATAACATCACCATCTTTTACAGGCATTGTAAAATCACAAGCCATTCCATTCACTGATGTTTCAAGATGGTCACCATGTGCTACCGAAGTGTCAACAGGGTAAAAATCAAGGACATCAACCAGTATATATTTTGGTTTGCCTTCCATTACAACGGAGTCTCCGTTTACAATTATATTAATTGTATTTGTACTGTTTGTTAAATCCTTTTCCTCACTTTTTACTGTAACTGGAGGCATATCCTTTTTACTGTTTATGTCATCTGCAATATCTTCACTGTCTTGCAGGTATTCCCCGTTATATTCTTCATCATATGGAAATTCTTGCCAGGACTCTGCTGGTTCTTCTGGCAATCTGCCAAGTAATCCTAATTCCTTATGTGCCTCTGTAGTTCCCTCTTTTTTGCTATCTTCCTTGTTATATAACAAATCACTTGTAACTGGGAACTGCCCGTCTCCGTATTTTTCTATAAGTTCTGTATAATTTGGTTCTTCTTTCATAATTTCGCATATAATTGAAAAGTTATCATATACCTTTGCATCCATAGGGGCAATTACATTATTCACATACACTTTCCCCCTGTAAATAATATCCATAAATTCAAGTACCTGCTCAAGTGTATAATAGCCTAATATTTCTACACGGTCTAAATCCTGGACTTCATAAAAGCCTGATACAAGTTCACCATTTACTGTGACAAAACGAGGGCATGTTATTTCTTTGCCATTGAATATTATATTCATGCTGGAACTGTATTCTGGCAGGCTGCTGATTTCAAGCACTGCATCAGAACCACGCGTAGATGGTATAATATCAATTTTGGAATTTTGTTCAAGAGGGGTACTCATGCCTGTCTGGCGTCCATTCAGCCTGACTATTGCTGCTTCACCTTCTGAACCGCGCAACATACGTTTTTCACCATTAACAAAATATATAAGGGTTTTTCCACGCTTAGGGAATAAATCAACGTTTGGAAATCCCATCTGTATGGCAGCATCCATAATTGTAAGCTTACTGTTGTCATAGAGCTTAATACGCTCACCATTTACTGTTACAAATATAAAATTATTGCGCTGCTCATAATAATTAAGGCATATTCCTACAGGTGTTACTAGTAATGAGTCTACCTTGATGTCATCCTGCAGGAATTCTACATTGCCAAGCACTTCTGAACCACGCAGTGCCACTCTTTCCTTTTGCAGCCCAAGGTATTCTGCAAGGCTTTCTGTAAAGCCTTTAATTTTTCCACCGCCTCCAACAACAAATACAGCACTTGAAGATTTGCCACCATTAAGTTCCATAATCTTATCTGCAATACCTTTTGTTGTATTTTTAACAGTTTCTTCCACAACATCAGCTATTTCCTCAGAAGAAACCCTTTGCGGAAGCCCCATTATATCAAAAAATTCAACTTCTGTATTTATTGTACTGGCACACTTTAACTTATCTGCTTCATTAAAATCTGTAAGGTAATGTTTAGCAATACATTCTGTAAATTCATCACCAGCAGACGGAATCATGCCATAGGCTATAATGCTTCCGTCTTTGGTTATAGAAATATCAGAAGTCCCTGCCCCTACATCCACAAGTGCAATATTAAGCAGCCTGAACTTCTCAGGTATTGCAACATTTATTGCAGCAATAGGCTCAAGTGTCAGGTTGGCAACATAAAGGCCTGCACGCTCTACTGCAGCATACAGCCCGTCAACCACTTCATTTGGCAGAAATGTTGCAATAAGTTCCGCTTTTATTGACATTGCCTTATGGCCTTCAAGATTTGAAATAATATAATCATTCTGGTAATAACGCTTAACTGAATAACCTACACAATAAAACCTGATATCATCTGTCTTCTTTTCATCACGTAATATACTGTATGCATTTTCAATTCCAAGCATATCAAGTGTATATATATGCTCACTTGTAATTACTGTGTCTGACTGGAAAACCATCTGTGACTCTGCCTCAACAGTTTTAAGCACACGGCCGGCAGCCGCAATACATACATCTTTAAATCTCCTGCCAGTCATGTCTTCAAGTTTCTTGTGCACTTCCTCTATTGTTAAAGCAACTTTTCCTATATCATGTATCTGTCCGTCAAGCATTGCCCTTGTCTGGTGCTCTTTACATACCTGTGCTACTACTACAAAGCCGTTTGTGCTGCTTTTAAAGCCAACAGTCCCAACTATGCTTCTTGTGCCGATATCCAGCCCGAATACCAGTTGTTCTGGAACACCTTCCATATTTACTTTTACTGTCTGTCTGGAATTATCTGCCATCAGAACCTCCATCTATATCAATACATTTACCATGTTTTTATACATTTTCAATCTGCCAGTCTATTGGCTCAAGCCCGTTTTCTTTAAGAAATTCATTTGTCTGGCTGAAATGCTTGCATCCAAAGAACCCTCTGAATGCAGATAACGGGCTTGGATGTGGTGCTTTTAATATAAGATGCTTAGGATTTGTAAGCATTGGTATTTTACTCTGTGCCGGCTTGCCCCAGAGCAGGTAAACAATTGGCCTGTCCTGTGCATTTACAGCCTGTATTACAGCATCTGTAAATTTCTCCCAGCCCTTGCCCTGGTGTGAATTAGCCTGGTGTGCCCTTACTGTAAGCACCGTATTTAACATAAGCACTCCCTGGTCTGCCCATTTTTTAAGATAGCCATTATTAGGTATTTCACATCCTAAATCCTCATGTATCTCCTTATAAATATTTTGCAGTGATGGTGGTATATCTGTCTGGTCTGGCAGTACAGAGAAACAAAGGCCATGTGCCTGGTGTACATTATGGTATGGGTCTTGTCCTAAAATTAATACCTTTACAGATGAAAGAGGCGTAAAATGAAATGCATTAAATATATCATCTGCTGGCGGATATACAACCGTCTTACTGTATTCATCCTTTACAAACTCAAAAAGTTCCTTATAATAAGGTTTTGAAAATTCTGGCTGGATTGCATCAAGCCAGTCATTCTGTATCATCGACATAAAATCTTCCTCCTTTGCTAACCCTGTCTTTTGGTTATTTTCTGGTTATTCTTTAATTATTTTTTAATTACTTCCTTACACTTATTCCTTCCCTGTCCAGGTATTCTTTGACTTCGCTTATTTCCAGTTCCTTATAGTGGAAAAGTGATGCTGCAAGTACTGCGTCAGCTTTTCCTTCTGTAAATGCTTCTTTAAAATGTTCAAGTTTCCCTGCCCCTCCTGAGGCTATTACAGGAATAGAAACATTGTCTGATACAGTCCTTGTAAGTTCTATATCATATCCATTTTTAGTGCCGTCACAATCCATGCTTGTAAGAAGTATCTCACCAGCACCAAGCCGGTCTGCTTCCATTGCCCATTCTACAGCATCAATGCCCATATCTATCCTGCCGCCGTTTTTATATATATTCCAGCCGCTTCCGTCTTCACGCCTTTTAGCATCTATAGCAACTACAACACACTGGCTGCCAAACTTTTCTGCTGCTTCTGATATAAGTGCAGGATTTTGTATTGCAGCAGAATTAACTGCAATTTTATCTGCACCTTCCCTTAATATAAGTTTAAAATCCTCTACAGTCCTTATACCCCCGCCAACTGTAAATGGTATAAATACTGTTTCTGCCACACGGCGCACCATATCAATTTTAGTTGCCCTTGCATCTGATGAAGCCGTAATATCCAGAAATACAAGTTCATCTGCACCCGCTATGCCATAAGCAGCACCAACTGTAACAGGGTCGCCTGCATCTTTTAAATCTACAAAATTTACGCCTTTTACTACACGCCCGTTATTAACATCAAGGCATGGTATAATTCTTTTTGTAAACATATTTCCCCCTTATCCAAATTATAAATCACAGAAATTTTTCAATATTTGGAGCCCTGTATTACCACTTTTTTCTGGATGGAACTGGCACGCAAATATATTACCATGTTCTGCCGCTGCATGGATATGTGTAATATACTCTGTAGTAGCTGCTACATCTTCTTCAAAATCTGCTTTAAGGTAATATGAATGTACAAAATATACATATGAATTATCTGGTATATCCTTAAATAAACGGCTTCCTTTTTTTACAGATATTGAGTTCCAGCCCATATGTGGTATTTTATAACCTTCTTTTGGAGGAATTGCATGGATTTTGCCTTTCAGTATGCCAAGACCTTCTGTACCTGGCATTTCACTGCTTGCTTCAAACATAAGCTGTAAACCAAGACATATTCCAAAAAACGGCTTATTATCTGACGCAGTTTTCCTAAGTACTTCTATAAGGCCATAATTTGCAAGCTTTTCCATTGCAGTACCAAACGCACCAACACCTGGCAGTATAACCTTGTCCGCATTGTAAATCTCCTCTGGCACTCTTGTAGTTATACACTCCTCACCTAAATGTACAAGTGCCTTTTCTACACTTTTAAGGTTTCCTGCATCATAATCAACTATTGCTATCATATATTCCTCCAATCCATTTTCCAAAAACAGCAGGACATATTAAACAGATAAGAATCTCCTGTAAAGCAGAAAAGCCCGCCGGTTAATTAACGGCGGGCTGTAATCTTACTAAAAACAAGCCAGGCGGATATCCGCAGTCTGCTACATTGCTTACCTTGCCTGGTAAGGTTAAATTTTCTTCTTTGCAATACCCACTACTTTTCTTGTATATGCCTCATCATCAAGGCTTAGTATGTCATAGGCTTCCTGTTCTGACAGGCTGAATTCATCTTTAAGTATACTTAATATCCTGTTTTTGCATACTTTCATATCACCTTCAATTTCTAAATCCAGTGCCATATCTATATTTTCATCATATTTCTGTAATCCACGTAATAATGAATCCAGTGCATCAGGATAATATTTCATTACAGAATAACTGCTATATGAGTCAAGTGACTGCTGTACTTTCATTACAGTAATTATTTTATCATACAGTTCAGGGTCTTTTTCTTTCATTTTAGTCCCTCTGGCTTCATTATAAGCATCACTGTATTTTTGTAATGTAAAATACCTTTCTGCTTCTGATTTGCTGGCACTGTATCCAAATATATTTGTCCCAAGGATTACACCTGCAAGAAGCAAGGCAGACCCTGCTACTACAATTATAACACCTGCTTTATTAAGCTTGCCAACAACTTCCTGTTCCTCTTCTTCTTTTTCTGCTTCCTTTTTAGCCTGCTTTTCAGCCTTTTTAGCCGCCTTCTGTTCTTCTTTTTCAGCCTTTTTAGCTGCCTTGGCTGCCTTTTTGGCTGCTTTAGCTTCTGCTGCTGCCGCCTTCTTAGCTTCTTTTTCCTCTTTTGCCTTTGCTTCTTCTTCTGCTTTCAGGACAGCCTGTTCTTCTTCTTCCTCTTTTGCCTTGCGCTCTGCCTCAGCAATTTCATCTGTTACAACATTGCCAAATACACGTTTAAAGAAACCAGGTTTCTTTTCTTCTTCCCCTGCTTCTTCCTGTTGTCCATCCGCCGTTCCTTCTTCAGATACAGCACCTGCTGCCACAGCAGCACCTTGCATTCCAAGGCTGTCTAACATGCTGTCAAGACCATCACCAGCATCTTCTTCAACACTGCCAGGCAATACTTCTTCCTCATCAAGTGAACCATTTATATCCAGGCTGTCTAACATACTGTCAAGACCGTCAAGCATTGAATCTGCTTCACCAGCATCAGTACTGCCTGGTTCTTCTGCCTGCATCTCTTCTTCCAGTGGCGTCATTTCTTCCTCTGTATCAAATGCAATATCATCAATCAGAGGTTCTTCTTCCTCTTCATTACCTGCATCTATGCTTAGAGTTTCTTCTTCCAGTATGCCAGTTTCTTCTGGCAAAGGTTCTTCTTCAATACCTGGTATATCCATATCCAGCCCGTCTGGCTCTTCCAGTTCTTCTGTAATATCTTCACCATCTGGACTGTCCAGCATGGAACTGTCCTCTTCAAGTCCTGGTATTATATCTTGAATTTCCTCTTCAGTGCCTGGCTCTTCCAGTGCCCCAGTCTCTCCAGGTTCTGGCAGTTCTGTTTCCTCTGGTGGGATTTCTGCTGCTGGAATATCTGTTATTCCCTCTTCTTCCTGCACAGGCAGTTCTGTAACATTTCCAGTGGCAGCTTCTGCTTCCCTGGCCTGCTCCTCCTGGCCTGCTTCTTCCATAACAGGAAGCGGGATATCTATATTTACATCTAAATCATCTAAACCCGCTGTTTCACCAGCAATCCCTTGCAGGTCTGACAAATCACCTAAATCACTGATATCACCAAGACCGCTTAAATCGCCAAGACCTTCAAGGTTCTGTAAATCATCAAGTTCCACAAAATCTTCAAGGCCTCCAAAGCCATCATCACTGCCAGGGCTGTCATTTTCTATCTGGTCTAAATCTTTTTCCTCACTCAATTCCCGTTCAATCTCCCTTATAAATTAATACTTGCGTGCCTGAAACTGCAAATATCCTGCATATACTACACTTTACGCCCCTGTTGTATTGCCTATGAGTTTATCAATAGCACCAACTAACTGGCCAATTTCAGGTTTGGACAACTGTGCATTTGCACCAAGCTGTTCACCTTTGCGCCTCATCTCTGCATTAACAAGTGATGAGAAAATTATCAGTGGAATATGTTTAAGCCTTTCATGCTCTTTAACAAGCTTTGTAAGCCTGTGTCCATCCATCTGTGGCATTTCTATATCAGTAATAATACATGAAACCTTCTCATCAATGTCACCTTCTGCAAGGTATTCCTGTAATTTATCCCAGCACTCCTGGCCATTATCAGTTGTTACCAGGTTAGTATAACCTGCCTGTTCAAGACAGTTTACAATCATTTTGCTAAGAAGTGCTGAATCTTCTGCGATAAGGATAGGGCTTTCATTGCGGCTTCTGTTCTTCATATGCTCAACATCTGAAACCTTAAGACCTGTTTCTGGGTTTATCTCAGACACTATTTTCTCAAAATCAAGGATAATAATAAGTTTTTTATCTATACGGATAATACCAGTTGCCATACCTTCACCAGCGGTATTAATAGTTGAATCCGGTTTTACAATATCAGACCATGATACCCTGTGAATTCCAAGCACAGCATTTACATGGAATGCTGTATTAAGCTGGTTAAAATTAGTAACTATGTACATATCATTTGACACTTTTTCAGGCTTTTCAAGATGCATAACTTCTGCCAGGTCAATTATGGAAATAATTTCATCCCTCGGCATAAATATCCCTTCAATCCTTGGGTCTGCATTTGGAATAGGTGTAGGTGTCTGGTATGAAATAATCTCACGTATCTTTGCAACATTAATCCCATAATAGTTATTGCCTACTTTAAATTCCAGAATTTCCAGTTCATTAGTTCCACTCTCTAATAAAATTCCTGTTTCCATATGTCCGTACCTCCAATATTTTACCACATAATAGTGGCAATAATCCTGCCGCACTGCGGCATATATATAAAGATATATCTTTTACAGAAAAACTTTCTCTAAAAAATATCCTTTTAAGAAATAACATTTTCTATTACTTCTTAAATATTAAAAGCTGTTTCTTTATTTCCTTTTACAGCCTTTACTACAACATCTTTAACTTTAACAGATGAATCTGCCTGGAATACAAGCACTCCCTTTTTGCTTCCTCCTGCTGATATCTTTTCATTAAAGCTTAACAGGTCACCTTCTGCAATTGTAAGCATTGCATTTCCATAACTCTTTCCACCTATAGTAATGGAATAACTTATGTTTTTCTTTACAAATGCTGCCTTTTGTGCCTTAGTGGAATTATTTTTTATTAAAAATGAAACAACTACAAGTTTCTTTCCGTCATCTGCTGAAATAGATGAGAAATCTGTGCTTATATGTTTCTTTGTCCCAACTGACAAAGGCTTAACACTTATCCCTGGAATATTATACAGCTCAACAGGACTTACACTTTTTGCAACAGATACACCACTGCCACCTGTTCCACCACTGTTTCCTGTGCTGCCGCTGTTCCCCTGGCTTCCTGTACCTGGCTTTCCTTGTGTCCCGCTGCTGCCTGGTGTGTTTTCTGGCTCTGGGGCTGGTGCAAGCGTTGGTGCTGGAGTTGGTTTTGGTGTTGGGTCCAATACTGATTTATCATAATTAAATGAATACCCATACCGTTCAGAATTGTTTAAAACTGCACCTGCAATATACTGGCTTATAATCTGGTTATCCTCATCAGATAAATCAGGAACACTTGCACAGCCTGTTAAGACTATAGATATTATAAGTGCAGCAGCAAACATACTCTTTTTCATCCCTTTATCCCCCTAGAAATTATTAAAAATAATCCCCGTGCCACATCCGTATGGCACAGATATAAAAAGACAGACACTGCCTTTCTTTATAAACCGTAATTACTCTTAGAACTGTACTGGCTCTTTAGAATAATTCTTCAATCATATACATCTATATAGTACCATATTCACATCTGGTGCGTCAATGAGAACATTAAAAAGACTAAATTAGTTTCATAAAATCTGAAATATATGATATTTTATGATAATTTACAGTTATTTTGTGTTGGCAAACGGACGCAGGGTTTCTGTGTCCAGCTAATATTATTCCATGACAGGGGCACTTTAACCCTGCCAGTGCATAGTATCTGGATGTGTTAAAATGACTTAATGTCTAGTTCAAACCAGAACTCAACTCCGTTTTCATGGTTTTCAACACCACACTGCCTGTTCATGGAATTCATTATAGCCTTTACAATTGACAGACCTATGCCGCTTCCTCCATATTCCCTTGTACGTGCTTTGTCAACCTTATAAAATTTTATCCATATTTTGTCAAGTTCTTCTTCTGGTATACAGTTTCCTGTGTTAAATACGCTCACCCTTACGACATCTTCCATTTTTTCAATATGGACATCTATTTTCATTTCACCTGCCACATGGTTTACTGCATTGCTTATATAATTAGTAACTACTTCTTCAACCATATATTCATCTGCCCAGACATATACAGCCCCATAATCTGGCATACTGATAACTGCACCTTTCTGTTCTGCAAGAAGTGCTGCTGAATTTATAACTTGCCTTACTACCTCTGTTATATCAAAATGTTCATATGAAAGCTGGTTCTTTCCAAATTCTATCTGGTTAAGCGTAAGAAGCTTTTTAACCATCTTATTCATTTTGCCTGCTTCATCAATAATAACCTCACAATAAAACTCACGGCTTGCGCTGTCATCATTAATATTATCATAAAGCCCCTCTGCATAGCCTTGTATCAGTGCAATAGGTGTTTTCAGTTCATGCGACACATTAGAAAGGAATTCTTTGCGCATTTCATCAATCTGGATTTTTTTCTCAATATCCTTCTGAAGTTCATTGTTAGCAGACTTTAATTCAGAAATAGTCTTCTCAAGTGTTTCAGATAATGTATTTATACTGCTTCCAAGCACTCCTATTTCATCCTGCGTTGTAACAGGATACCTTATCTCAAAATCCAGTTCCGACATACGTTTTGCTATCTCCGTAAGCTTAAGAACAGGCTTTGTAAAGCCACTGCTTACAAAGACCATAACTATTGCCCCGAATACTATTACACTTAATCCAACATAAAATATAAAACTGTTAAATATATTTATATTTTCTGTCATGCTCTGGAAATTTGTATTTACATATACAAAAGAACCTGGTTCAAGCTGCCCGAATAATTCAAGATAATAAGAACCTATACGTTTATCCCAGACTTTGCATACAGTATAATTACCATTATCCTTAATTAATTCTTTTCCTTTTGCACTCTTATAATAACTCTGTTCATCTTCCATTCCAGAAATATAGTCTATTGTTTTATCTCTTACACGTTCTTTCTGGAAATCCGTTATCTTATCAGATGACGGGTAAACATATGTGTAAAATATATTTCCAAAAAACTCAGACAGCCTGAATACATACACATTAGCAGCATTATTAGCAGACAAGATTTCAAGAAGAAGAGTGCTCTCATCAGAAAGCATATCTGAACCATCATTATAATCCTGGTCCTTTTTTACTATTTCATTTGTCTTTATAAAATACTCTTCTAACATGGAAACCTTGGTATACTGGTAATATGCCGGAAGAAACAGTTCATTCATAGACCATATAAGGAATATTGTCATTCCCAGTAAAGCTATCATTATTAATATAAGCTTTGTCTTAATTGATTTTACCCTGAAATTATTTTTTATCATATTTTATATTATTGCCCTTATTCCTCCATTCTGTGTAATAATGCCTTCTATCCATTTTAATCCCATAAAAATATCCAGTTTTATTAAATGTCCTCTGGTTTGTTTAGTAATAATATTACCACAACAAATACAATAAGTCCAATTCCAATAGATGAAAAAACTGTGTCCATCCCCCTTATATCCGCCAGTGCACCTGCCGCTGGAAACATTATTATCATGGAAACAGAGAAAAATAAGCTGTCAACAGAAACCAAAGTTGCCCTCTGCCCTGATGGTATAAGCCTGTTTAATTCATCTGACTGTACAGGGTAAAGCAAGGAGTCCGAAAAGCTTGCCGCCATAAGCAAAACCACTGATAATATAATGTTATTGAAGCCATAACCCACAAAGGCAAATGCTATTAAAAGTGATGCAGCAGCTATTATTTTTCTGTCATACTTTTTATAAAGCCTGTTGCTAAACAATGCACCAATACATGAACCTGTGCCTGCCAGAAGCAGTATAAACCCTATTTGTATTTTATTATAACCAAGTTCTTTATAATACTGCTGGCTATAGAAAAACAAAAGTGTCTGTGATGCAAAAACCACAGAATAATAAATTATAATTTTTAATATGCGTATATCTGACCTTATTATATTATAACTTGTTTTAAAATGCTGCCTGATAGTTTCCATAATTCCCATATGCTTCCAGCCAGGTTTATGTTTCCCTTCCATGTTTTCTACAACAGGTGCTTCAGTAATAAATAAAACCTGTATAGCAGCCAGTAAAGCTATTATAAGGCATGCACTGTAACACCAGAAATAGGAATACTCTGCAAGGACTGCACCAGCAACCGTTGCAATACCCTGTGACACTTCAATAATAACATTGCGCCTGCCAAAAATACGCATATATTCATGTTCCTTGCCAATATATTTCAAGCTGTCATAAATAAGTGCTTCCTCTGAACCTGAATTAAAATTATTTCCTAATGCCTGGATTGCAAAGCCTAATGCAAAGTACCAGAAACTTCTTGAAAACAACATAATAATACATGAAACAGCAATACAAACCCTTCCAAGCACCATGCTCCTTTTTCTTCCAAGCAAATCCGCTATTGCCCCTGAAGGTATTTCAAATATTATGCTTGTTGCATGGTAAATGCCCTCAACAATCCCAGTTTCTGCCATACTTAGCCCACAGTAAGCAAGATAAAGCACCCATACTGAACTCTGCATATTCAGGTTAGTGATAAAAGTGTTTATATAGTCCAGTACTATATTCCTTTTTAATTTATTATATAATTTAATATCCATATGTAATCCCTTCCTTTTTAACCTTTGGCTTCCTTTCAGCAATTTTTTTATATACAAAAAACAGCCTGGCAAAAATACTGCCAAACTGCATATGGAATTACTACGGTATTTTTATCTGTCCATGCCTGTTTAATGGCAATTATAGGTAAAAAAGAGCGCAGTAATCCCGTAAACACAAAAAAGTGCATGTTTTTGATACTGCACTGCTGCTGCAACAAGCTGGTGAATATCCAAAACCGTTCATACTGCGTCCCTCCTTCCATACTAAATTTTATAAAAATTTTAATACAATAACTTGTATTTTTTCTATCCTGCAAAATATTCAGAACCATTTACTGATAAGATATGGTTATCTTTCCAGTACAATTCCATCTCCTCATATCCGCCCCATTCACCTGAATACACACAATGCGGCTTCTTAGATACCTTTATAAAATATAAATCAATTACTGGTTCTGAATTACAAATATTAACATATACTGCACCACCTAAAGCCCCCTTGTCACTGTCCACAACCTCCGCTTTATACTTCTTATCTGGCGAATATTCCACCTGTATAACTTTATTAACACCAAACTCCCCAAACAAGGCATCAAGAAGTGAAATAAAACATATTGGAATAAAAAATATTATGCATGTCAAAGATACTATTATTTTTCTTTTTACCTGCTTTATATGTCTTAACATATAAAACAAAGCACATGTAAAACAAAATGGCATATACAATGCTGTAAGCTTCCATCCCATAGGAGTTATATAACAAATCCAGTTTACCAGTGGCAAAAATGGCATAAATAAAATATATAAAATTTCTGCCTTTGCCATTACAATATGCTTCACAAAAAATGAATTTACAACCAATGCAAGCGAAATGGCAGCAGTTATAAATGCATAAGCATGATAACTGTATATCCATACTGATAATCTGTCAGTAAATTAATTAGCGAAACTGCTGGCATTACCATATATACTAAAAACAGCAGAAATATCAGGATATGGGCTGCCCTTTTCAGCCAAACCACCCCTTCCCTTAATAAACACAATAAAACAGAGTAAATAAGTATTTATTACAGTATATCACTAACACATTAACAAATCAAGTTTAGTAAGTATAGGATAATTTACAGTTATTTTGTGTTGGCAAACTTCTACCTGTTTTTTCTGCCAGTCCACAATCCAGTATTCATCAATTTCCTGGCAGCAGTATAAGCCCTTATCAGCAAAAATTCTGCATACACTGTCCTGTACCTGGCTTTCCACTTTAATTAAAAAATTGGATATTACACCGTCTCTTATTTATTGGTACATCAAATATATCATAAAGAAAATGAAAAGCCCATATGTTATATGTATGTTATGCAAATACAGGGAGTTCTGTATGGACAATCCTAAAACATTGTATTATAATATTTTCAACAATAACAAGGGATTGGAGGAATTGAAATGAATAAACCTAGAAAAAATTATTTCTTCCCAGAGGAGGAATACACACGGTATGTTATTGGACGTTTCAGCAATGAGGAATTTGTTCCACATATGCTGGAAGAGTACAGCAATCTTGCCAGTGACAGCCCTCAAATCAGTGAATTTTATATGCAAGGGGAATGGACTATTATTCCATGTCCTATAGAGAAAATAAACAGGGGATGCTTTTTAGATTTAGCTGGCTGGCTGACACAGGACAACCAGGAAGCGTTTGCAATAGCATTACACCCTGAAAAAAGTTATTTTTCCAGAAGGGATGCATTAAATAAGTTTGGCGACACAGCTTTTGTGGGATTTGATGATGGGGATATTGTTACCTGGTATTACCCGCAAGGACTTATTGATGATAATGCATATTCTAAAACAGAGCAGGAAATACTAGAATTTACAAATATGCCTTCTCCATGTAATTGTAAAGAATTTTTAGAATTTATTGGCGCCGGGGAATTAGCTGCACATTTTAAGCTTTAACCGGCATACCCTGCAAAATGCCCTTATATTTATACATGGCGTCTTTGCAGGGTATCTTTAATGGATATCTGCTGTAATTATAATAATATTATTTAGCAGGACTGCAATTTAATCCCACCAGCAATAATAAACGGAATATTCATTACTGGATGGCTTTGTCACTGGAATTATTACACCTTTTTCACCAATAAGAAAAGTCTGCTGTGAAAAATCTTTTTCTTCTCCAATATCACTTGGAAATATATCTTCTGGCTTATTAAAGATTTGTTTTATCCTGGCAAATATACCCTTGCTTTCCCTCAAGCTGCTCACACAAAAATGCTGTAAAACTGTCTGCTGGGTCTAAAAAATCCTTATATTTGAACCAATAATTATTTGCATAGTTCCTGTTGGTTTTATCAATTTTTAACAATGTTAAAATAGTTCCTTTTTGCTGGTTATCCATATATTTTCCCTATTCACCTTTTCCATACCAGCCTCAAGGCAAGCCTGGTGATACTGCTAAATATTATAATTTTAAAACCAGTTCCTGCCAGCACAGCGCCAATACCTGCATTAATTTCATATTGTATCTTCAAATCTAACGGCGCATCCTGGTAAGGAATTCCTGCTTTAAACACAGAATAATATAAACCTGTAAAACATATAATAATACCAGCTATTATAATTGCATTGACGCTTGTACAAATGATATGTTTAATTTTTTGTTTCATAGCTTTTACTCCAGTTCCTGGCAGCCTATGCTGTCTGGTTCTTCTATAAAATCTCCACTGTGCTATATCTTCCCCAATTTTTTAAAATCCTGTTAAAGAAACTATAATGGAAAATATGGGAAATAATATTATTAAAAATATTATAACACAAAACATACAGAAATTGGCAAACTAATTGGAATACCTATAGCAAAAAACAGTATTATTTTATATATTTGTAAATACTCCTTCTGGTTTAAGCCAGATTTATGAATATATTACTGGCAGTCTTGTTCCAAGCCTTGATAAAAGTTCATTGCTTATACTTCCTGAATTACATGCTGCCTCTGCTGCCCCTGTACCGCTTTCTTCTGTACCTATTATGGTTACAGTATCACCTGTTTTAACATTTTCTATGTCTGTTATATCTGCTATTAGCTGGTCCATGCAGACCCGTCCTGCTATTGGGGCAGACTGCCCGTTTATTAATACATTTCCCTTGCCACATGACAAACTCCTTGGTATGCCATCGGCATATCCAGCAGGTATTACCGCAATACGGCTGTTACGGCCTGCTGTAAAAGCCCTGCCATACCCTGCACTTTCACCTTTTTCCAGTTCCCTTATAAGAACAACTTTTGATTTAATGGAAAGTACAGGACGGAGTCCAGGGTCAGCTACAGTTTTATCCCCTGGTGAACTTAAAACACCATACAAGGCTATACCAGCCCTTGCATAACCTGCTTTAAGCCCTGGATAGTTTAAAATCCCATAACTGCTTTGTATGTGCAGTGCTGGCATTTTAATCCCTCTTTTTTCCAGAGTATATGCCAGCTTGTAGAAACTGTTAATCTGTCCTTTTGTATATAAAATATTTTCAGGCTCTAAACTGTCAGCACAGCACAGGTGTGTGTACATTCCACATACATCTATATTCTTCATATTAAAAATTTTTATTACTTCATCTGTATTATTAACTGGAATTCCAAGCCGGTGCATCCCAATATCAATTTTTATATGGGCTTTTACACAAATTCCCTGCTGGTTTAATTTTTTTACATGGCCGGAACTTATTATAGTCTGCATAAGCCTGTATTTCTTCAGGTCATGGACACGGCTGGCATCTGTATAACCAAGTATAAGTATTTCACCCCTTATGCCATATTTCCTTAGTTTTACTGCCTCATCTACAGTGGCAGTGGCAAATGAGGTGACGCCTGCCCTTTCCAGATTTGCCGCAATCCCAAAACCACCATGCCCATATGCCTCTGCTTTTACAACAGCCATAAGCTGGCAGCCTTCTGGCAGCAGTTTTTGTAATGCCCTTGCATTGTATTCCAGGTTGCCAAGGTTAATTTCAATATAAGCCCTTTCCCTTTCCTTGCTGTGTTTTGTTACAGGCGGCTTATACATGTTCCATATATAAAGAGTGGCAGAACTTGTTATTAATGATAAAAAACATGTTGCCATATAATATACAAGACTGTTGCTGATAAGTATTTCCTGTATATGCAACAGCTTTGCGCACATTCTTATTACAACAATTACCATTGGGTGTATAATATAAATTACCAATGATAATGTCCTTAAACTGGTAAAACGCCTTCCCTTCCAAAATAATAAACAACTAAATAAAAAATACATTACTGGCAGTAAAAATATATACATGCTGTCATGCCGCTGGACATTAAAGCTATGTAACATCAAAGCCTCTGCCAGCATAAGGCCAAAACTTACAACAAATCCACAGATATTTATGCCAAGCGGGAATTTCCCTCTGTTTTCTGCAATATAGCCACCCAGTATAAAAAATACAGGTGCAAAAAAAATACCATTTCTTGTATAATCTGTTACCTGGAAAACCAGGCTGTAAAACTCTTTTACCATAGGAATATTTTCTATTATCCCATAGTAACTGTCACCAAATAAACCCACTATATAAAGAGCAGCAGCGGTAATTAATGCCTTTGTAAAATCTAGTTTTTTCACAAAGTACCAAGAGATTACCGCACCCAGGGCTGAAGCCGGGAGATACCATAAATGGTATAATGTCCCGTCAAATACAATATCTTTAATTATATATGGCAGGAGGTTGTCAGTTAAAAAATACCCATTATAAATATTTACCGGGATATAAATTAGTATTGCAATACCATAAATTAAAATTGTCTTCTTTATAAAGGCAGCCAGCCTGCCATTATTGCATGTGTATCTGGATATAAGGAAAAATCCAGATACCATAAAGAAAAATGGCACACCTGTACGTGCAATAACCCTTGTCAGCACAAAATCTGCTGTATCACTAGCTACTGCCAGTGGCGATGTATGGATTGCAATAATTAAAAATGCAAAAACCAGCCTGGCACAGTCAATTCCTGTATAACTTTTACTTCTCTTCATTAGTTTTTCCTCCAGGCTGTTACAATAAAACCATCTGTATTATTGCCTGATATCTGGCAGGTACACCTGTCTGGCAGGTTAATAACAGTCTGGTCTTCTGCTGGCACATAATATATCTGGATTATAGTACCAGATTTATCCTTATATACAAGTCTGCTGTTCTCCGTATAATCTTTTATAAATTCTATATATTCTTCAAACGCAAAATTATTATCCGTAATAATACGTGAATGTGGATATCCAACATACCTGAAATGCCAGGGTTCATGCGAAATACCTGTAATTTCTTCTTTATCCTTCTGGTAGCGCTCAATAAAACCATATGATGGTGCAGCTTTCCTGAATTTATTGCATATACCTGTATATGGAAAATCAGGACATATAAAATCAATTTTTTCTTTATAAATACCCAGGTCAATGGCAAGTCCTGTCTGGTGCTCGCTATGGCGTGGAAGTGCTACATATTTTTTAGTAAAATCTTCCCCGTTATCTCTTAATGAAGTATTATATATATCTTCCTGTTCCTTTTGCGTACGGTAGCCGCTTACAGGTACAATAAGGCTGCGTGTGGCAATTTTTTCTAAAACCATCTGCAAAATATTTGCTGCGTCACGCTTTAAAAGAATTGCAGGAAAATTTACACTGGCTGGTACAAGCTCCTTCTTTCTCTCTTTTACAGTATTTTTCAAAGGATATCTGGAATTTACAAGCAAAAGGCTGCCACTGTATATTTTTTTCCTTTCCATTATAACCTGGCTCATCATATATATAACCTTACCAGCTTGTCCAGCATATCTGCAAAAGACAATCCAGTTCCTTTCATCATATTTGGAAAACGGCTATGTGAAGTAAAACCTGGAATGGTATTTACTTCATTAAAAACAATTTCACCAGATGGCATTAAAAACATATCAACCCTTGCAAATCCTGAACAGCCAAGCGCTTTATATATTTTTACAGCAGTCTCCTGTATACGTTTCTCTGTGCTTCTGCTAATACGGGCAGGCATATAAATTTTTGAGCTTTCCAATGTATATTTCTCATTATAGTCAAAAAAACCATCTGACAGCTCAATTTCGTCAACCTTTCCTATAAACAGTTCTTCATTACCTAGTATTGCACAACCTGTTTCAAACCCCTGTACAGCCTCTTCAGCAATAACCTCTGTATCATGTCCAAGTGCAAGTTCTATTGCTGTTTTAAGCCCTTCCTCACTATCCACCTTTGTTATGCCAAAAGATGAACCCGAATGGACAGGCTTTATAAACACTGGAAATTCCAGTTCCTGTTTAATTTTTTCCTTAATTTTATCTACTGCATCTTTTATATTTTCCCTGCCAGAATAAACAGATTTAACAGATTTTGGCACAGATACTCCTGCAAGGCTTGCAATTTTATGTGCCCTGTCCTTATCCATGCAAAGTGCAGATGAAAGAGTATTACGTCCTGCAACTGGTATCCCCGCCAGTTCAAACAGCCTCTGTAATGTACCATCCTCACCATTCTTTCCATGCAGTACAGGAAACGCCAAATCAATTCTGGCAGTTTTATACTGTCCATCCACAAACTTTAAAATTCCCTTTACAGAACGGTTCTGTGATACTACCACTGGAACAAGGTTTTTAAAGTCCTTTGTCCATGTGTTATCTGGGATATTTTTATAGTCCCCTGTATAATAATACCATTCACCATCCCTCGTAATTCCAATTGGAATAATCTCAAAATCATTTTTATTAATATTTTCAAGAACAGCAAATACTGACTGCAATGATACTTCATATTCTGTAGAATTTCCTCCAAAAATAACCGCAATTTTTTTCCTATGCATATTAGACTTCTTTTCTGTGCCAGCATTATAAAAGCAAAAGCACCCTTGTTTTGATACAATAAATTGTAACAGAAACAAGAGTGCTGTTCTTCTTTTTTATTCTATAATTTTCTTTTATAATATTAACGGATTTCTTACGGTTTTCCTACAAAACAGGAAGTTTTATGTTAAACTCTATTACTTCATCTGCACTTGTGGCAGTTATAGTCCCGTTATGAAGTTCCACAATTTCCTTTGCAATAGCAAGCCCAAGCCCTGCACCGCCGCTTTGTGAGCCACGGGATGTATCCAGCCTGTAGAACTGTTCAAATATACGTCCAAGTTTTTCTGGCGGAATAGTATCACCCTGGTTAATAAATTTTATAGATACTTCCTTTTCATCCTGTAATACCTGTATATTGATAACACTATCCTCAAAACTGTAAAATACTGCATTTCTTAAAAGGTTGTCAAATACACGCTGTATCTTGTCCACATCACATTTCAGCATCAGCCCTGGTGCAGCTTCTAACTTGCACTCAAGGCCTTTTTCAAGCAGCATTGGCCGGAATTCAAATACAAGCTGTTCAAAAAGACGTGTTAAATTAGTCCTGCTATATTGTAACGTTATATTAGAAAGGTTAAACCTCGTAATCTCAAAGAATTCATTTACAAGTTCCTCAAGGCGTTCTGCCTTTTCAAGAGAAATTGATAAATATTTTTCCTGTAATTCCTCTGATATCTGTCTTTCATCACGTAGAAGTGTTAAATACCCTATTACAGAAGTAAGAGGCGTTTTTAAGTCATGTGCAAGGTAAATAATTAAATCATTTTTACGCTGTTCTGCTTCTTTCGCCAGATTTGCATTTCTGAGGGCTGTTTCACGTACAAGGTTCATTCTGTCCTGGATATTTTTCATATCCCCTGGAAGTATAATCTGTTCCTTCACAGGGCTTGCAAGTTTCTCTGAAGCAAGTATAACCTCATCAAGATACCACAATGGCCTTGACATAAAATGGTATGTTATAAGAATGCTGCCTATTATTAGCGGCATACCCGCAAATATAAGTATATAATCCCTTATATATCTTAAAAATTTATATAAAGGATTATCTGGATGCCATGACAGCCTTGAACAATAAGACCACAACACTATTACAAGAAAAATAAAAGTGCAGAAAAATACAATAAGCGATAAAAAATACTTAAATACAATACTTCTTACAATACTGCTATTATAGTTTGTTCCTGGTTTTGTCCTGCTCAATAGTGTAACCAACCCCCCAGACAGTCTTTATAAACTTTGGCTTTTTGGCAGGTTCGCCCAGCTTTTCCCTAAGCCTGCCAATATGCGCCATAACTGTATTATTGTTATCAATAAATTTTTCACCCCACACATTTTCAAAAAGTTCCTCTGAAGAAATTACATTTCCACTGTGCTCACAAAGATACCATAAAATTGAAAACTCAATAGGGGTCAGCAAAACTTCATTGCCATAAAGTGTACATTTATGTGTATTTTTATTAATAACCAGCCCTTTTATATCATACTCACCAGTTTCTTCCACCATTTTCCTGGCAGAGTTATTATACTTCACGTACCGCCTTAGCTGTGTCTTTACCCTTGCCACAACTTCTAACGGATTAAACGGCTTTGTAATATAATCATCAGCGCCAATAGCCAGCCCCATTATTTTATCATTGTCTTCAACTTTTGCTGTAAGCATAATAACAGGATAGAAATATTTCTCCCTTATTTTCTGGCATATATGGAAGCCATCAATATCTGGAAGCATAATATCAAGTATTGCTAAATCCAGCTCTGTTTCATTAATACACTTTAAAGCATCACTTCCATTATAAAACTTATATACTGTATACCCGTCATTAAGGAGATATACCTCTATTAAATCGGCTATTTCTTTTTCATCATCTACTACAAGTATTTTTCCATCCATTATGTCTATTGCCTCTTCCTGCGGCATAAATATAAAAACTGGTTATAACCCAGCCTGCACCTCAGACCTCAAACTTATATCCCATTCCCCATATTGTCTTAATATATGCGCCTTTATCCCCCAGTTTGTTCCTGAGTTTTTTAACATGTGTGTCAATTGTCCTCGCATCCCCAAAGTAATCATAATTCCACACATTATTTAATATACGTTCCCTTGAAAGTGCAACTCCCTGGTTTGTAATAAAATAGGTAAGAAGTTCAAATTCTTTATAACTTAAATCTATAACTTCACCATCAATTTTGACTTCATGTGCAGACTGGTTAAGCACAATGCCTCCTGCTTCAACGCCATTTTCTTCCAATACATTAGTCCTGCGTAGTATTGCCTCAACCCTTGCTACAAGAATTTTAGGGCTGAATGGCTTAGAAATATATTCATCAACGCCTAAGTCAAAGCCTAAAAGTTCATCTTTTTCATCACTTTTTGCTGTAAGCATAATAATAGGCACTTGTGAATATTTCCTGATTTCCCGGCATACAGCCCATCCATCCATTTTAGGCATCATAACATCAAGTATTATAAGTGCAATATCTTTATTATCATAAAATATATCAACTGCCTGCTCGCCGTCCCCAGCCTCTATTACATTAAAATCCTTTTTAATTAAGAAATCTTTTACAAGCTTCCGCATCCTGGCTTCATCATCTACTACTAATATTTTTAAACTTTCCATACAGACAACCATACCTTTCCCACAAATATATGAGCCTTGTTTAATTTATTTTACCAGGCAAATATGTAAAATCTGTGTACAGGAATTACTTGTTCCCTAAAGCTTTTTCTCTTTCATCAAGCTCCTTTTCCTTTTCCTCTAACTGGTTTCTCCATTCCTGGTACTGGTCTACCAGTTCATTTTCCATATTTGTCTTATAATCAGTGAAATAAGTAAAAACAGAATATTTACTGTTATAAGTTATAAATATCATAGCCCCTATAATTACCACAAGGAAAACTATGGCCATATTGCGGATAGTCCTGCCTGCATGTTCATTCTCATACGCAAGTTTATACTTTTCTGCCATATCCTGTGTAATGCTGCTATCTGCCTTTACTGTTTTACTGCCACTTGCTGGCGGGACTGGAACAGCCTGGATTGTATCTTCTGACACAATCCCTGAATTAATAAGGCTTTTACGCATATTCTTTACAAATTCAAGACCTAGTACAGTCTGGAACGATTTCTTTTCAACTGACCTGTTATAGACTTTAAGCACAGACTTCATATCTGCCATATTGGTGTTAGCAACAATATATGATATAGCTTCTTTCTCTTTTAGCGCCCTTTCATAATCACCTTTATTAGAAAAAGAATAACCACTTATGGTGTATTTATTATTTGGTTTATCCATAAATATCCACCCCTTCCCTGTAAAATACAGATATTATCCTTTTACTGCTGGCGTTCATTATTTTGTACCTGTATCAAATGAAATATTTTCTGCAAGCCATTCCTTAACAATTTTCAAAAGTGTTGTATCCTTTAACATCTGCCTGTTCTTTTTCTCATATTCTTCTTTTGAAGAATATTCTTCATTGTTAAACGAATACTCTTCATCTACTACAGAATTATAGTCTTCTTCTGTATATGATATTCCTTCAAGGTCTGCCAGTGCCTGCGCTGCAAGGTTTTCCTTCACTGTATCCTGTGCAAGTTCTTCTAAATCTGTTTTCCTGAAATCGTCTTCCGACTCATAACCAAACATACTAAATATTTCATCCTCATCACACCCATACACAACAGACATGTCATAATACCCTTGTAATACTGATTTCCTTGCTTCTTCCATCATTTCTTTAGGATATTTTACCACACTACAGATTTCTATAAAATCTGTCCATGCAAATTCCCCTTTGTCTTCATCATTTTCTTTTGCAAGTTTCTGGCGCAGGTACTCATTATATTCATCTGTAGTATTATACTCTGATATAGATTGTACAAAGTCATCAGTATATTCTGGAACAATTGAGTCACCACAAATATATTCAACCTTCACCTTAAAGGTTACATTCTTCCCATCTATATCATTATCGCCATATGTCCCTATTGGCACTGGTATGGTAAATTCCACTGTAGTCCCTGTCTTAGCCCCTTTTAATCCATCCTCGAAGCCCTCCAGCCAGTCACCAGAACCAATAATTACATAGTCTGTGCCACATGTATCATCTGCCCTTCTGCCATCAACATACCCAACAAAATCTGCATATACCATATCACCATCAGAAACAGTGCCATCGAGCTGTTCATAAATTGTGTGCTGTTCCCTTAAATCGTCAATTTCCAAATCTATATCATCCTGTGTAACTGCAATTGAAACATTAAGCGATTTATAATCACCCACATTTATATAGTCTTTTGCATTGAACTTATCACCTGGTATATTATCAAATTTCTCCTTTATAGAAGGTGCTAAAAGCCCTGATGTCAGACCTGCCAGGAATAATGCAGCACATACTGCTGCAATTATAATTATTTTTTTAGTATTTTTAGAATTCCCGCCTGTCTGGTTTACATTATTCTTTCCTGCCATAATAATCCTCCATTCATGTTAATACTGTATCCTGCTGCACTATAAGCATTTTGCATCCTGTTTTCTTTTTTACTGTTAAAATACTAAAGCAGAATATTTTATCTAAATTATATTATAATTAATTGTTTAAAGCAACAAGTCTGTTATCTCACTCACTGTATTAATTATATAATCCGCCCCGGCTGCTTCAAGTTCGCCTTTCTTTGCAAATCCGTAATAAACTCCGGCTGATGCTATTCCACATGCCTTTGCACCAATTATATCATATTTTCTGTCACCAACCATTATTATATTAGATTTATCAGAAGAAGACAAACCAAGCCTTGTAATACTTTCTTCTATAATAATATCCTTATCATTGCGGCTTCCATCAGGAAGACCACCTGTAATCCCATCAAAATATACAGAAAGATTAAAATGTCTTAAAATCCTTATGGCATATTCTTCTGGCTTGGAAGTTGCAAGCATTATTACCTTGCCATGTTCCTTTAAAACCTTTAACACCTCTTCTATACCATCATATGGCTTATTTTCAAAAAGCCCTGTAACACTATACTTACTGCGGTATATGGCAGCAGCCTTTAATGCCTCTTCAGGTTCCATACCTGCAATATCCTGGAAACCTTTATAAAGTGGCGGGCCAATATATCCACCCAGTTCTTCATCGGATGGTATAATATACCCCATTTCCCCAAGTGCATATTTAATGCAGTTAATAATACCCTCATGTGAATCAGTAATAGTCCCATCTAAATCAAATAATATATATTTCCATGACATAAAGTTATCTCTCCTTATATTTTACAGACAGCAATTATATTATAAAACCTTATATAATATTGGTTCTGCCATATAAATCCCTTTACATATCTACTGCCTGCATATTAATAATTTTCTACTATATTTATAACACATTACTATACATGCTTGCTATAAAAATTTCCTGGTAAAAAACAAAAAGAGCCCGGGAAGGCTCTTTTTGTCGGATAACTTGCGTTATCCAGCGTATAATAGGGTGGGAGTAGAAAGTTTTCACTTTCTGATTATGATGATAACTGGTAAATATGTCTAAAATATGTCTGAATTGTGAACAATTCGTTCACATTATGCTTTCCTAATATTATTAAGCCTGTAGATATACCTGCTATCTTTTATTAGGATACAAGAAAAAATACAAAATTATATAACCTTATAATATTAAATAATTTCTAGTTATCTTTTGTTTATGTAAATAAATGGACGGTTTACGTGACAGGATAACTAGAAATTACCATCTATTCCCATATGTTTTAAAACAATAGATAATTCTTTTGAAAAAACAGGGTTCCGTAAATCGTTTATACGGCTGGCTTTCCAAAATGGCCCGTTTGTACCTGCCTTAATACATTCCTCAACTAATGTTTTATCAATATTAAGTGACCAGCTTACTCCATTGTTTGTAAAATTCTTTTGGAAAAGCTTGTTACTTTCAAATGGAATTTCATGGTATTCCCTGCCACAGCAAAAGCAGATTTTATTTCTGTCAATTCCGCTGATAGAACGCCCATACATAACTGGATAATCAACATCCCCAGACACTGGTGAGTTCCCAATAATCTCATATTCCCCATAATAAAAACGGTTATCCATCATATATGTAGATGGACAGCTTCTTAGCTTTTGCAAATCTTCAATATTCATGTCTGGATTTCTGGTAATGATATGGTAAACTGAAACACAAAGTACCTTGCCCATAAGAATATTCCAAAATTTACCTCCCTCCTTCACAAATTTTCTTACATCAAATAAAATCCGTCCATAACCATAATTTCTGCGGTCATATTTAAAACGGAAAAAATCTCCTTCTTTATATTTACAATGACGGCGTTTTGCATTAGCAAACGCCTGGATTTCATCTAAATCCTCATTAGTGGTATTATCAGCCCAGTTGCCAAGAAACTTTTGAAGCCCTTCCTGTCCCATAGATGGAATACCTGCAAAGGCGGATGAATAATAGGTTTGCTGTGTTGTATAATTTGCTATTAATATTCCCCCGTTATAATCAAAATACATTCCATAAGGCGTACAACGCTGGATATTAACACCATTTAGGCGCCTAGGTTTACCCTTTACAGTAAGTGGCGCAATCATTGTACGGTTGTCCTGTGTGCGTAGTTTATATGAGTTTTCAAGAAAATGCCCATTGTCATTTAACCAGATAACCTTACGCAAAATATCACCATCAAAAAACAAAATATCTTTTCCTGTTGACAGTCCAGGCTTTAAACAATTGCTTGGGATTTCAATACGTTCCCAGTCTGGTTCAATAATTTCCAAACCAAGATATTTACGCTGTTCATTTTCCAGTTCCATTTTATTTTCCTTTCATTCTGCCATTTTATATTCCTGTTTATCCCTGGTTATTAAATTTCTATTTTATATCTTTAATTATAAAATACTTATATGCTATTTACAATATCTGTTTATAAATCATTTCCCAATGGACACATAATTCTGGAAAAGGAGAAAAAAATTATTGAATTATTGGAAGTTTTGTGCAATACTGTTATGGATGGAATACAATTATACAATTCCAATGAATACTAATAATTACATTTTAAAACAGAAGGAGGTTTTTTAGCAGTGGCGTTAAAAAATCAGTATTTAATTGATTTACTTGAAACAGTAAAAAAGAGAAATGCAGCAGAACCAGAGTTTATACAGGCTGTAACAGAGGTATTTGTATCTCTTGAACCAGTTGTTGAAAAGAGGCCTGACCTTGTAGAAGCAGGTGTTTTTGAGCGTATAGTTGAGCCAGAGAGGCAGATTATCTTCCGCGTGCCTTGGGTAGATGACAATGGCAAGACACAGGTAAACAGAGGCTTCCGTATACAGTTTAATTCTGCTATAGGACCATATAAGGGAGGCTTAAGGCTTCACCCTTCAGTATATAGTGGTATTATTAAATTCCTTGGTTTTGAACAGATTTTCAAAAACAGCCTTACAACACTTCCTATTGGCGGTGGCAAGGGAGGTTCTGACTTTGACCCTAAAGGAAAAAGTGATGGTGAAGTTATGCGTTTCTGCCAGAGCTTTATGACAGAACTTTACAGGCATATTGGCCCAGACTGTGACGTACCTGCTGGTGATATTGGTACAGGTGCACGTGAAATCGGTTATATGTTTGGACAGTATAAGAGATTACGCAATGAATGGTCAGGTGTGCTTACAGGAAAAGGCCTTACATACGGCGGTTCACTCGCACGTACAGAGGCTACTGGCTTTGGTCTTTGCTACTTTACAGATGAAATGCTTAAGGCTAATGGCAAAAGTTTTAAAGACCAGGTTGTTGTTATTTCTGGTTCTGGAAATGTTGCTATCTATGCTACAAAGAAAGCAACTGAACTTGGTGCTAAAGTAGTTGCACTTTCAGACTCCAATGGATATATCTATGACCCTGATGGAATTGACCTTCCTGTTGTACAGCAGATTAAGGAAGTTGAAAGAGGACGTATTAAAGAATATGTGGACAGGACTTCACACAGTAATGCAACATACACTGAAGGCTGTTCTGGTATATGGACTATTAAATGTGATATCGCCCTTCCTTGTGCTACACAGAACGAAATTGATGCAGACAGCGCTAAAGCTCTTGCAGCAAATGGCTGCTATGCAGTAGCAGAAGGTGCTAATATGCCTTCTACTCCTGAAGCTATTGATATTTACTTTGAAAATAAAATGCTTTATGGCCCTGCTAAAGCTGCTAATGCAGGCGGTGTTGCTACATCAGCACTTGAAATGAGCCAGAACTCAGAAAGGCTTTCATGGACATTTGAAGAAGTTGATTCTAAACTCCACGGCATTATGGCACAGATTTTCAAGTCATGTGATGAGGCTTCAAAAGAATTTGATATGCCTGGTAATTATATGGCTGGTGCAAATATTGCTGGTTTCTTAAAGGTAGCTGAAGCTATGAAAGCACAGGGCTGTGTATAATAACCTATGATAAATAATATGGGCAGATATATACGTTTTGCCTGGTAGATTTAAAACTGCCGTTTAATCTATTAGAAGATTTTAACGGCAGTTTTTTGTTTACCTTATTTATTGTTATCACAGCATTTGAAAACATCATATATTTTACTAGCAGTATTCTTAATAAATTCCATCATCCTGTTATATGATATATATACAGGTTCTGTTATTCTGGTATGCTCTGTCTTAAAAAAATATTGCAAAATCCAGTTACGGCTGTCTGTAAGTTCTTCTTCCGTTACCATTCCACTTATTCCATATGGTTCTATCCCTGATAATGCATTATATATCCTCTGGATTCCCTTATACTCATTAACAATACGGAAATCCACCATATCAACATCTTTGCTAAAGTATTTAAAAGTTTCCATGTTATCTTCTGTAAGCCCGGTTACAGAAATATTTTTTAAAAATTCAGGGCGTATCTGCACAACAAACATTTCATCTGCCAGCATGTGCACCCAGTATCCAAGATATAAGCTTCTTTCATTGTCACTTTTAAATTTGTTAAAACTGCTTTCCATAAAATCCTCCAGCCTTTTATGGAAAAGTGCGAGATTTTCTTTTTTATGGAAATCACAATCACGTATACCATCCCTGAAGTGTGTATGCTTTTTCATTTCCCTTACATAGCCTTTACGTGCCATAATACCATCCGGACATATATTCCCTGCTACAAAATAATCATATACCAGCCTGGTACTGCCATATGGTGTAATAACTTCTTTGCCTGCCCATTCCTGTGCCAGTATATCTGCTATTTCAAGATGAACCATTGTACCTGCCATTTCCGTGCCTCCCTTATACATTAATTTAAACGAAAACTAAAGCCGGGAGAATTTCTCCCGGCATATATTTATTATTACTATTATATTAACCAACTATTCTTCTTGCACCAGATGGCTGTCTGTAATACATATCTGAAATCTTAATTCCATCTATTTCATTACTTGCATGTACTATTGAACCGCCGCCAATATACATACCAACATGCCCTACTGAACTACCATTCTTATAGAATATTAAGTCTCCTGGCTGTACATTTGATAAACTTACACTTGTACCATATGTTGACTGTGCACTTGAAGTTCTTGGAATACTATATCCAAACTGTGCATATACACTCATTGTAAATCCTGAACAATCTGTTCCATTTGTAAGGCTTGTCCCGCCATATACATATTTATTACCAACAAACTTCTGTGCATATGCTGCTATCTGCTCACCTGTACTGCTTCCATAATTTGAGCTGCTTCCTGATGAAGAACTGCTTGAAGATGAACTTCCTGAAGAGCTGTTACTGCTACTGCTGCTTGATGAACTATGGCTGCTAGAAGAACTACTGCTTGATGAACTACTGCTTGATGATGAGCTTCCTGAAGAACTGCTGCTGCTTGATGAAGAGCTGCTTGAAGATGAACTGTCTGATGAACTCTCACTAGCTGCTGCCCTTTCTGCTGCAAGTGCCCTGAGCCTTTCCTGCTCTGCTCTTTCTGCTGCTGCCTTTGCACGTGCCTTTGCACGTTCTTCCCTCATTGAAACAGCCTTCTTAAACCTTACCCTTACATTAACAAACTCTTTGGCAACATATCCTCTGCCATCATCTATTGAAATCCTTACCCAGTTGTCACCACATAACTTTTCTACATAGAACCTTTCCTCTTCAGGGATTTGTGTGACAATTGTTGATTTTGTGCTTGTTCTTGACCTTACATTAAGTGTAATTGTGCCTTCCTTAACTGTTATGTATTTAGTACCATACTTGTCTGCAAGCTTCTCAGCCTCAGCACCTGTTGCAAGGAATTCTTTCTTTATATATCCTTTAAACCCGCCTGAATCTATCTGTACCCATCCGCCTTTACATGTACGGATTATCCTGGCTGCTGAACCCCTGTATAACTTGCCTATAACTTTTGAACCTCTTATACGTGGATGCCTGCGGATATTAACATAATTATCAGCTATTGATATACCTGTTGTCTTCCAGCGCTCTGAAACTTTCTGTGTATTAGCTGTTTTCTTCTTTGTTACACTTTTTTTATTCTGGCTGGCCTTCTCTGTTTCTGGTGCAGCCGTTGGCTCTGCTGACGCTGGTTCAGAAGATGCTTCTGGTGATATTGTACTAGTATCACTTTCTGGAACAGACCTCTCAACAAAATTTGTAGAATAATACTTATCTAAAGACAATGAAATACCTGCTATCTCTGTTTCCTGGCAGACTGCTGTTGCACTAGCTGATGGTGCAGCTGGTATATTGCAGCAAGCAAGTGATAATGTCATGGCTGTCCCGAATACAGCAGCACGTTTAACCCAATGTGTCTTAACCATAATTACCTCCAATTAGTTTTTTCCTATAATCAATTTAATATAAATTTACTGTACTTTCTTCACTAAATATAAATATTGTCAAATAAATAGAATAATTATTACAAATCTATTACATTGCAAAACCAATTATAGCAACGCCAGTCTTATTTGTCAACACCTCTTTTAACATAAATTTAACAAAAAATCTCCTGTTTTAGCGTATTTTTTTGGAAATATGGCATATAGTGCCTAAAAGGCAGGTAAATTGTTAAATAGCTTTCTACTAGCATAGAATATTCTACTATTATAGAGAACTATAAACAATTATACCGGTCTGCGTAGAAAATGTATGCACAAACTGCACCAGATACTATTATTTTACAGCTATTGCCTCAACTTCAAGCATAACATCTTTTGGAAGCCTTGCCACTCCGACACATGACCTTGCAGGATAAGGCTGTGGGAAATACTTAGCATAAACCCCGTTTACAGCAGCGAAGTCTTCCATATCTTTTAAAAATACAACTGTCTTAACTATGTTTTCCATAGTAGTCCCTGATGCTTCAATTAAATTCTTAAGGTTTGAAAACACCTGCTCTGCCTGGTCTGCTGCTGTACTGCCTGCAATTTCACCAGTTGCAGGGTCAACAGGGATTACACCTGATGTATACACCATTCCATTTACTTCAACTGCCTGTGAATATGGCCCGATAGCCGCTGGTGCTTTATCTGTTTTGATTATATCCTTCATAACTTCTCTTTCCTTTCTGTGTTAAATATTAATATTATTATAACTATAAACCGCCATTAAACTTCATTATAACATATTTTTAGAAGAAATCTACCATTTATTTCTAACCAGTCACTTCCGTTTCATAAAGGCGGATATAGGATAATTTCCAGTTATCTTGTGTTGGTGTAAAAACGGACGGTTTCTGTGCCAGAGCCACAATATTCCATACAGGGGCACGCTTGCGCTACGGTAACCCACGCAGCGGCACATAAAGCCCATATATTATATATTCCAGATAAAACTTA
>CAJTRU010000033.1:25116-42747 GCA_910579085.1 uncultured Lachnospiraceae bacterium | reverse complement strand
AGGGCTTTATGCATCCATTGCGTGCGAGCCCAAGCGGAAGCGTGCTTTGTTCATGGAAGACACTTTGGATTTGCCAGCCCATATTTATTAAATTCCAGCATATCCCCTTAACTTAATGACATTGTTTTATATTGTCGTAGCGGAATGCGTGCAAAAGCCATGTCTGCGGCATGCTTTCTGTAATGGAATAATTTAGTAGAACAGCAGAAACCCTGTATCCGTCCTCCAACAAAATATAACTGGAAATTATCCTGCATACAGGAATTTATTCAACAGACGTATATATCCACTCCAAAAGAATTGTAAAACAATGCCAGTGATGATATAATAGTTCCACCGTTAAAAATTGCAACCACACATGTGGAAAGTTATATTAAAGTTATGCACTTTTAAAGTGCAGGATTGGAGGAAATTATGGATAAATCCAGAGCACCTCTTGGCTGGAATAGCTGGGACTGTTATGGCTCTGCCGTTGATGAAGAAACTGTCAGGAAAAATGCAGATTTTATGGCAAAACACCTTAAAGAATATGGCTGGGAATATATTGTTGTTGATATACAGTGGTATGAGCCTTCTGCCCAAAACCACGAATACAATAATTTCACAGAACTTTGCATGGATGAATATTCAAGGCTTATACCAGCAGAAAACCGCTTCCCTTCTTCTGCCGGGGGCAAAGGTTTTACAGAACTTGCTGCATATGTACACTCACTTGGCCTTAAGTTTGGAATACATATTATGCGTGGTATCCCACGCCAGGCGGTACATGCTAATTCCCAAATTAAAGGAAGCCAGAAAACTGCACGTGAAATTGCCAAAATGTCAAGCATCTGTGCATGGAATACTGATATGTACGGCGTTGACCCTTCAAAGGAAGGTGCAAAGGAATATTACGACAGCATTTTTGAACTATATGCATCATGGGGTGTGGATTTTATAAAATGCGATGATATCGCAAGGGAACTTCCCCATGAAGAAACAGAACTTGTACTTTTAAGCAATGCACTTAAAAACTGTGGAAGGGACATGGTACTAAGCCTTTCACCAGGGCCTGCACTTCTTGAAAAGGCAGAGCTTTATAAACAGGTTTCTAATATGTGGCGCATTACAGATGACTTCTGGGATAAATGGGATGCGCTTTATGATATGTTTGCACGTGCTGAAAAATGGTGCACACACTCTGGCGCAGGCCACTGGCCAGATGCTGACATGCTGCCTATAGGCCCTATACGCCAGGATTATGACAAATCTGACTGTACAAAATTTACAAAAGATGAACAGGTTACTATGCTCACACTATGGTCAATTTTCCGTTCACCTCTTATGATAGGCGGGGAAATGACTAAATTTGATGATTTTACAATGGGTCTGGCCACTAATAAAGAAATATTAAAAATGCATAAAAATTCCCGTAACTCACACCAGGTCTGGAGAAAAGAAATTAATGGAACAGAACATATTTTATGGACAAGCACAGATTGTGAAGGCGGGCTGTATATTGCAATCTTTAATACAGGCGTAAGTGACAGCAGTATTACAATAAACTTTGAAGATGTGGAAATAAATAATGCTGATGTAACAGAACTGTGGAGTGGTGAAGAAATTGCAAAAGGTGTTTCTTCAATAGATATAAAACTGCCTTCACATGGTGCAAAGGCTTACCATCTGGCATATTAATATTATTATAAAAACAGCTAATTATGTAACCAACAAATATTAAAATATTCCGTATTTATTAATAATGGTACATATTTCCGCCGATATAACCTATATCATTAATTAAAGACAGATATAGAAAGGGGTGCAATATTATGGGAATATCAATTTTTGCCGCCAGTAATAATAAAGATGGCTTATTTGTAACAAACAGACATACAGAAAAAAACAGCCAGGACTCTAAGAATTCCAAAGGCGGAAAAAGTATTTTTGCTGGTAATTTTAATTCACAGAATAATAATACTATTGAACTTAAGCGTAAACTTGCCTATAAACGTGCCATGAAAATCCTTAATGATACTTTTGCAACAGAACAGGATATAGATAACAGCATAAACGGGCTTAAAGAGCAGCAGGAACTACTTAAACAAGAAGCACTTAAAGATAAAAAAGCGGCTATGGGAGTGCAGGATGAACGCGCACAGCTTATGGAGAGCTATGGTGTAACAGAAGACTCAGAAGAACATAAAGAGTTAGAACTCCTCAGAAAAGAATTCCAGCCAGATACAGTGCTTACAGACAGTGAAATGGAACAGATTGCTGGAATATATAAAAGAGGACTTACTGAATACCAGAAAGGCATGATGGAACTTGACAGCAAGGAGGAAGTTTACAGGCAGCGTGCTTCACAGAAGGAGTCATCAGCTAATGCAATTTCGGGCTCAATCACTAATATAGAGCTTGAACGCCTTAAGACACACCCTGTAGCGGATGCTACACGTGAAGCAGATGAAATAATGGAAGCAGCTAATAAAGAACTTATTGGCGGACTCTGGGCAGAAGCCAAAGACAATATTGATGAGAAAATGGAAGAAGCAATGGAGAAAGCTGAGAAAGAGGCTGAAGAGAAGGAAGAGGAAGAGAAAAAAGAAGCAGAACGCAAGAAAGAAAAACTTGAGCTTGAAAAACGTATTGAAGAAGCAAAACTGTCTTCTTTCGTTACTGAAAGTGCCAGCCCGGATACATCCGTTAATACATCATTTGATACAACAGAAGTACATGATATTATACAGGAAAGTTCTAATAATTCCTCTGCTTCAAAAGCTGAAAAAGAAATACAAAAACTTGTTGAAGAGTTAAACCTTATAATGGAAGACCTGAAAGGTGCAAAGGTAGATATGAATGTATAAAATTACTGCCATATCTGCTGTGTACTAGTACACCAGCTATAAATATATTGTATATATAAAAAAGTTCCACAATAGTAATATTACGGTTGTGGAACTTTTTTGCCAGATAACAGGGTTTTATACTTATAAATGTATATTTAATTACATACAAGTATAAGACTTAAGCACCTCTGCTGCCTGTTTTATAGTTTCACAGGTTCTTTCTATATCTTCATTTGTATGTGCTGCTGATATAAACATTGCTTCAAATTGTGATGGCGCAATATATATCCCGCTTTTTAACATATACGCAAAATACATCTTATATTTTTCTGTATCAGAGCTTACCGCTGTTGTATAGCTTGTAACTTTTTCTTCTGTAAAAAACAATGACATAAGTGAACCAGTCTGGTTTACACACACACTGCTGCCAAATGCTTTTTCTGCTGCCAGCCTGGTTTTTGTAGTATTTTCTTCTATCTTATTATAAATACCTTTATCCTCTTTTAAAATCTTTAAAGTTTCTATACCTGCTGTAACTGCAACTGGGTTTCCTGACAATGTGCCAGCCTGGTACACACCACCAAGCGGTGCAACCATTTCCATAACATCCCTCCGTCCGCCATATACTGCAAGTGGCATACCTCCACCAGCAATTTTGCCAAGCACTGTAATATCGGGCACTATGCCAAAGTATTCCTGCGCCCCTCCTTTTGCAAGGCGGAAACCTGTTATTACCTCATCAAACACCAGAAGTGATTTATACTGTTTAGTTATCTCCCTAAGCCCTTCAAGAAATCCAGGTACAGGAGGCACAACCCCCATATTTGCAGCGACAGGTTCAACAATTACTGCCGCTATTTCATTGCCATGCTCTTCAAAAATGCTTTTTACAGAAGAAATATCATTATATTCTGCAACCAGTGTGCTTTCTGTACAGCCCCGTGGCACTCCCAGGCTGTCGGGAACAGATTGTGTTAATGCCCCGGAACCAGCTTTTACAAGAAGACCATCAGAATGTCCGTGGTAGCATCCTCTGAATTTAATAATCTTATCCCTTCTGGTAAACCCTCTTGCTGCCCTTATTGCACTCATAACCGCCTCTGTGCCAGAGTTTACAAGACGCAGCATTTCCATAGATGGCACTAGTTCCTGTATAAGTGATGCCAGTATATATTCCTTTTCTGTAGGTGCACCAAATGTAAGCCCTTTATCACATGTTTCCTTTACAGCGCTGGTTACACGTCTGTCCGCATGTCCAAGTATTCCTGGCCCCCATGAACACACATAGTCTATATATTCATTGCCATCAACATCATATATCTTTGAACCCTTTGCCCTGTCTATAAAAACAGGGGTCTGGTTTACTGCCTGGAAAGCACGTACAGGGCTGTTTACACCACCTGGCATTATCTCTTTTGATTTCTTAAATAAAGCTTCTGATTTCCAGCCAGCCATTTTTATACCTCCCTAAGCCATTTTGCTGCATCTAATGCATGGTAAGTTATTATAATGCCTGCACCTGCCCTTTTAATTGAAACCAGGTTCTCCATTACAATCCTTCTCTCATCAATCCAGCCATTTAGGGCCGCCGCTTTTACCATAGAATACTCACCACTTACGTTATAAGCAGCTACAGGATAATTTGTGCAGTTTGAAACTTCCTTAATAACATCCAGATATGCAAGGGCTGGCTTTACCATTATAATGTCTGCCCCCTCTGCAATATCATTTTCACATTCCCTTATAGCCTCACGCCCATTAGCCGGGTCCATCTGGTATGTTTTCCTGTCACCAAATGAAGGGGCAGACTGTGCAGCATCTCTGAATGGTGAGTAATATGCTGAGGCGAACTTAGCACTATAAGCCATTATTGGAGTATTTTTAAAACCTGTAATATCAAGTGCTTTCCTTATGTAAGCAACATGCCCGTCCATCATATCTGAAGGCGCAATAACATCTGCCCCCGCCTTTGCAAGACTTACAGACATCTTTGCAAGTGGCTCAAGTGTCTCATCATTTAATATTTCCTTGCCACATATAATTCCACAATGCCCATGCGAAGTATATTCACAAAGGCAAACATCTGCTATAACAACAATACCTGGTGCTTTCTTTTTAATATACCTTATTATATTCTGAGTAACACCATTATCATTATATGCCTCACTTCCAAGTTCATTTTTATGTTTTGGTATACCAAATACAAGAATTGCCTTTATTCCTGCACTAATTACCCTTTCCAGTTCTTCATCAAACCTGTCATGTGAATACTGGTAAATACCTGGCATTGAGGGAACTGGTTCTTTAATATTTTTACCCTCTTTAATAAATACAGGATAAACTAAATCATTTGTTGTAACTGCTGTTTCCCTTACAAGGTCTCTTAAACTGCTGCCCGACCTTAACCTGCGCATACGTACCATAATATTTTCTAACTCCGTTTCATTAAATTTTATATATAAATTCCCATACTTATATAGTTTTTATTGTTTATTTAAAATTATATGGTGGAAAAACGCTATATCCCTGAAAGCTGGTATTTCTTCTGCCCTGCTTTCCAGTTCAAACATATCACTAATCCATTCTGGTTTTTCCTTAAATTCATTCCTTTGTAACGCAAAAAATATTCTTACACCATATTTATTTCTGGCAATAAACTTTCCACTGGTATAATTATCTAAATCATTACCACTATATTCATTAATTGTGCCAAAATTAACAGAAACTGCATTTTCATTATTTAAAAGTTTTAATGCTGTAGAAATATCATTTTCAAAAACCGCTTTCTGCATAATCTTACCCTGCTTGTTATGTTTTACTATTGATAATTCACCATTACTTTTTAACAGCCTGTAAAATTCTTCAAAAACCTCTTCCCTGTTTTCAATATATTCTAAAACATTATGGCAGATAATTACATCAAAATAGTTATCTGGAAGCTTTCTTAACTCTTCCATCCCTCCTGTCAGCTGCTTATAACTATTACTGCACACCCTGTATTCAAGCATTCCAGCAGAAGGTTCTATAGCAGTTACATTATTTTTTTCTGCTAAATAATCTGCCATAATTCCAAAGCCACTTCCAAAATCAAGTATATTCCTGCCCTCATAATCCAGATGGTTCTCCAGCAGCTTATAAAACAACTTCCCCCAAGGCATATTTACTGCATCCCAGTAACCCTTTATATTAATTTTCATTTCTTCTGCCATTTATACACTCTCCCTTAATGCATGAATAATTCCATCAACATTATTTACTTGTGCTGTTATTATACTTTCCTCTTTGCCATATTCTTCTCTGGCTGCCCTTTTTGTTACATCACCTATACATATAAATTTTATACCATCTGGCAGTGCTTTCCCATTATCTTTTAACAGCCTTGCAAATTCTTTTACACCAGATGCGCTTAAAAATATAATACAGTTTAATTCTTCCAGCCTGTCTGCCCCTGGAAGCAGATATCCTTTTACATCATATATTTTTATTTCTTTAAAAGATATGTTTCTTTGTCCAAATATGTCTGTTAATTCACTGCTGCCCCTTGCAGCCCTTGGCAAAAGTACCATTTCACCAGAATGTATAATACCAGAAAGTTCTTTTGCAAGAACTGCTGATGTATATACTGACGGGATAAAATCTGCATAAATGCCAAAGCCAGCAAGTACTTCCTTAGTGCCGCTTCCTATAACTGCAAATTTAACCTTTGCAAGCCTGCGTATATCCATATTCATATTTTTAATTGTTTCAAAGAAAACCTGTACACCATTCCTGCTTGTAAATACAACCCACTTATATTTTTCTATATTGGCAAGTTCTTCCTTAAGCTCATGTGTTACAACATTAAAAACTTCCATTCTGCAAACAGGTACATACTCTGCACTTTCCATTTCCAGCCTTGTCTTTAGCTTTTCCATTAATGCCTTTGTTGCAACAATGCCAGCCTTATTTTTACAAACCTTCCTGTCTGCACTTCTGCCCTCTTCTGCATATTTATTGCAGGTATAATTGTATGCTGCTGTTTCACCTATTACTATTACCGCTGGCGGGAACATATTTTTTTCTTTTACTTCTTTTGCAATATTTCCAAGACTTGAACGCAAAACTTTCTGTATTTCTGTAGTGCCTCCCGAAATAACAGCCGCTGGCGTCCCTGCTGCCATCCCCTCTTTAATAAGGTTATCTGTTATTTCTTTTATATTGGAAAGCCCCATAAGAAATATAAGAGTACCACCTGCTGCCGCCAGTGCTTTATAATTACAGGCTGGTGAACCTGTGCTTGTATCTGTATGCCCTGTTATTACATGGAAACTTCTGCTTATTCCCCTGTGTGTAACAGGAATTCCTGCACACTCTGGCACAGCTATAGCTGATGTAATGCCTGGTATAACCTTATAAGGGATATTGTACTGGCCCAGCGCTTCTATCTCTTCAGTTCCCCTTCCAAATACAAAAGAGTCACCGCCTTTAAGCCTGGCAACAATATTGTCTTTTAATGCATATTCTGTTAATATCTTGTTAATTTCTTCCTGTTTCATGTAATGCGTGCCTGCCTGTTTGCCAGCATAGATTTTTTTACAGCCTGGCTTCAACAGTTTAAGGAACTCCTTATTTGCAAGCCTGTCGTATATAACAACATCGCATATCTTTAACTTTTCTATGCCTCTAAGAGTTATAAGCCCTTCATCCCCTGGCCCCGCACCGATAAAATATACAATTCCCATTGGATTAATGCCCTTCTTGTCAAGCGGATATTCGCAATCCGCTTCGCTACTTGCCCACTTACAAACCAACCTCATTGCCGCTTTGCGGCAGTCTGGCAGGAGCTTGAACTCCTGCCAGACTAAGTAAGTCCTAAACCCACCGCTTAAGAAGCGGGGGACTTACTTAATGAGGTTAAATATCTTATTGCCATGTCTGTAAGACTGGCGGCATCCTCACGCCTGCCAGTCACCCTGAAACCCTGCCCTGCCATTCTAAACCCGCCCAGTCCACCTGAAACGTTTACACAAAGAAACTCCTCATTATCTTTATTATAAAAATAACTTATAACACCTATACTGCTATTACATCCTGCACCCGAAGCTTCAATTATTTTTCTTTCATTCTGGAAATGTATAAATGTGTCACTGTCATTTATATCCCTTAAAATCCTGCCTGTATATGTATTTCCATACATATCTTCATTTCTGGCTTCAACAGCTATTATACCCTGTCCGCCAGCAGGCATTATTTCTTCTTTATCAAAATACTTATATGCTAAATCCTTCTCTTTGTCAAGCCCAAGCCTTTTTAAACCCGCAGCAGCAAGTATAATCCCGTCATATTCCCCATTCCGGAGTTTATTTATCCTTGTATCTACATTGCCACGTATCCCTTTAAATTCTGCATTATTGCAAAGCCTCAGAAACTGGGCCTGGCGGCGTTTGCTTCCTGTTCCGGTAATCACACTGGTTTTATTCTTCAAATCTTCAAACAGATTACCAGCCCTTGTTACAAGTACATCCCTTGCATCCTCCCTCGGCAATACACAAGGAATACAAAGCCCCTCCTTTAACTCACCAGGCAAATCCTTAGCACTATGTACAGCCATATCTATAATGCCATTAGAAAGCGCCTCCTCAATTTCTGTAATAAAAACACCCTTATCCCCAAAGCTTGAAACAGGCTTGTCTGTTTCCCTGTCACCCTTCGTGCTTATTATTACCTTTTCAATAACTGCACCAGGGTATTTTGTTTTAATTGCAGAAACCACAAGCTCCGTCTGTGCAAGTGCAAGCGCACTTCCTCTTGTTCCAATCCTGGTTAATCCATGTTCCATTATATTATACCCCATTCCACTCTTAATAAATTAAAACCACATTATTACTGAAAAAACCAAACATTCTGTTTAACATATACACAAGTCCATCCAATAGTGCTCTCTAAACCTGGTACTCTTCTATTATTTCTTTGACAACACTTTCTGGTATCTCCCCATCATGTTCCCTGCCATACAATACCAGTTTTTCAAATATATGTTTTCTGGCGGCTGTCTCGGCATTTTTTGTATTTGCAATTACATACTCCCTGGTTTTTTCAAGGTTTTTTGCGAGCCTGGCATAATAATCTGGTATTATCCCCTTTATATCCCTTTTAATGCCTGCTGCTAATGCAGGGCTTGCCCCTCCTGATGAAACAGCCACTAACAAGGGTTCTTTATGGATAATTGCTGGGAATATAAATGAACATGCCTCTTTTATATCTACAACATTTACAGGGATTTTCTGTTTTTTGCATATTTCAGAAATATGAATTCCAAGTTCCTTGTCACCTGTTGCAGCAATTACAAAATCCATTCCATTTATATCACTATCTTTAAATTCCCGCTGCCTGGCCTCTATTCTTTTATTGCTTTTTGCAAGGTTTAAAAGGCCGTCACATACAGATATTGCCACAATATGTATATTTACATTGTATTCTGAAAGTATTTCTGCTTTATGCAGTGCAACGCTTCCTCCCCCTGCAATAAGGCAGTCCATATCCTCTATATCTGTTATAAATGGAAAATATGCCATTATTCCCCTCCACTTGTTTCTTTGATATAAATTCTTTCCAGCACATCCTTAAAACCATCACTTCCGAGTACATCTTTTAAGTAATACACCATATTCCTGAACCATTTTTCTTTATTAAATTTATCCGCAAGTATGGCATCTTCTTTAACCCTGGCAAGGAAACCGCGTATATATATTTTTTTCATTGTGTTTTCTACACATTCTTTTACTGCTTCTTCTGCCTTGCCAAGTTCACCAAGTTTTATATTGGTATTTTCTTTGGAAAGTGTATTAAAATAATCTATATCAAGAAGTTTTATATTCTTAAGCCCTGCAAGCCTCCTGTCTATATCATATGGGACTGCAAGGTCAATTAAAAGCTTTTCCTGGTTATATGATGCATTTTTTAAATACTCATTATATGTCAGTGTATAATGCGGGCTTGTTGTTGCGCTTACTACTGCACACACCTGGCCTATATATTTATAACGCTCTTCAAAACCTGTTACTTCCACAAGCCTGCTGCCATGCCACCATGTACCAGCATCCAGCCCGCGCTTCCTTGTTGTCCCTGTTACCTGTATGCCCTTTGCAGCCAGGTCTCTTGCAACAATGCCGCCTGTTTTTCCTGTTATCCCGATAACAAGTACTTTTTTGCCAGGAAATTTATCCCTGTCAATATTTTCTTTAATATATTTTTCAATTGTATTGGCGGTTATAGTCCCGATAGAAACAGGGGTAGTAGAAAGCCTTGTTTTTGATTTGCCAGATTTGGCGCAGTTAAGTGCATCCTGGAATATTATATTTAATTCGCTGTCTGTGTGGTGTGCACTAAAGGCGGCAAGATATGCTTCTTTAACCTGCCGTAGTATTTCATCTTCACCAAGCACCATTGAATCAAGGCCGCATGTTACATTAAAAAGATGGCTGGCTGCCCTGCTGCCGCCATAAAAAAGACAGTATTTCTTTATACTGCTGTCACTTGTATTTTTAAATAATGCGATGGCTTTTGCTACTTCCTCAACAGAGCGGCTGCTTCCTGTAAAGTAAATTTCACTTCTGTTGCACGTAGACAAAATTACCCCGCCTTTTATTATATTGTTTTGGATAAGCTTTCTAGTAAATATATACTGCTCTTCCTGTGAAAAAGCAAACCCCTGCCTGGCTTCCAGAGGGGTCTTTTTATAACTGGCACTTATACAGAACATACATTACAATCCTTGTCTTTCTGGAATTTTACAGTACGGAACTTCATGCCCAGCGCATCAAACACAAGCATCCTGCCTGTAAGCAAGTCCCCTGCACCCGTAATATACTTAACAGCTTCCATTGCCTGTAAGCTGCCTGTAACGCCACAGACAGCACCTAAAATACCAGCCTGGTTTCCAGTTGGTACAGCCCCCTCGGGCGGCGGTTCTTTAAACAAACACCTGTAACATGGTGAATTTCCTGGCACATAGGTAAAAAGCTGGCCCTGGAAGCGTGTCACACCTGCATGTGAAAATGGTTTTCCTGCTTTTACACATGCATCATTAATAAGAAACTTTGATGAGAAATTATCAGTTGCATCTATTATAAAATCGTAATCTTCTATTAATTCTGTTATATTATCTTTATCTACAAATATTTTATATACATTAACTACAGCATAAGGGTTTATTGCTGCCACTGCCCTTCTGGCTGATTCTGCCTTTGGCTTCCCTAAGCTGTCAGTCGTATGCATTATCTGCCTTTGGAGGTTTGACAGTTCTACCTGGTCGGGGTCTGCAATACCTAAAGTACCTGTGCCTGCTGCCGCCAGGTATAGTGCTGCTGGTGAACCAAGCCCTCCTGCTCCTATTACCAGAACTTTTGCATCAAAAAGTTTCTGCTGGCCTTCCATGCCAATTTCATCTATAACCAGATGGCGCTGGTATCTTGCCATCTGCTCTTCTACAAATCCCATTCCAGCCCTCATTTCTATAATGTCTTTTATGCATATTTATATTACATAATTATCTATAATCTGCCCATCTGAAAGCAAATCTGCAATAGTAATATTGTCAAAATATTCATTAATTACCTTTTCAAAGCCTTCCCACATCTTAAGTGTCTTACAGCCTTGGGCGTTAACACACCTGTTTGGCTTCTTTTCAAGACATGCAACTGGTGCAAATGAGCCTTCTGTCATCCTTAATATTTCCCCAACTGTATATTCCTCTGGCTGTCTTGCAAGTTTGTATCCGCCACCCTTGCCACGCATTGATATAAGGATATCATTTTTACTAAGTACTGAAACTATTGATTCAAGGTATTTCTCAGATATACCCTGCCTTTCTGCTATATCCATTAGTGTTATAAAGCTGTCTGGATTGTGCTCTGCAAGGTCAATCATAACCCTTATAGCATACCTGCCTTTAGTCGATATTTTCATGCCAGTGCCTCCATAAAAATTCCGCCAATAATTAGTTTATCATATCTTTCTGGTATTCCTGCCTGTGTGCTGACTTATCTTTATACATATTTTTATCTGCGGACAATATCATATTTTCAATATCAATACCATCCTCCATATGGCAGCAGCACATTCCAATGCTTGCACCAACAGGATACTCCTTGTCTTTTACACCTTTTGTATTATTTATATTATCTAAAAGTTTGTTGTAAAATTCTGCTGCACTGTATTCCCCAGAGCTGCCAGCAGTAAATGCACATACAAATTCATCACCGCCAAACCTTGCACATATAGCATCTTCCCCACTTGTTTCACTTATTGCAGATGCGACTGTTGTAATTGCAAAGTCACCCTCTGCATGTCCAAAATTATCATTAATATATTTCAGCCTGTCAATATCTATTGAAAATAAATAAAGATACTTGTCTTTACACTTATGGCTGGCAGCAAGCAGACCTATTTTTTCATAAAAACCCCTTCTGTTATATAGCCCTGTCATATAGTCATTAAGATACAGGCCAGCAATCTTATTATATGCTTCTTCCAGGTTGTTATTTAGCTCTTTAAGGTCTTTATTCATGCTTGCAAGTTTATGGTTATGGATAACATTGTCAACTGCATGTGTTATAAACATTGCAAATTCATTACACCGCTGCATTGCACGTTCTTCTAATACAGGATACCCCTCTGCAATATATCCATACACATTCCTGCCTGAATTAAACTGCCTTACAAAAAGTACATCAATACCATTATCTTCTGCCATAACTTTGTCAATGCCTGGCATAAATTCCTCAATCCTGAACTTCCTGCCAGTTTCATTATATGTTCCATTGCTTACATCTAATATTGTTGTCATTTCATTATATGTTTCTTCCACAGCACAGTTTGTAAACAGGCTGGATTTAAAACATGCAAACCTGAATACACTGCTCCATAAATGTGTAAATTCTGGAATACAGTCCACTATATCTGTAATATTTTCCTTATCAAGCAGTGCTGTAATCATACCGCTCATTGCTATACTATGCCATGAACAGTCACCTACAGAATTTGACAATGATGAAATTATAGTATTAATTTCATACATTGTTTTTGGCATACAGCCACATGACTGGCTTTTCTTCACCTTGAAGCTTACTGTACACCCGTTATTATCACATGCTTTGCCTGTTTCCCAGCTCCCTATCTTATCCATAATAAATTTTATGGCATTTTCATAGTCGGGCTCACATGTTGAAATTACAGGAAAATGGTATCCTGCCCCTATTGTCCCGTCAAATCCCGTAACAATAACATCCTCTGGCACTTCATAACCATATTCATTTAATATTGAACATGCTACTATTGCCATAGAATCATTGGCACAAACAATAGCGTCAAATTCTTTACCTGATTTTATAAAGCCCTTAACTGCCTTCTGTGCAGGGCGTTCCCAGAAATCTCCATATGCAAGCCGCTCTGGCTCAAAAGGAATTCCATTTTCTTTAAGGACTCTTTTATAAGCATCAATCCTTGCATCTGAATATTTGTTGCCTTTAAAACCTGCAAGCATATTTACTTTGCGGCAGCCATGGTATTCTACAACATGGCGCACCATATCCTCAAAGCCATCATAATAATCACAGTTTAAACTAATAGCACCTTCTGCATCACCATCCAGTGTAAATACTGGTATATTCCTGTTTCTGCCTATTTCAATAATCTGGTTAATGATTTTGGTGTTTTTTAAAGTTTCTGACAAAACTACAATTGCACTAAGATTTACATATTTGGCAAGTTCATATAACTGGCTTTCCCCCACATACCCGTCTGTTTCCTCTTCATCATCTGAGTTTGAAGAAAACGCTATTATAAAGTAACCTTCTTTCTCACTCTGTTTTTTTAATGTATTAATAAACTGCATTGGTATCTGGTTAAAAAGCCTTGCGCCGCATACACCAATAATTTTCTTTTTACTATCCATAATTTACCGCTCTTTCTATATTACATAGATTTTTAATATTATTCTTAAAAAGACCCTTTAACCCTTTTTCTGGTTACATTGGTATAAATAGAGATTAAAAACAACGTTTTCTGCTGTACTTTAATTAATTTACATACTGGCTTGCCGGGATATTAAGTACGTGTTACATCATTTAGCCACTTATACGTTTTATACCTCCATGTTGAAACAGGTATTTTTAAAACTTCATCAGAATAAAGTATAAAAGCTACGGCAACTGCTGGCAGGCCAAACATAAATGCTGCTATATACCCTATAATTATTGAAACTCCCCACATAAATGCCACATCAAGGAAAAAACCGAACCTGGTATCACCACCGCCCCTGAATATGCCAACAATAAGGGTTGTATTATATGCCTGTGCTATTACATAATATGACATTATTAAAATCATTACTGATAACAGTTTCCTGGCATCGTCTGATAAAACAAGCACTGATAGTATAACAGGCCTTACACAAAGCAAAACCAGGCTTCCAAAAATCCCTGTCCCTATTGACAGCTTTATAAAACGCCCTCCATATATTTTTGCAAGTTCCTTATTTCCTTCACCTATAGCCTTTCCAATCATGACAGCAGCAGCATTTGCCACACCAAATGCTATAACTGTTGCAAGATTGCGGCATACCTGCGCCACTGAATTGGCAGCAGTTGCAGCACTTCCAAGATGCCCGGTTATTGCAGTCATTGTTGAAAGCCCCAGCCCCCACATAAGTTCATTAGCAATTACTGGCGCTGAAATTTTTAAGAAATCACTTTCCAGCCCTTTGTTCTTAATTTTAAGATATTTGAGATGGAATGTAAATACATCATTAAATTTTTTATCATATATTAATACAATTATAAACTCAACTATTCTTGCTGCGACAGTACCAGCAGCAGCACCCATTACTCCAAGTTTTGGAAAACCAAAGTATCCAAAAATAAGCAATGCATTTACTATTATATTAGTAACTAATGAAAATAAATATGTTACTAAACCTATACCTACTTTTTCCATGCTCCTTATAGAGTTAAGGTATATCATGGTCAATGCATTGGGTATATAAGAAAAACCCACAACCCTGAGATACAATACCCCGTTTGCCATTACTTCATCATCATTTGTAAAAAATGACATTAACACCTGCGGAACTGCCAGTGCTGCAATGGTAAACAGTACACCTGCTGCCAGTGCAATTTTTACTGCTATGGAAAATACTGTTTCAATTGAACGCATATCACGTTTGCCCCAGTATTGTGCCATAAGCACAGCAGCACCTGAAGTAACACCAAACAGCAGAAGACCCATTATAAATTGTACCTGTGCACCCAGGGAAGCACCAGAAAGCACCTTTTCCCCAACCTTGCCAAGCATAATTACATCAATAGAAGAAATGCCTACATTAATAAGGTTCTGGAGTGCCATAGGTATTACAAGGGCCAGCGTCTTTCTATAAAAATTTTTACTTTCCTGTGACATAATTATCCTCCTGCCGCATCTGCGGCCCAAATAGTAATTTAACCATTTAAGAAACTTGTCCTTTAAAAGGCTGGCTTAATAAGGTTAAATTTGCTTTTGCAATTTATTTCTTATATGTAAGAAGAAATTCACAAAGCTTTAATTCATCATCTGTATCAAGGCTGTTAATAAACCTGGTCCTGCCGCTGTGGCTTCCCTGTCTTAGAAGCCCTGCCTCTGCAAGCCTGCGTTTCATCTCACGTGCAGTACCTTCGCCGCCATCAAATACCACTACCCTGTTTCCTGCAATTCTTTGTATTACATCCCTGACAAATGGGTAATGCGTGCAGCCAAGCACCACTGAATTTATATTTTTATTAACAGAACCAAGCAGCCTTTCCAGATATATTGTTAATTCTTCACCATCAAGTATACCACGTTCTACAAACTCCATAAGCCCAGGGCATGGCAATGGCACTATATCCGCCATATTTTCATACTGGTGCATAAGTTTCTGGAACTTCTCCTCTTTTAAGGTCATAGGTGTTGCCATAACAACTATACACGAATTTTCTTTATACATTACTGCCGGTTTAATTGCAGGCTCTATACCTACCAGCGGCACATCCGGGTACATCTTCCTAAGCTGTGCAACGGCGGCACTTGTAGCTGTATTACAGGCAACTACTATTGATTTTGCACCGCTTTCCAGGAGAAAACGCACATTAGTAATTGTAAGCTGCCTTACCTCTTCTAAAGGTTTTGTCCCATATGGCGCATGTACAGAATCCCCAAAATATATAAAGTCTTCGCCTGGCATCTGTTTTACAAGTTCCCTTAAAACACTTATGCCGCCAACACCTGAATCAAACACACCTATAGGTTTCATACTGCTTTCCATAATAATCCCCCATAAACACCATGTAAACAACAAACCCTGCAATCCATAATATATAAAATGCAGGGCCTGTTATATATGTGTCAGTCTTTATCAATTATTTCTTTATAAAATCCTGAATAATCCTTACGTCCTTCTTTCATAGCTGCAATTGCAGCCCTTGGATGCTGGTTAAGATATCCTGTAAGCAGGTATGGTATGTCAAATCCCCATTCTACACCTGCCTCTTTTAAAGGCACGATATTATTTTCAATAAACTGGATTACAGGGAATAATTTATACTTAGGGTTCTTAAGGAAACCTAGCAGCAGTTCCATAGGGCAGTTGCCTGCACCACGCCCCATGCCGCTCATAGTAGCATCAAGGTAAGAAACACCCTGTGCACATGCTTCAATTGTATTGGCAAACGCAAGCTGCTGGTTATTATGTGCATGTATTCCAATATATTTGCCATATTTCTCACCAATTTCCATATACTGCTCTGCAATAACCCTGGTCTGTTCTGGATATATTGAGCCATAGCTGTCTACAATATATATGCCGTCTACAGGGCTCTGTCCAAGCATTTCCAGGGCAGCAGCTATATCTGACTCTTTGGCATTGGATATTGCCATTATATTACATGTTGTTTCATATCCCTTTTTGTGGGCATCTTCTATCATATCAAGGGCCGCCGGCATTGCATTTACATATGTAGCAATGCGTATAAGGTCTACCGGGCTTTCACTGCGCTCATGTATATCTTCTTTATAATTGCAGCGCCCTGTATCAGCCATAATTGCAATTTTCAGTTCTGTGTTATTATCTCCCACTATTCCACGTATATCATCATCTGTTGAAAATTTCCATTTGCCAAAACCCTCTGAAGCAAACATCTCCTTGTCAGCGCGGTATCCAAATTCCATATAATCAACTTTTGCCTTTACATTTGCTTTATATAAATCCTTTACAAAATCATCTGTAAAATTAAAATCATTTACAAGTCCCCCGTCCCTTATAGTTGCATCCACTACTTTTATATCTGGGCGGAATGTAAGTAAATTACCCTTCTGTGCCATGTCTTTTACCTCCTTTGTTATGCTGCTTGTATTACAGCTTTATAATTCTACCAAAAAAGGGGCTTGTTTACAAGCCCCTGACAGAAAAAACAAACTTAAAGAAGACCCCCAAAATGCCGGTTCCTGAATTTTGAGTCCTAGCAATTAAGCCAGGTGGGCAACCGCATCTGTATATCTGCCTTCCACTCAGAGGAGGCCTGGCATCAATACAAAAATGTAGGAATCCCAATCAATAGGTGTAGGTTCAAAATATCAGGAGTATCGAACACCCCAGGAAATCTTTCTACAATATAGTATATACATTTTTCACGGAAATTACAACTATAAATTTTAAACTTTTTAATTTCTGTTGTGGATAATTTCCAGTTATTTTTTGTTGCCGTAAAACGGACGGTTTCTGTGCCAGAGCCAGAATATTCCATACAGAGGCACG
>CAJTRU010000033.1:0-25106 GCA_910579085.1 uncultured Lachnospiraceae bacterium | reverse complement strand
TAAATATATGGCTTAAATGCCGGCGGGGTTAAAGTGCCCCTTTCCTGGAATAATTCATGGCATCTGGCACGCAAAACCTGTCACCATCAACCTGCAATAAAACACAAAATAAAAAGATAACTGGAAATGGGGTGGCGGGGAATGATTTTGCCAGTCACTTATTATACATTGCAATAATTACTTTTATACAGGGACTAATATAAAAATGACACCACTGTGCTTCCGTATGTCTAAACTACATACCACCTGCCATAATTTACAGCTATCTGCTTATTTTGTGCTTTGTTGTAAATTTCTGGTGGCAGGTTTTGTGTGCCAGATGCCAGCAAGTATTCTGTAATAGGAGCACTTTAACCCCGCCAGTATTTGTATCCCGTTTTAGATGTTACAAAATGGACGGCAGTTCCTTTTGTAACATAGGGATACTATGCACTGCTGCATTTAAAAGAAATGTTTTTGGAAACTGCCAAAGAGTGAACTGGCTGGCAAATTCCAAATGTGCTTACATGAACAAGCTGTACAGAGCCGCTGGTGCTTAAGCCCTGTCTTAAAATGTTCCGTAGGAACATTAAGGGCTTTATGCATCCATTGCGTGCGATGTCCAAGCGGAAGCGTGCTTTGTTCATGGAAGACACTTTGGATTTGACAGCTTCAGTAATTAACTATTTTTAAAATCCTCTTAACTAAATGATATCCTGGCGTATTGGAAGTGCACCCCTGTTTTTATGAAACGGATGTGCTGTTATTGTCCACTTATGATAGACTTATATATTTTTTATGGTAAAATAGAAATATCATATAACAGATGGGATGTAAGGTCTTATGGGCAAAATTATTATAAAAAAGATAATAAATTTTATTTCAGTATTATGGTTTCTGTTTGTAAGTATAATTTCACCAGTCTGGACTGGATGTATATACATGTATATTACAGGGCATGGCAAAGGATATGCATATGACCTGGGTACTGAAACTGATATTTCAGTACTTATGGGAATTGTTATGCTTATGCTCTGGCTGCTTGCAATATTGCCTGTTACAGCCCTGCTTTGTAAAAAGTGCCACAAGAAAAAGAAATCCCTTACCCTGCTGCCTTTGCTTGTATTTATAGTATTGTTTGCTATCGGGATTTATATTACAGGCTGGAAAGAATTCGTTAAATTTTTTGGATATTTCTAAACCAGCCACAATCTATTCATATTCATCCATTGAGGTACATTCATCAAATACAAATGTAAATTTTGTCCCCTTGCCTTTCTCACTTTGAACTGATAATGTCCCGTCATGTTTTAATGCTATCTGCCTTGCAATCATAAGACCAAGGCCTGTGCCTTTTTCATTTTGTTTTAATTTGGACTTATAGAATTTTTCAAATATAAATGGCAGTTCTTCTTTAGATATTCCAACACCATTATCCTCAATGCCTATATGGAGTTTTTTATTGCTTTTGTATATTTCTGTTGTTATAGTCCCGTTTTCATGTGAGAATTTGACTGCATTATCTATTATTACCAGAAACATCTGGCGCAGGCGCACATAATCACCAAGTACCATACATGGGTCATTTTCAGGGAAACTGCTTTTAAACTGGATATTTTTCTCCCTGCCTATTACCTTGCTGCTCCTGCCTATATCCCCAAATACCTGCATAAGGCTTACTGGCTCTTTCTCTACCTGGAAATCAGGGTTCTGCATCTTAGACAATGTAAATAAATCCCCTACAAGCCGCTCCATGCCCTGGCACTCTGACAGCATACGCTGGTACATGTCTTCTACTGCACTTGTATCCGTAATAACCCCATCATTAAGCGTTTCTGCATAACCACGTATTACGGTTATTGGCGTCCTTAATTCATGTGATACATTTGCAAAAAAGTCCCTTCTCACCTGCTCTAAACTCTCACGTTCTTTCTCAGCCTGCCCAAGCTGGGTAGCAAGCCTGTCAAGTGTGGTTTCAATCCTTCCAAGCTGGGTCTGTGGCTTTTTAGGTGCTATGGATGAATAATCTCCTTTTGAAATCCTGTTTATATTCCTGCTTATTTTAGCAAGCGGTTTTGAAAGGTACTGTGAAAATAAAAATGCAACCACAAATGACACCAGGAACGACAGGAACAGGCTTAAAATAATAAGGTAAGTCCCTTTGTCAATGCCCATAGTCTGCTTGTCAATCATGGATACCATCATAACAGCACCGCTTGCCTCGCCTGTTTCCTTATTAAAAACGGGAATGGCAACCCTTAAGGTAGCCATTCCATAGATATCATCAAAACTGGAACTGGAAGAAATCTTCCCTTTATATGCAGCATAAAGTACGTCATATGCATCTGCCAGCACGCCATTAGCTGTGTCCATAGTATACTCTTTGTTAAGTGGTTTTTTTGCATTTTCATTGGAAATTATCCACACATCAGTATTTTCTGCACCTTCAATTTCATCAATATATGTACTATACTTTTGAAACTGTTCAATCCTGCCATTTTTCTCAAAACTGGCTACCCTCCTTGCAATCCTGCGTCCTTGTTTTGCAAGAAGTTCTGAATGTGAACGCATATAGTTCTGCCTGTATAACCTGATAAATATAATTCCCGTAAGCAAGCTTGTAAGCACAAGTACAAATGTAAAGGATAAATATATCTTTACTACAATATCTCTTTTAATTATAAACTTCCATACCTTTTTAATATGTGACTTTTTCAGGAACTTGTTCAATATGTCTTTTATCCTGTTATACATATGCTGCACCTTTCCGCCTATACATCACCATCATTTATCTCAAACTTATATCCTACTCCCCATATTGTCTTAATACTCCATGCCGGGTGCTCTATTGTATCAATTTTGGCACGCAGCCTTTTTATATGTGAGTCAACTGTCCTGCTGTCACCATAATAATCATATCCCCACAGGCTGTCAAGAAGGTTGTCCCTGGTAAAAACCTTATTAGGGTTGCTTGCCAGTGTCCACATAGTTTCAATTTCTTTCTTTGTAAGAGGTAATTTCTTATCCCCTATCATAAATGAATATTCCTCAAGATTTACAGTCATATTGTTAATCCTGAGTATTGTATCAGAATTTTCTGATACCTCTGTAGCAACAAACCTGCGTAGTACAGCCCTTAACCTTGCCATAACTTCACTTGGGCTGAAAGGTTTTACTATATAATCATCTGCCCCTATATCTAACCCCATTATCTTATCATAATCTTCGCCACGTGCAGTAATAAGTATTATTGGCACGCTTGATTTCCTGCGGATACTTTTACATACCTCATAACCATCTTTTAATGGCATCATAACATCCAGAAGCAGGGCTGACGGCTTATAGCTTTCATAAAGCTTTTCTGCCTCTATTCCATCCTTGGCAACTACTGGTTCATACCCTTCCTTTTTCACATATACAGAGAGTATATCTGTAATGTCTGGATTATCATCTGCAATCAAAATATACTGCATACAACACCTCATTTCTATAGTAATTGTTTCCCTACATGCTTATTATAATATTAAATTGCGGAATAAATATGGCAAAAAAAGTAATTTATATGACACTATTCTGACATCTATATTTTTTATTATTTTTAAACAGTATAGTATATGTTAAAAAGTTTCTTTTTACACATCTGCTATGCTAAATCTATATCTAAGGAGGACAAAATGCGCAAGATATTACGTATCTGTATGCTGGCCTTATTAGCTGTTTCTATTATATTTCCTTGTGACAAGGCTTTTGCATCATCTGATACTTTTATCAAAACTGCCAGCGTGTCTAAGTATGCTAAACGTGCCGATAAAACAGAACCTTTTCTTAAAAGGGACAGCACTTCAATCTTAACTGGCACAAGCGATATCCTCACTGTTTATAAGGTACCTGATAACAGCGATATCTCGTATAAAAGCTCAGATGAATCAATTCTTACTGTTAATCCAGGAGAAGACAACACTTGTGAATACACTGGCGTTGGTGTAGGTACTGCTACTATTACAATCAAAATACAAGAACCAGTATTCCTTTTTGTAACTAATACATATACGTTAAAGTTAGAAGTAGAAGTAACACCTAAAGCTGTAAGCGTAAAATTCCGCAAAACAAAGTATAAGCTTAGTATCGGGGAGAGCAGGAAACTGCAATATACATTACGGCCAAGCATTACAGATGAAATTCCAAAGTTTGAAAGCTCTGACAATGACATAGTTTCTGTTTCATCAAAGGGCAAAATATATGCAAAAGCTAAGGGTACAGCATATATTACAGCTACTATCCAGAATGGCAACTATGACACTTGCAGGATAACTATTAATTAACCCTGGAAAGGTACCAGACAAAACAATACCACCAGCAGCCGGCATCTGCTGGTGGTATTGTTATACCCTGGAATTGCCCGTCATATGCATATACTCTGTTAAAGCCTCCCTCCACTCTTTCATACGGTAACTTCCCATAGAATTAAGTTTTTTATTTTCAAGGACAGAATATGCTGGCCTTGCAGCGGCTTTTTTATTTTTCATGTATTCTTCTGTTGTTACAGGCATGACTTTTACGTCTTTACCTGCTTGTTTCATTATCTCACATGCAAATTCATACCAGTTTGTTTCACCTTCACATGTCCCATGATATATCCCATATTGCCCCGATGGTATAATATGGAGTATCATCCTTGCAAGTTCAAGTGAAGAAGTAGGTGTCCCATACTGGTCATTTACAACTGTAATACAGTCCATTTTATCTGCAAGCCCAAGCATCGTCTTTACGAAGTTATTGCCATCACCATAAAGCCACGCTGTCCTTACTATAAAATACTTGTGGCAGTTTTCTATAACAGCTTTTTCACCTGCAAGCTTTGTCCTGCCATATACACTCTGTGGGTTAGTTTTATCCTCCTCAGTATAAGGTTTCCTTGCATTTCCATCAAATACATAATCTGTTGATACCTGCACTATCTGTGCCCCTGTCCTGCCTGCTGCTATTGCAAGGTTTCTTGCACCATCTGCATTAATCCTTTCTGCATTTTCTGCATCAGTTTCACATTTGTCAACAGCAGTATGTGCAGCACAGTTAATTATTGTATCTGGCTTATGCTTTAACACAAAATCCTCAACCTGTTTAAAATCACATATATCAAGTGTGTCTGTATCTGTTACAATTACCTCAGTATCTGCCCCTTCCAGCAGGTAACAGAGTGAACGTCCAAGTTGTCCATTTCCTCCGGTAATTAGTACCTTTTCCATATCCATAGCTGTCCTCATTTCTGTAAATAATTATATACAACCAAACATACAATTAATATTCTGGATTATAATAGTATTTTATCAGTATTCCAGGAAAATATCCTCCGAAAAAGCAGGATATTTTTTATCTTTTTCCGCAAGCTTTGGTTCTTCTCCTTCTGGTACTGGCCATTTTATACCAATTACAGGGTCATTCCACATTATTCCTGCCTCTGATGACGGGTCATAAAAGTCTGTGCATTTATATAAAAATTCTGCTGTATCTGACAATACATAAAAACCATGCGCAAAACCTTCTGGTACATATAACATATTTTTCTTCTCTGCGCTTAATATTACACCAGCCCATTTTCCATATGTTTCTGAACCTTTGCGTATATCAACAGCCACGTCAAAGACTTCACCACTAATAACACGCACAAGCTTGCCCTGTGTATGTTCTTTCTGGAAATGAAGCCCCCTTAAAACACCTTTGGATGATAATGACTGGTTGTCCTGCACAAATACCATATCAAGCCCGGCTTTTTTAAAGTCATTATAATTATATGTTTCCATAAAATAACCCCTTGCATCACCGCGCACCTCTGGCTGCACATGGTAAAGACCTTTTATCCCCCCATAATTTTCAATTATAAAATTACCCATAAAATCCTCCACAACGCCACCCACACATAAACCTGGCAGATGGCATTTATCTGTCCATCAAAATGTTATAGTATTATAACTATACCACTATTAGACAGACTTGGCAAATAATTTTCTTTTTCTGGGTTTGCTTTCTTCTCTTTTCTTCTTTCGTGTACCTGCTGGTTTTGGCTCATTACTTGCAGCAGCTTCTGGCATTTCCCGTCTTACTTCATCTAGTATCTGCTGTAGTAATTCCATCTGCTTTTCCTGTACCTCCTCCTTTTCCCTCATCATATAATCCATCTCCTTCATAATTTTTGTACTTACCGCTTCATAAATCCGTTTCTCAGATGCTGTTTCATTCTCGTTTACAATACGTGAAACCATATGCCTTAACATGTTTTCAAACTGTTTCATCTTCTCTTCACTGCTTTTCTTAGCTGGCGCTGAAGCACGTCTTGCTGACTGCAGTGGAACTACATTCTTATCTTGCACTTCTTCCTCCCTTAAAACCTGCTGGTTCAACTCTTCCCTTAACTGGTACACTTCCTGCGGGCTCATATCACGTACCCTTGCAATATCAGGCATAAGGAGCTTTATTGCCTTAAGCTGGAAGCCCTGCTCCTTTAAATCTTTTATGGTTTTAAGTGCCTGTATATCACTTTCTTTATAAAATCTGTGTCCTTTCGCATTTCTTTCAATCGGAAGCATTAATTCTTCTTCCCAGTACCTTAAAACGTGGTTTTCAACTTCAACCTGCCTGGATGCATCCGAAATACTAAATCTCTTTTCCATACTAATAACCATGCCCTTCCTGCCTTGCCTTGTTTTTTAATCAGCTAAATACTCCTCTACAAACTCTTCAAAAAGTTTGAGGTCTTCCATTGAAGCAGCAGCTTCATCTTGCTGGTCTGTCTGTTCTTCATTCTCAAAATACTCATTCTGGTATTTCTTCTCTTCTTCAGGATGAAGATATTCCTTTTCGAGCTTGGGCTGTAGTATATTTTCGAGATAGTCTGTCATCTGTAGCTGTAAAAGCCTGTATTTCCTATGTATCTGGAATAATATTTCTGATGTTGCAAGAAGCATTATAACAGCAATAGCTGACAGCCCGGTTAACGCATGCCATTCATAAGGCATATGGAAGTAAACTCCCAGAAGCAGGCATGAAACCAGTAACATAAATACAGTGGTAATTCCATAAATCCCTGTATTTTTCCAGCCTGCCGCCGAAACACCGAGGAAACGCATATTATACATGCTCTTGTCCACAATACATTTTATATTGTGTACTTCACGTTTTAGCTTATATGAAGCAGTAATTTTACCCACCAGCGCCTTCATATATTTATTCTGGGTGCTACCCATCTGTTCTGCCTGGCAGATAAGCTTATAGTATACTATAGCTGCAATGCTTTTCATCATAATTGTAAGGCAGCCGGCAGCCGCCATTGCAAAGACCATATTATAATCCTGCAAAAACTGTTTCATAGTATTCCTCCATTCTGCATATACTATTTTAACTGCTCACTACAGCTTTCTTTATATTAAATCTTAAATACATAATTTAACAGTAGCCTTTATATACTATATAGTTCTTTATTCCGGCACCAATATGCCAGAAATCTTTATAAATGCCCTGCTTCGTTATGTTCCGGTTTATTTCACCATTATTTGCCCTGCACTGGAAATATAATAAATTTATGAAACAGATGTGCAGCTTTGCCACAATTTACTTGTATTTCACATTATGCTGATGTAAAATACAAAATAAAGTTAAAAATAATTTAAAATGAATAATGCGCACTTGCCCAGCGCAGAAAAGAGGTAATTTATGGATAATTTTATTGAAAGCCTTACAAATGTCCTTAATATTGTTGACGACTTTGTATGGGGCCCTGTTATGCTTGTTCTTTTAGTTGGTACAGGCATATTCCTGACAATACGCACAAAAGCATTATGCTGGCGTAATCTTCCTTATGCAATTAAAAGCGTTCTTAGCAAAGAAGCCCGCCAGAAAAAAGGCGATGGCGATGTTTCCCCGTTCTCCGCACTTACAACAGCCCTGGCAGCAACTATCGGCACAGGCAATATAGTCGGTGTTGCTACAGCAATGGTATCCGGCGGTCCTGGTGCTCTTGTCTGGATGTGGATTTCTGCCGCATTTGGTATTACATCCAAATTCAGCGAATGTATGCTTGCTATTAAATACCGTGAAACAAATGAAAAAGGTGAGATGTCCGGCGGCCCTATGTACACAATGAAAAAAGCATTTAAAAATAAAAAGCTTGGCTCTGCACTTGGCTGGCTGTTTGCATTATTTGCTGTTTTAGCCTCTTTTGGTATAGGCAACCTTACACAGGCAAATTCCATTTCAACCGCATTGAAATCTACTTTTGATGTACCATATACAGTTACCGGCATTATAATTACAGTCCTTGCACTTCTTATAATTATTGGTGGTATTAAATCTATATCAAAAATATCACAGGTAGTTGTACCACTTATGGCAGTATTCTACATAATAGCAGGCATGGTTGTTATAATAGGTAATATAAGCAACTTGCCTTCCGGGGTTGCAATGATTTTTAAAATGGCATTTTCTTTTAAAGCTGTTGGCGGCGGGCTCTGTGGCGGAATTGTTGCATCAATGATGCAGGCTTTACGTTTTGGTGTTGCACGTGGTGTATTTTCTAATGAAGCTGGTATGGGTTCTGCTGCTATAACAGCCGCTGCTGCAACCACTAACGACCCTGTACGCCAGGGATATATCAATATGACTGGTACATTCTGGGATACAATAGTTGTATGTACAATTACAGGACTCTGTATTGCAAGCTCAGGTGTGCTTGGTACTACTGATACAGCAGCTACAGGAAATTATGCCTATACAGAAGACGCAGCTACAGGCAAATCTTCTATTTCAATTACTTCAAAAGAGGATGATATAACTAAAACAACATTATATTACACAGAATTAACTTCAGAAGATAACAAAACAATACTGGAACTTAAAAATCCAGAAGATAACAAAGAAATATCCCTCTCAAAGAATACAGATAATGCTTCTAATACAATAACTGGCACATGGACTGACCTGGCAGGCAACGAATACATATTTGGTGATGATTTTTCTTATGAATATAAGACTCTTACAGAAGGTTCAGCACTTACTATAAAAGCATTTAAAACTGTGCTTGGAGGCGCCGGCGGATGGCTTGTATGTATAGGTATTACATTATTTGCATTTTCTACAATACTCGGATGGGAATACCATGGTGAAAAAGCATTTGAATATATATTTGGTACACACAAATTTAATATATTTTACCGCATCTTCTTCTCTTTAATTGCATACATAGGCGCTACAACAACTCTTGAAATAGCATGGAAATTTTCAGATATAGCCAATGCACTTATGGCAATACCAAACCTTATATGCCTGCTCGCTTTAAGTGGTGTAGTTGCTGAAGAAATAGAACGTTTCCAGAAAGTAATAAAAATGGAAAAAAAATAATCTTATATAAATAACTTCAAAAAACGGGCAGCATAAACCCTGCTGCCCGTTTTACTTCTTATTTACTGCCTGTTACTTATTGCTTGTCCCGCCTGGAAGCCCGTCTAATATTAATTTAATGGCTTCTTTAAGCTCTTTAGTATTCTTCATCTGGTATTTAGCAATAATTTTTGCTGAGTCAAGTGTCTTAGTATTGATTGCCTCCACAGCTTCCTCAAGAGTTATGGACTCCTCTGTTTTGCCGCTGTTGTTATCCTGGCTGGCAAACATTGACTCTGCTGCCTTTTCCATCTGGGCCCTGCTTATTACAAGTATATCATCCAGCTTATCATAAACAGACTTTTCAAGCCTTATCTGTTCATCCAGCTTATTATTTAATGCCTGTAATTTCTTCTCGTAATAACCAGTCTTTTTATTCCACTCTTTTTCTTTGCTGTTATTTATATCTGTTACAATGCCATCTATTGTAAAATATGCTGCTACAATAACTATAACCGCAATAACTATACCAAGCACAATACCAGGTATGCTCCCTGCCAGGGCATCATGGAATATTATTTCTGACATAAGCCCTGCCACCCATACAATAACTGATAATAATGTAGTTTTATCAAGTTCCATAATACCCTCCCATGCCGCCTCCAGACGGCACAAATAGCAAAAAGAATAAATTTGTTTATAAAAAATGCCACAGCATTTATGCTGTTATTTTAAAGTGCTGAACTATTAAGGTATTCCTTCTGGAATGGTGTAAGCACATCTATTTCCTTGCCAAGGAAACCAAGCTTGCGGCGTGCAACTTCCATATCAACTTCTTTAGGCACATCAATTATTTTCTCTTTAAGTTCTTTTTCATGTTCTGTAAGATATTTTGCACTAAGTGCCTGTATTGCAAAACTCATATCCATAATTTCTGCTGGATGCCCGTCCCCTGCTGCCAGGTTTACAAGACGCCCTTCTGCAAGCACATATATTGTAACACCATTTGGAAGCTTATAACCCATAATGTTATTACGCATTTCTTCACTATTTACAGCAATTTCACGCAAGCGTTTCATATCAATTTCAACATCAAAATGGCCTGCATTACAAAGAATTGCACCTTCTTTCATCTCCATAAAGTCTTCTTCATCAATTACACCTGCACATCCCGTAACAGTTACAAAGAAGTCACCCTGTTTAGCTGCCTCTTTCATAGGCATTACTTCAAATCCGTCCATTACAGCCTCTATAGCCTTAACTGGGTCAATTTCTGTAACAATAACACGTGCTCCAAGAGCCTTCGCCCTCATTGAAACACCCTTACCACACCAGCCATAACCTGCCACAACAACTATCTTTCCAGCAACTATAAGGTTAGTAGTCCTGTTAATGCCATCCCATACAGACTGTCCTGTGCCATACCTGTTATCAAAAAGATGCTTGCAGTCTGCATTATTAACAAGTACCATTGGAAATTCAAGCTGCCCTGCTGCTGCCATAGCCTGAAGCCTTATTATACCTGTAGTAGTTTCCTCACATCCGCCAATAACATATTGAAGCTGGTCTCTTTTAGATGTGTGGAGCATATGTACCAGGTCGCCACCATCATCAATAATTATATTAGCCTGGTGTGAAAGCACTTCTGATATATGTCCATTATATTCTTCCTCTGTTGCCCCATGCCATGCATATACATTTAACCCAGCTTCAACAAGGGCTGCTGCTACATCATCCTGTGTTGAAAGCGGGTTGCTTCCAGTAATATACATTTCAGCGCCACCTGCTGCAAGCACCTTGCAAAGATATGCCGTCTTAGCCTCTAAATGTATTGAAAGGGCAATCTTTTTGCCTGCAAACGGCTTTGTCTGTGAAAATTCTTCCTCTAAACTACGCAGAAGCGGGCAGTTCCTGCGTACCCACTCAATCTTGTGCCCACCTGAAGGTGAAAGTTTTATATCCCTTATCTGGCTCATAATAATCCCCCTTACCCGCCTTACAGGCGGCTAAAAATTTACATTTTAACTTACTTACTAATTATAACATACAAACTGCAAATGTAAAGCTAGGATAATTTACAGTTATTTTGTGTTCATGTGAATAAACGGACGGTTTCTGTGCCAGAACCACAATATTCCGTACAGGGACGCGCTTCCGCTACGTTAACCCACGCAGCGGCACATAAAGCCCGTATATTCCAAATAAAACTTACGTTTCCCTAGAATATACGGGCTTAAATGCCGGCGGGGTTAAAGTGCCCCTTTTACGGAATAATTGATGGCATCTGGCACGCAAAACCTGTCACAATAAATTTATAATATAACACAGAATAAAAAAATAACTGTAAATTGGGTGGGGAAATATTCTGCTAGCCACTTATTATACAGTGCAGTAGTTATTGCTAAATATTCATCAATACAAAAAGTACCACTGGATGCGTCCGTTTCATAAATTTCCACATACAACAAACTGGATATGGGACAATTTCCTGTTATCTTTTGCTGGTGTAATTTGGTGGGCGGACAGTTTGCAGTACCAGAGCTAGAATATCCGGTAAAAGGGGTACTCTTCCGCTACGGTACAATGTCATTTAGTTAAGGTAGATGCTGAAATTTAACAATGACGGGGTGCGCTGGCAAATCCAAAGCGCCTTCCATGAACAAAGCACGCTTCCGCTGGTTTGGTAAGGGCTTTATGCACCAGCGGTTTCGTACAGCTTTTTCTGGTTTGTCAAGGGAGCACAGTGGTGTTATTTTTATATTAATACCAATATAACTATAATTATTGCACTGCATAATAAGTGGCTGGCAGAATATTTCCACCCACCCCATTTACAGTTATCTAGTTATTTTGTTTTTTGTTGCAGATTGCTGGTGACAGGTTTTGCGTGCCAGATGCCATGAATTATTCCGTAAAAGGGGCACTTTAACCCCGCCGGCATTTAAGCCATATATTCCAGGGAAACGTAAGTTTCATCTGGGATATATGGGCTTTATGTGCCGCTGCGTGGGTTAACGTAGCGGGAGCGTGCCCCTGTACGGAATATTCTGGCTCTGGCACTAAAAACCGTCCGTCTGCCAACACAAAACAACTGTAAACCATCCACCATATTGACCATGTGCCACCTTGTGTGTACAATATAGTTACATTAAATCTTATTTTTAACAGGAGGTATTTATTATGGATAACAGCATGTCTATGAAGGATTTTGAGAATGAGCTTGAACGTTCTTTTAAGGTTTTAAAAGAAGGTGATATAATTGACGTTAATGTAATTGGTATATCTGATACAGAAATAACCGTTGACCTGGATTATTATACTGAGGGCATTATACCGCTTGAAGAATGTAGCCATGACCCTGCATTTTCAATTAAGAATGATATAAATATTGGTGATAATATCAAGGCTATGGTTATTGATTCTGAAAATCCTGGTGGCAATGTTATTCTTTCTTTAAAAGAAGCTAATGATATACTGGTATGGGATGGATTAAAACAGGATTATAAAAATGGTACTGTTTTTAAGGTAAAGATAAATGAGGCTGTTCCTTCTGGTGTCACAGGATATATAAAAGGGATACGCGCATTTATACCAGCCTCACAGCTTGCCCTGCAATATGTTGAAGATACGGAAAGCTATGTTGGCATGACTGTTGATGCTGTAATTATAACTGTTGAACCAAATACACATAAACTTGTGCTTTCGGCTAAGGCAATAGAAAAAGAACGTGCACTTGCCGAAAAGAAACAAATAGCTGGACGCCTGAAAACAGGCTCTATAGCAGAAGGGACTGTTGAAAGAATTGAGTCCTATGGTGCATTTATCAATATAGGCGAAGGTCTTACAGGGCTTTGCCATATTTCACAAATAACTAATAAGTTTATTAAATCCCCTAAAGAAGTGCTGAAACTTGGAAGCACTGTAAAGGCTAAAATTATTGGAATAGAAGGTGACAGGATTTCATTAAGTATTAAAGCCCTGATTGAAGATGAACCTGACAATAGTGATGAAGAATATGATATCCCTGATGAATACAAGGCTGGCAGCAGTTCTTCTAATGAAGCAGCAGATGAGAGCCCGTTTGCAAAGCTTTTGAAAGATATTAAGCTGTAGATTATTATAACAGAATGTTAATACAGCACCAGTCCAGGCAGATTGCAGATATCCGCCTGGACTGGTGACTTATACATGCTTTAATTGTATTAATTATTATAATTACTGGTATTGTGAAATTGTAATCTTTCCATTCTGGCTGCGTTTTACTACTATATAAACTGTACCCTCACTATTGCTTGCTGCGCCAGCAACTTTTGTCCCATATTCGTCTTTTTTGAAATATTCATCTATTGCTATTGACCAGATATTTTCTTCGGGATTACTATTTCCTGTTACATCTAATGAATATGACAGCATTTTGCCATACTGGCTTGCCGGATATGTTTTTGCAGAGCCTTTTATTAATTTACAGTTTTCTTTTATATTTGCCCAGTCCATTTTATCTTCTGTATCTCTTGTATTTTCCTGGTTTTCTTTATTGCCACTATCACCTTTTTTCCATTTAGCAAGAAGTTTCTCTGCTTTTGCTTCATCTGCTTTAGATTTGTCAAGTGGCAGTTCAAAAAGCGCATTTATACCTTCATAATTTTCATTGCGTGTTATTTCACCTGTTTCATTATTAAAATTATAAGCATTATTATCATAGAATGCAGAACCAAGTACACCAAGATATACTCCCCTGCCTGCAAATGCTTCTATATTTTCATGGTCTACAACACGGTACTCTACACCGTCTTTAACAAAACTTGAACATCCGCCATCCATATAGTAAATATTTAAAAATGCAGGGTTTTCACCTTTTATAAAAGGACTGGCAAGAAAATTATTCTCATAATTGTCATCTGATGTATCTGTCATAGGTGAACCGTCTTTTTTCTCAATGGATATAACAGAATATGTCCTGTCTGTAATAAATGCCCCGTCATCTTCAACCAGGTAACTGCTAAGCCTGTCACCTGAAACAGTTCCCATTAATGTAATTTTATAATCCCCATATTCCTGACATTCATTAATATTAACTGCTCCCTTTTCCTTAAAGGCATCTGCAAGTTTTTTATCACCAATTTCTTCCACAACCTGCTCTATAGCAAGGTATTTCCATGCCCCATATGCTGTCAGGCTTCCTGTTGCCAGGACTGCTGCTGCTATTGTTGCCACAACTGGTATAGTTTTAAAAAATGGTTTTTTCATATTATTAACCTCCACTGCTTTTCTTAAAATTTCCTGGTTAAGCTGTGCATCTGGTTTTTCTGACGGAATAAGGGCTTCTTTTAATAATTCATCTATTTTAACACTCATAATATACTCCCCTCTTGCACAATTGTGCATAGTTAGTAAAAGGCTCTATGCAGATATTGTTATTCTGCTGCAAGCTGCTTCTTTAATATTTCCCGCGCCTTATATAACCTGCTTTTTACAGTACCTTTTGGAAGCTTTAATATCTTTGAAATACCAGCTATTGGAATTTCTTCCATATAATAAAGATACACTGGCATACGGTATTTATAATCCAGTTTTTTTACTGCCTGCCGTAACTGCCTTATCTGCTCTTTCTTTAACACTTCTTCCTCAAGCGTGTTTCCATTTACATCCCATGCTTCCTGCGTTTCTTCTTCCAGGCTGCTAAATCCTGCTATCCTGTTGCGCCATGCATATTTTCTCTTTCGGTTTTTCCATAATCTTATGGTTATAGACAAAAGATAGCTTTTAGGGTTATTTTCTGCTTCTATGCCACTAAGGAGTTCCATTGCTTTAAGAAAGGTATCCTGGTAAAGTTCTTCTGCTTCCTGCTGGCTATAGGCCAGATGCACACAAAATGCATAAATATCATTTCCATATGTTTCAATGCATTTTTCCAGTTCTGTTGTATTCATTATTCCCCTCCGGTATATGACGTCATTTCCTTTGGATTACCCTTACACCTATACATTGTCATAACTTTATATATGGTTCACTAAATAATAAAAAATAATTAAAAACGCCGTTATGGCATAAAACCCATATACGGCGGATATAATTTACCTGTCCTGCATCTGTTATTACATATTATATATTATAAATGTTTTTTAAGCTTAGGCTGCCCAAATATGCCAACAAACTCTATTTCAGCAGCATATTTTAATTTATAAGATGGTTTTCCCTGGCCTATCGCTTCTGTAATTTCTGAAATTTCCCGCTGGACTTCTTCCAGTGATTTATACCACCCAAGTGTTGTATTATGCCTGCCCCAGAATGAAACACCATCTGTCCCATATAATATATATTTGGGCTCATCCTCACAGGCGAAAAGGATTTTACTGCACTGTACATTCTGGCATGCAACAACACTTTTATTATCAAATGAAGATATCATAATATTTCCTGGCGGCTGGCAGCCAGAAGACACTTCACTTTCCAGGTTATCATCATCTCTTAAAATATAATCCGTGGAACATCCAAAAAGTTCACTTAATTTCAGGATTTTATCCGTTTCAGGATATGCCACATCATTTTCCCACTTACTTATTGCCTGCCTTGATACACCAAGCATAACTGCAAGCTGCTCCTGCGTATAATTATTTTCTTTGCGTAACTTAGATATTTTGCTGCCTGTTGTCATATATGCCTCCATTCCAGACTGCTTGTCCTTTCTTTCTTATGTTTTTATTTGCTAATATAATACATGTTCTTCTGGAAAAAAGCTACAGTTTTACGGTTTCTATATGTAAACTACAGGTTGCATATAACAAAAAACCTAATAAACAACATAACTCCCAGTTATAACTATAATAGGATAAAAATGCAAAACTCCCCTGGAACTTTTACATTCCAAGGGAGTAAAAAAGGATTTATGCTAACAAAAGGGAAATACCATTATTTAGTAAGGCAGTAACACAACTGCCAGAACCATTACAAGTGCAATTGCCACAATAGTTGGTACTGCTGTACGTTTCAGTATCCTTGTTGGGCTTACACCTACAGTTGATGCAACAATCATTATAACTGCTGCCACTGGTGAAATTGTCCTTGAAAGGTTTGCTATCATCTGCATAGGAAGTGTAATTAACATTCCATGCACGCCTGCTGTAGCTGCTATTCCTGGTATCATTGCAATAACTGCGTAGAACATAGCCAGGCCGCCGCCACTAAGTATACCAAAGAGGCATGTGGCAAGTGCAAATATAACCATTGTTACCAGTCCAGCAGAACTTGTGTGCTGTACTGCATTTGTAAGGCTGTCGATTACACCTAAAGCCTGTATGCCACTTGTAAATAATGAACCACCAACTACAAGGATTACAACCCTTCCGAAACCTTCACCCATTCCGATAAACATTTCAGAAGAAGCATTTACTACACTCTTTAATTCTTTTGTCCTTATAGTTTCAAATATAATTGCAACAATGAATGATATAAATGTCAGGATAAATACATCCATAGTTATTGATGGTACAACCATTGCAGCAATTCCTACAACAAGGATAAGAATTAATGGCAGTAATGGGAGTAAAGCATATATTTTAGGAAGGTTTGCAACTGTTTCCTGTTTCTTTAACTTAGACTCATCTATCTTTACAAATGCCTTTTCCCCTTCTACTTTGTCACAATGGTTTTGCCATAAGCAGTGTACAATTGCAAGAATAATTAATACAGGAATAGAAATCCTTGCATGGTACATTACATACTCCATAAGGTTTACTTCCAGGGTTTCTGCTGCAATAACGTTGTCAGCTCCAAGAGGTGTTGGCATAATTGTAGCTGTCATTGCAATAATTCCTGCTGCTGTCATTGAAGAAATACCCATTCCCTGAAGCATCGGATAAAGAATAGCCATAAGAATAATTGCAAGGCTTGATGCACTTGGTACAACCAGGGACATTAAGTTTCCAAGTAAAAATACTATAGGAATAAAAAGTGTCTTGGATTTTATCTTCTTCATTGGTGAAACCAGTATATCAACTGCAACCTGGTTCGCACCTATCTTGTTCATATACCCCGAATAACCAAATAATATCATTAATATAAGGCCTGAACCTGTCATATTTGATACAATTGTATCTTTTAGTTTCTTAAAGATATCAAATACTACAAATCCTGTTCCTTCCCCTTCTCCATAAAGCGGATGCCCTAAAGCTGCTGCTAAAGCCAGCAGCACAATTCCCCCTACTATTAATATTACTGCCGGGTTATAGTTTTTAATAATGAAAAAACCAGCTACCCCTAACACTAATAATACTATTATTGCTTCTACCATATCTTTTCTCCCTTCTTTACTCTTCTGTTATAAAAATATTATTATGGAAGCTGCAAACATAAATACAACACCTGTTATCATTGGTACTGCCGTACGCCGTATAATCCTGACAGGGTCTTCTTTAATTGAGCCAGCTACTATCATAACAACTGCTGATACAGGTGACACAGCCCTTAGCAGGTTTCCTGCAAGCTGCATTGGTATTGAAAGTGCAAGCACATTTATTCCTGCTGCCCCTGCAAGTGGCACTATTAATGGAACCATTGCAAAGAATAATGCTGTCCCGCTTCCGCTTAATATAACAATTAATGCAGTAAGCAGTACCATAACCAGCGGCAGTACAAACCCCATGCCACGCCCGCTTATTCCAGCCATTGCATTTTGTAATGCAGCAATAATGCCAATAGACTGTAATCCTGTAACAAATGTAGTTCCTGCAACAAGAAGTGCTACAACTGGCATTGCCCCTCCCATTCCATTAAAAAATGACTCCGTATCTTCCAGGGGGTTCTTAACATTCTTTGTTCTGGCTATTTCACACAAAATAGCAACAACAAATGAGAATAAAACTGATACTTCTACACTTAGTGTAATTGTAATTCCTGCTATGCTTTGTAATAAAAATGCAAATATCAGCAAAATTACTGGAAGCAGCGGCAAAACGGCATATACTGTATGGTAAAGCCTGCCTCCTGGGATTTCCTCAAGCTGTTCCTCCCTTGCAGTTACTTCCTTTGTCCCCTTCTCCCTTTTATCCTCATGTTTCTGCCAGAAATAGTGTGTTAATGCCATAACAAGAAGTGTTGGCACAGAAACTAATACATGGTATTTAAACACATAATCACTAGCCGTCAGCCCTGCGAATTCTGGTGTCTTTGCCAGTTCAGCGGCAATCGCAACATTGTCACTTCCAAGCGGTGTTGGCATTACTGTTGCAGATGTTGCAATAACAGCGGCGGCTGCCATTGGTGTCATACCTGCCCCCAGCATCACAGGATACACTGTAGCAAGCAGTATAATTGCAAGGTTTGAAGCACTTGGTACAACAAGTGACAAAAAATTGCCTGCAAGGAATACTACTGGTATTAATATGTGTATTGATTTAATGCCAGCCACTGGTTTAAGCAACGCCCTGACTGTCAGGTCATTTGCCTTGATACGTGTCATATATGACGAATAGCCGCCAAGCATTAAAATAATAAACCCTGATGAAGTTATTATGGATTTAAACTGGTCTGCAACAGCCTTTAACGGGTCAAGCCAGGTTACGCCAGTTGATGCAAACTCTTTAATAGCAATTTCCCTGCCGCTAAAGATAGCAATATACATTAGCAGCATCCCCATAAGGAATAATGATATTTTTATATCCATCTTTTTAACAAGCATTACTACTACAATGCCTGTTGCTATAATTGCAGCAATATACATCATAACCATATCTGTGCCACGCCCTTCTCCGTTCCTGCTATATGCATCTGCCTACATATTCTAAGAACCACTTTCTGAACTTTTCACCATCAATATCCGTGCATACCTTTGCATTTGGCATTTGTTTAAGGTATCCCTTTAAGTCAACTACAGTACATCCTCTTGTCATGCTTCCTGCAAGTTCAATATCCACAAATGTTTCTTCAACAGTAAACAATTCTGGGCAGAGAAGGTAAGCAGTTGCACAACTGTCATACATTTTAAGTCCTGTGCCAAAAGTACCGCCACGGTATTTCTTAAACAGGCAGTAAGCCATTTCACCAGTTTTACCCATTTTAAGCAGTTTTTCACTATCTTCTGGATATACAAGTGCTTTCCAGCCTACATCAAGCCCCGCCATTACTATTGGCAGGCCGCTGTCAAATACAATTTTGGCTGCCTCAGGGTCTGTTGCAATGTTAAATTCTGACATTACACCTTTATTGCCCCTGCTTGCTGAACCTCCCATCATTACAATTTCTTTAATATTGTCTTTTACTTCTGGGTACATTGTAAAAAGCAGTGCAATATTGGTTAATGGCGCAATTGGCATAAGTGTTACGGGCTCCTTGCTCTCCATTATTACCCGGTGCATCGCATTTACTGCATGTTCTTCAAGTAAAAGCTCTTTCTTTGGTTCTGGGAAATCATAGCCTTCCATACCTGTAGCGCCATGTATATCAGACGCATCTACAAGCGGTTCAATAAGAGGCCTGTCTGCACCTGCTGCCACTGGAATATCCTTCTCCCAGAACGCCAGCAGTTTTAATGCATTGTTTGTAACTTTTTCCAGTGATACATTTCCTGCAACTGTTGAAATTAGTTTTACATCCAGTTCCTCTGAGAACAATGCAATTGCAATCGCTAATGCATCATCAATCCCCGGGTCAGTATCAATAATAATTGGTCTTTTTTCCATAACTGTATCCTCCTTCAATAAAATACTCTCCTATATTAACAGTGTCCCGTTAGCCTGCCTGTCCATATATTGTGTCATCCCGCTGCCCTCATTCTGGTATGGCCTTACATGGAAACCGAACTTTTTATAAAACTCTTCTTTGCCATTTAATGACATAAGACCTGCATATGCATTGTCTGCACCTGCACTCCGGATATACTCCATTAGTTTCTCCATAACCAGCGTACCAATTCCTTTTCCCTGCCTGTCTGGAACGATTGCCACATCTTTAATAAAAAATGCCACCCTTCCATCTCCTATTACCCTGCCAATTCCGACTGGCCGGTCTTTTTCCCATACCACAACAGAAAATAATGTATGTTTTAATGCTATTTCCACATCTTCTCTTTTGTACTCTTCCATACCTACACTTTTTCTTACTGACTCATATATTTCTGGCGTCACCCCGTCCGGCTCTGCCCATATGCCATCCGTTATTTCTTCCATCCCAGTTCCCTCACTTTGCTTTAAAGCCTATAACCTCATCTTTCATTGGAATAGACATTGCTGCACCTTTTCTGGTTACAGCCAGGGCAGAAGCTTTTGATGCCATATTTAATGCATCTTTAACAGACATGCCTTCCATCCTGCCTGCCATAAAATAACCTGTAAATGTATCACCTGCGGCTGTTGTATCTATTACATCTGCTTTATATGCATCCTGCCATACAACACCTTCTTTTCCTGAATATACAGAACCTCTTTCGCCAAGTGTCAGTACAATTTCCGCATCAGGGAATTTTTCACCAAGCTTGTTTATTAATGTAGAACCATCTGCCTGTACACCTGCAAGAGCCTGTCCTTCTCCTTCATTTAATATAAAATAATCAATATAACTAAGGTTTATCTCAAAAATCTTATTATTTACTGGTGAAGGGTTTAAAACAATTTTCATCCCCTTTTCGTGCGCCTTATCCACAATATAAGGAATTTCGTTAATTTCATTCTGAAGTACAAGCCAGTCACCACTGCCAAACTCTTTAATAACATCATCCACCAGTTCCTTGGTAACTTCCTGGTTCGCACCACCATACAGGATAATGCAGTTATCCCCGGCACTGTCATTTTGTATAATTGCATGCCCTGTACGTACATTTTGTAATTCCTGGGTAAATGTTGTATTAACCCCGGCTTCCTCAAGTATTTCTTTTAAAAATGCCCCATCCGTTCCAATAACTCCTGCGTGGTAAACTTCTGCCCCCGCCCTGCTTAACGCTACTGACTGGTTAAGACCTTTGCCGCCGCCATAAATATTTAACATATCTGACGCCTGTGTCTCACCCTTCTGTACAAAATGGCCAACTTTATAAAAATAATCAATATTTAGTGAACCAAAATTTAATACTTTCATAAGCACCCCTCCATATACTGTCCTTTAATCCCTGGCAAACTCTTTACAGCCTGCTTATGTAAACCCCTGCTTTTTATGTTTTACAGAAATACGCAGGCTTTCTGTACATTTTATACTGTTTTACAGGGAAACAGTTTTCCGAAAATGTTTTCTTGTTTAGTATTCTATCATTCCTTTTATGTTCCGTCAATAGGTTTTATATTATTCGTCTATTTTAACGGTTTTTGCCCTATCTATTTGTGCATATTGCATAATTTTATCTAATTTTACTTTGCAGATGTAAGGTTTCCATACTGCCAAACAAAATATAACTGGAAATATTTTTATAATTTGACAATTTTTATGGCAAATAATATAATATCATCACAAATACATGCAAAGATAACTTTGATATACCAACAGGCAGTTTATATGCCATAACATATTTTAATTTAATCCAGGGAAATAATGCATTTAAACAATAAAAAGCATAAATTTGCCTGAAGAGAACGGGGAAATATTTATGAACATTAAAGAAATTGCAAAACTTGCTGGTGTTTCCACTTCTACAGTTTCCAAAATAGTGAACCAGAAAGATGAAAGCATCAGCAGTGAAACAAGGGAAAGAGTTCTTAAAATTGTAAGGGAGTACAATTATACACCTTATGCTTCTGCAATTGTACCAACACATAAAACATGGGTGCTCGGCATACTGCTGCGTTCTTCTGTTTCATTTGATACAACATTAAACGGGATTATAAAGACAGCACAAGAGAACGGATATATTACATTAGTATGTAACAGTTCTTCTGATACAGAACAGGAACTTAAAAATATTACTGCTATGTGCAGCAGCCATACTGATGGCATAATCTGGGAACCAGTAAATGAACAAAGTCTTTCTTTTTCGCACTATATCCAGGATAAAAACATCCCTTATATTACCACTGGGCCTTTTGGCGGCAGCAGCCCGGTACAGCTTCCATACGAAAAAGCAGCATACAGCATTACGCAGGAGCTTGTAATGCGGCACCATACAAAAATTGCATGCCTGTATACAGAAGGAAGACGCACCCAGGCATTTTTGTCCGGCTACCGCAACTGTTTGTTTAATAACCATTTGCCACTAGATGAACAGCTAGTTTTCAGTGAACTGGATGAAACACTGGTTTACAAGGCCAATACACGCCAGATTAGCGGTGTTATATCTTCCCATTACCTGAAAGCACTTGAATTTTACCAGCTTATGTATTCACTGCACTACAAAATACCAGAAGACTTTTCATTAATATCACTGAAAAATGACAAGCTGGAAGCCCCTGAAATACCTGAAATCTCCACATATACAATGCCTAATACAGAATTTGGTGCATATCTCTGCCAGAAACTTATCAGCCTGATAGAGAAATCAGACAAAAAACTGCCCACATTCTCCTATGTTTCCAAACTTGACAATGATACAACACTTGGCGTTCCGTCTGGCATGAATACTCCTAAAATTATAGTTATTGGCAGTATTAATATAGACACATACCTTAATGTTGCACAACTGCCCTATACTGGAAAAACAGTCAGCACATCATCTTCATTTATATGTCCTGGAGGCAAAGGCATTAACCAGGCAATAGGTGCTTCCAAACTAGGCCACCATGTTTCATTAATAGGCAATATAGGGTTTGACCCTGGTTCTGATAATATTTTCAGGGCATTAAACGAAAATGGGGTAGATACATCTGGCATAGCACGCTGTTTTTATGCAGATACTGGAAAAGCTTATATATTTGTAGAAGAAGGCGGGGATTCAATGATTTCAATTCTGGCTGGTGCAAATAACATTTTTACGCCTGGTGCAATACGTGAAAATGAACGTTTATTTGAAAATACCGGCTACTGCCTGATACAGTCAGAAATCCCTATTGAAACAGTACAGGAAGCCTGCCAGACTGCCCGTAAGCACAATGTAAAAACTATACTCAAACCATCTGCATGCAGCCATTTTCCAAAAGAAGTGCTGTCATGTGTGGATATAATTATACCAAATGAAGATGAGTTGAAAGTATTGTGCCCATGCAAGCCTTCTATAGAAGAACGCGTGGACTGCCTTATGGAATATGGAATTAGAACAGTAATTGTAACTCTTGGTGAACGTGGATGTTTTGTTAAGACAAAAGAATGGGAAGATACATTTCCTGCTGCCCAGTTTACTTCTGTAGACAATACAGGCGCAAGTGATGCATTTATCAGCGCCCTTGCTTCATATCTGTTGTATGGATATACATTAAGAACTTCCGTATGTATAGCAACATACGCTGCCGGGTTCTGTATTTCCAGAAAAGGTGTTGTTACTGCACTAATTGACAAAAACAGCCTTGAGTCTTATATCCTGCAAAAAGAACCAGAACTTCTGCGTACAGTGCCAGACAGGCAGCAGTAGCCAGTAAACAGGCACAGCAGCAACATAGATGCAGGTTCTGCCGCACCTGCCTGCTTTATTGTAATTTACTGCACCCTGCACATCCTCCACACTTTCCTTGTACATCCCCTGCCTGTTTTGTTACATCAATATTATAATCAAACATGGAGCTTATAGAACATACTGCCTGTGAAGCTATGCCCTCACCTGCTCCTGTAAACCCCAGCCCCTCTTCTGTTGTTGCCTTAACATTGACCTGGTCTTTTTCCAGTCCCAGGACACTTGCAATATTTGCACACATTTCATCTATATAACCACTCAGTTTAGGTTTTTGTGCAATTATAGTAGCATCAATATTTTCTATAACAAAGCATTTATCCTCAAGCATCTTTCCTACATATCCAAGCAGTTCCATGCTGGATATCCCTTTATATTTGTTATCACTGTCTGGAAAATGCCTGCCTATATCCCCAAGTGCCGCCGCACCAAGAAGCGCATCCATAACCGCATGTAACAGCACATCTGCATCCGAATGTCCAAGAAGCCCCTTTTCATATGGTATACAAACCCCTCCAAGAACCAGCTTCCTGCCTTCTTCCAGCCTGTGCACATCATAACCAGTACCAGCTCTCATAAATCCACCTCATTTCCAATAGATAATATGCTGGCAAGCCAGCTTTAAATATATTATATACAATACATTAAACAAAAAACCCGGCAACAAACTTACCGGGTTATGTAATAGCGGGAAAGGGATTTGAACCCATGACACCACGGGTATGAACCGTGTGCTCTAGCCAACTGAGCTATCCCGCCATATTAAATTAATTACAGCTTCTGCTGTAATGGGACCTACAGGGCTCGAACCTGTGACCCTCTGCTTGTAAGGCAGATGCTCTCCCAGCTGAGCTAAGATCCCAAAGGCAAAATATATTATATTTATGCGACTTGTTAAATATACCAGATATATCAAATTATGTCAAGCAAATTTTTAAATTTTTTATTTATTTTTTGTATTATTTCTTTATCTGTGCCAATAACCCTATTATTCCTAAGCACTAACAGGTGTTCTTGTGATGGTGCACAGTCCATCCTTAATGGCAAAATACAAACTGTGCACCTGGTTAAAAAACGTGTATTTCCCACGCCCGTTTCATAAATTTCCAGTTATCTTTTGTTAGTGGAGGGACTGTTTCCAGTGCCAGAGCCAGAATATTCCATACAAGGGATACGCTTCCGCTACAATAAGCCACGCAGCGGCACATAAAGCTATATCTTTAATGTTCCAAAATAAACTGGC
>CAJTRU010000032.1:21342-43487 GCA_910579085.1 uncultured Lachnospiraceae bacterium | reverse complement strand
ATTTACAACTTTAATATTATAATATATAATGGATATTATACAGATTTATTTAGAAATAAAAGGATACAATAAGGTTAAAACGAGATAAAATTGAATATGATTAAAGTCAAATTGAAGTATAAGGTTGCCGCAATGTACTGTCGAGGGTATATTTTTATGGAGAAATATCTAGTAACTTATTTGACGGTTTATGCACAATTAAGAAAATTAATAACAACCAGTAAATAATATTAAAGGAGAAGATATGTTTTTTGCAGAAACCAGAAAGAAGTATTTTAATATAGTATTTTTATTTGTAATTATTATTGGAGGGTTCTGGCTGTATTCTTCACTTAAGCCAACGGCTTCTACTACTTATGATTACTATAAATATAATTATTTTAAGCCTTTAAATGAAGCAGAATTTGTATATTTTGAACTGGTGTCTGAATATAAAAGAGGAGTTACAACAGCTTTTGTTGAGCCAAAAGGAAATGGAATGTGGGGGACATATGAAAGAATATTAAATAATACTGAAAAAGAATATTTACTTGAAGTAATTAAAAAAATTAATCCTTCCTATAAAAGTTCTGAAAAAATGAAAGATGTAAAAATAAATTTTTCGTATTCTGATATAGAACCATATCTAAAGGAACTGGAAGAAAAATTAAACATATATTCCTTGTATTATACAGGAATGAATTCCAATGGTAATTCACCATACTGGGTATATACGGAATGTACCAGACGTTTTCATGGCAAAGAATATGAGGATGCTGTTAATGATTTCCAGATGACATATAAAGACAGCATTTCTAATGGTTATTCATATGTATTCCTGGACAGTTGTGGGATAGTTATGGGATTTATTGCTATTATATATTCTTTTATGTCTTATACAGAAGAAAAAAGAAAAAATGTAAACGGGTATATATACACAGCAAATGTAAGCTCACCCAGGTATGTTTTAGGTAAATACCTGGCAGATACAATGCCGCTTATGCTTGCCAGTATTATATACAGCCTGCTTGGGGCTGCATGTTTTATATACTGGAATTATAAATTTAACTATGGGTATGGTATAAGTATTATTCCATTTTTAATAAAGACCCCTTTTATAATTTTCCCAACTATTTTAATAGTAACAGCTATTGGGCATTTCCTTGGTGTATTATTCCACTCTGAAACATTGGACATAATTGCCCAGTTTATACTATTTTATCTTTCAATGGGGTATGGATTAAGTGATAAATTTAGAATTACATTGCTTGTAAGATATAGCAATTTTGATGATTACACCTTATATCAGGACTGCTCTGGAAATGTAATCCTGAACAGGGTTATAATAATAATATTATCCGTTATTTTAACAGGGTTTACAATTGTATTATTTAACTACAGGAGGGAACATGGCAGGTTAATTAATTTAAAAAATATAAAAAAATCTGTTGTAAATATCCTGCCTTTATCATTTAAAAATACAATACTAAAAAAGAAAAAACGGGAAACAAAGGACTTTGTTATAAGAGGGGCTGGTTATTATATATTTAAACAGTCTGTAAACAAAATGGCACTGTTATATATCCCTTACTTATGCATAATATGGCCAATTGTTATTTCCCAGGAAATGAATACATTAACTATTGCTACAATCGGGGAGAATATTTTTATTTTTGCCTCCATGTTTTTATTTATAAGGCTTGGAAATATGGAGAAGGCTAATGGCACAGAAAGCTATGTGTTTACTTCAGACTGCCTTTATCCTCTGGTATATATAATAAGAGTGGCGTTAGCAGGCATTACTTTATTTATAATGGTGGAAATTCCTGTGTTGTTTCTTTGCATTATGAACCATGTACCAGCAGGAAGGTGGTGTATTGGTGTATATTTAAGTTCATTATTTATTGGAATGTTCTCTCTGTTAATTACTGAAGTTTCAGAAAGCTGTTTAGCGGGGTATTTTTCATATATTATATATTACTTATTTGATATAGTTTCAGGAGGGGATATGCCATTAAGTATAGCAGGCTATACATACCAGGTACAAAAGACTAAGTTATATCTGGGAGTAGCAGTTGTTGTTATTGCTATTATATTGTTATTTGTTACATATAACAAAGCAGAAGGAAGAAGGTTAATAAGAAAAAATGAAGATAGAAATTAATAATCTTACAAAAGAGTATGATGAATTAATAGCCCTTAACGGTGTAAACATAACACTTGTAACGGGAATGTACGGGCTTCTTGGAGCTAATGGTGCAGGCAAGTCAACTTTAATGAAAATTCTTGCAGGGATATTAGATAAAACCTCAGGTGAGATAAAGCTTGATGGCAATGTTATTAAAAAAACAGGGCAGATAAGAAAATTAATTGGATATATACCACAGACTTTTTCTTTCTATCCAAATATGACAGTTTTTGAAATAATGGATTATTTTTCTGCATTAAATGGTGTTAAAGAAAACAGAAAAGAAAGAATTGGAAAGCTTCTTGAAATGACACACCTTATAGATAAAAGCAGGGCAAAGGTAAAGGAACTTTCAGGAGGGATGAAACAGAGGCTTGGCATTGCAGCAGCACTTGTTAAAGACCCGGAACTTCTGCTTGTTGATGAACCAACTGTGGGGCTTGACCCAAAGGAAAGGGTGCATTTTAGCAATGTACTTATGACTTTCTCAAAAGACAAGATTATACTTCTTTCCTCGCATATAGTTTCAGATATAGAATCAACTTGTGAAAACCTCGCTATTTTAAATTATGGCAATGCAATTTATAATGGAAGCAAAAGGGCATTACTGGATGAATGTAATGGTAAAATATGGGAGTTTACAACAAGCATTGAAGAATCTGTTGCCTTAGAGGAGAAATTTTCAGTTTCAAGTAAGAACATTTACCACAATGAGGCAGTTTTAAGGGTTGTGTCAGAAGAAAAACCTGTTGATAGTGCAGTAAATGTACCTCCTACGCTTAATGATGCATATATATACAAGATTGATGAAGATGATAAAAAATTTGAAGAAACGCAAATTTAATATATACTATTTTTCTGGCTTTTAAATATTTAATATCTCCTCTAAAACTTTTACTGTATGCAGACCTGTTGCAAAATATTTATTTTTTAATAAAAGCTTTTTAATACTAAGAGACGGCCCTGCCAGTTTAAGTATATTTAAACGCCATTTGCATATTATGTGGTAGTTCTGGGAGGCTGTCTTGTCTGCTGTTTTATTGTAATTATTTATAATATATGTTAATATAAGAAAAGAAATTTTTACATAGAAAATTCTTATAACAGGGTAACGGACTTAAGCCTTGCAAAGCTTTTATGGCAGGGGAGAAAATAAATGAATGAAATAGGAACTGCAACAAGAAATACAAATATTGATATTATAAAAGGTATATGCATTATATTGATGGTGTGGGGACATGCTGCTGGCCCGTTTAAGCATTGGATATATTTATTCCATATGGCAGTTTTTTTTATTGCTTCTGGTATACTATGGGATGACATGCGTGTTTCAGATTTACAGAAATGTAAAGTTTTTATGCTAAAAAAGATTAAGTCTTTATGGCTTCCTTTTGTATTATGTAATGCTGTTTTCAATCTTATACATAATTTTTTCCTCCAAACAGGTATTTATTCAAATAATCCCAAGTTTCTTAAAATGGTTACAGGTGCAAATAATTGTTTACAGACATACAGAAATGCAAATGAAATATGTAAGGAAATAATTAAGAATATATTTTTTGCAGGCGGAAGCCAGCTTGGAGGTGCAACATGGTTTTTGAGGACTTTGTTCCAGGTATTAATGGCATATATGGTAATTATTTATATTTCAGGTAAATTTAATACCAGAAAGTTATTTGTTTATGTTAGTGTATTTATATGTATAGCTGGTGCAACTGTAGTTTCAATATATAACTTAAAATTTCCACTAGGCTTGCACAGTTTTTTTGCAGCATTTATTGTATTCCAGGCTGGAGTATTTTTGCATAATACTTGTTTGTATAATAAGTTTTCAACAGATAGATATAAGTTTATGGTGATATCTTTTATTATTTTGTGCTTGTTAAGCAGATATGGTAAAGTAGATATAGCATCAGGAAGTATTACAAATATTGTATTTTTCTTGGCTGCTTCTCTTGCTGGCTGGTTTTTTCTGTATTTTATATCTTCTTGTAAGTATATAAGGGAAAATAAATTTTTGATATATACTGGGCAGCATACTTTAAGTATTATGGCATTACACTTTCTGGCATTTAAAATAGTAACATTTATATATCTTTTAATAAGCAATAAAGATATGCTTTGTTTAGCTGCTTTTCCAGTTATCAGGAATGTTCCTTTTTTATGGTTTTTTTATACGGTATGTGGGGTGGCAGTACCTTTATTTGCAGAATATGTGTTTTTTATATGTAAAAAAGCATTGTTAAAGAATATTAAAAAGAAATAGAAAGAAATAAAATAAATAGAAGGAACAGAAGGACAGATAAATAATAAGGAGGGCAAATATGGTTTACAGGCTGGACAGACTGGAAGAGAATGGAATAAATCCCATTACTGGATGCAGGTATGATAATTCATGGATTGTATTTATGCTTGATAACAGTGATGATTACCAGCAGATGTGTGGCAGCAGCGGCGGCTGTGCTTATACAGTTAAAACGAGCCGTTCCAGGTATAAGGACTGGAGAATGGCAGTTTGTGACTTTGCTGGATATGGCGGGGCTAATGGAAAGAATGTGGTTCTGGTAATAGGTGAAGAAGATTTAAAATCAGCCAGGGAGTTTTACAAGGGGCATAAATATAATGACCAGTTCCTGCGTGGCAATGAGCCTTCTGTTTTAATACATAGTACACCTATGGAAAACTGGCATATGATTAAGCAGGATGGCATGTTAAAAAGCTGGAAAAAGCTTAAAGCAGAAGGTGCTATTAGTGAAGAACAGCCTGTTGGGAGAATACTTGGTGACCCAGAAGATTTTAGTAATTATATTATGTTTGGGGGCGGGGTGACAGGTGAAATTGTTGTAAATTCCAAGCAGCAGGGCAGAATTGTAATGGATATAAATGCAGAGTATTCCACTGGGGCAAGGCTGTATTTTGATGCTGCCAGAATTGCCAGGGACGGGCTGCTTGTACGGGATGGGTGCCATATTAAAGTTAAAGACATGCTGCAACTTGAACCTTATCTTATATGGGCAGCAACATGGGAAACAGCAGGGCTGGAAAGCCAGGTTTCTTCACCAGAAGTTTTTGCCAGAAAAGCTGATAGCACGTTTATGGATATTACAGGTTATAGCATATAGATTAACGAGAGCCGGCAACACAACAGAAAACAAAGCAAGACCAGGCGGAGGAAGGAAGAAATTTAATTAAAACATAATAGAAATATGAGTGTGGTTGTGGTATTCTATTAGCAGTACAAACCGGAATTTCTGTAAGATTTCCGCACTGAAAGGAGAAATTGTGATGTCGGAATACACAAATAAGTTGAAACTCACGTTATGGGTTTCTGCCGTATATGTTTTATCGTTTATATGCTATGTACCTGCATTGTTGGAACAGAATGGGATTATCATTCCCAATGGATTATTGTATTTAAAATATTTATATGTGTGTATTCCTGCTATGGCTGCTATTTTTCTGCTGGTTTGCGGGCAGAATATCAAGGTGTACTTTACGCGGATGTTTTCAGGGAAAATAACAGTCAAATATATTTTAATATGGGTTATATGTATGGCTGCAGGTATATTTGGTTCTTATTGCTATTCGTTCATAGTGGAAACTGACGTATTTAAAAATACATATCCGGCAGTAATATCACTATTAACAAGCTGTATATACCTGCTGGTAACAGCATTTGTTGAAGAAATAGCATGGAGAGGATTTCTGCTGGAACAGCTTCCTTTTAAGAAAATAAAAAGTGTTCTTTTTGTTGGTGCTGTTTGGGCAGTGTGGCATATACCAATGTGGATAATCAGAAATTCATTGGGCATGGAACAAATTGTTTGTCTTTGTATATGGACATTGCTTGTTTCCGTTGTTTTGGGAATAACTTATTACCAATGCAGAAATATATTGCTGGCTGCCATTATGCACGCAACTTTTAATATCTGTTATTTAGCACCAATACAATATAACATTGTTGTATTAACGGTTATAATTTTTGTTGGTATTTTATTGTATAAAAAACCAGGCAAAAAATTTTTCACTTGATAACTTCCAGTCTGTCTAAATAACCATTACCACAATCACAGCAGAATAGTTACACAGTTTCAAGCGGAAGCTGGGGAATACCACTTATCAGATGCATGTTGTCTGGCAGGTTTGGAAAAAAGTAAATTTTTTCAAAAAAACACTTGCATTTTAGATTAATATATAGTATACTTCTATTCGTTCGGTGCTGATAAATTGGTATCATAAATAAGTATGTGCGCGTAGCTCAGCTGGATAGAGCGTCTGACTACGGATCAGAAGGCCGGGAGTTCGAATCTTCTCGCGCACGTTTCCAAAACCTTTTCGTACAAAGTGCGGAGAGGTTTTTTAACTAATATGGGAAATAAGTCTTTTGTTTTAGTTTATTTGGGGATGGGAATAAAACAAGCAGGAGGGTTCTATGTTCCAGGCAAATATATTAAAAGAGATAGCCAGAAATTCTGAGATAAAAAAAGATGAACCAATGTCACTGCATACTACATTCCGCATTGGCGGACCAGCAGATTATTATATTGAAACCTGCTATATTGAGGACTTTATAAATATTGTGAGGTATCTGCAAAAGGAGGACTGCCAGTATTTTATAATGGGCAATGGGAGCAATCTTCTTGTGCATGATGAAGGATACAGGGGGATTGTCGTTTCTACAAGAGGTGTTAAAGACAGCAATATTGTTAATCAAAATACAGATAACGGGGCGTGTGTTATACAAAGGCTTGATGAAGTTAATATATACCATGCAGGAAATAATGGTGTGGTACAGTTTTTTGAGGATAATGGCTATTTAGCTGATGCGTCTTCTTTAAAGACTAAAAATTTTGTACATGCAGGTGGCGGCATACTGCTTTCAAGGCTTGCAAATGCTATAGGTGAAAATGGCCTGGCAGGGTTTGAGTTTGCAAGCGGGATACCAGGTACACTTGGCGGCGCTGTTGCCATGAATGCAGGTGCATATGGTGGTGAAATGCGTGATGTGCTGGAGGGCGTACGTGTTATTACAAATGATGGCAGCACAAAGGTGTTAAATAAAACCATGCTTGATATGGGATACAGAACTAGCATTATACAAAAAGAAAATATGGTGGTGCTTGATGCGTTGTTTACATTTGAAACTGGTAACAGGGAACAGGTTCTTGGACGGATGAAAGAGTTAAACCAGAAACGGCGTGAAAAGCAGCCATTAGAACATGGCAGTGCAGGAAGTACGTTTAAACGGCCAGAGGGGCATTTTGCAGGACAGCTTATACAGGAGGCAGGGCTTAAAGGCTACCGCTGTGGGGATGTAATGGTATCTGGCAAGCACAGCGGGTTTGTTGTAAATGTTGGGAATGGTACGTTTAAACAGGCTATGGATGTTATAAACCATGTAAAAGAAGAAGTTATGAAACATTCTTGTGTTGAGATGGAACTTGAAGTTAAAATATTATAACCAGAGCCAGCGGCAAGCCAGCAGGCCCGGAAAACAGCACTTAACGGAGGTGGGTTTAAAGGGCTTGTTTGGCGAGGTTAAATAGAGGTGGATTTCTATGAGATTTGTTATAGTTACAGGGATGTCTGGTGCAGGCAGAAGTTCTGTTATGAAGATGCTTGAAGATATAGGCTATTTTTGTGTTGATAACTTGCCGGTGCGCCTTATACCTAAGCTTACAAAGATTGCACTGGAAGAAAGCGCTTCAATAGACAGGGCGGCAATAGGCATTGATATAAGAAATTTGCAAGGGCTTTCAGAATTTGGCGGTATACTGGAAGAAATGAAAGAAAATGGCTACAGGTATGAGATAATATTTTTAGAGGCTGAAGACAGTGTACTTGTTAAAAGGTATAAGGAAACACGCAGAAACCACCCACTCGCTTTGCAGGGGCGTGTTGATAAGGCAATTGAAGCTGAAAGGCAGGAACTTGCATTTATTAAAAAAAGTGCGGACTATATTTTAGATACAAGTCATATGCTGATAAGGGATTTAAAAAAAGAAGTTGACAAAATATTCCTTGATAATGAGGAATACGAAAATTTTTTTATAACCATACTATCATTTGGGTTCAAGTATGGCATACCAGCAGATTCAGACCTTGTATTTGATGTACGTTTCCTGCCAAATCCTTTTTATATACCTGAGTTAAAAGAACTTACAGGCAATGACAGGGAAGTGTATGATTATGTTATGGACTCTGAAAATGCAAGGATATTTGAAAAGAAACTATTTGAAATGCTAAGGTTTCTTATCCCTAATTATATTATAGAGGGCAAAAACCAGCTTGTTATAAGTATAGGGTGTACAGGCGGCAGGCACAGGTCAGTTACTATTGCCAATGCCCTTTCAAAAGATATGAAGAAACTGCCATATGGCGTTAAAGTTGAACACCGTGATGCTGGAAGGATGTAAAAACATATGAGGTGGGCGGTATGTCATTTTCAAGTGAAGTAAAAGAAGAACTAAAGAGGCATGAAAGCCAGGCAAGGCACTGTTGTATTGCAGAGTTTACTGCCTTATTTATTCTGGCAGGACATGTTAAAAGGTATGGGAATGGGGATATTTATATTAAAATACAGACTGAAAACTTGACAGTAGCGCAAAAATCTTATATCTTATTAAGGAAAACATTTCGTGCTAAGATAGAAATTATGGTGCGCCGCCATAATTTACAGGCTGGTGCAGGGAGTTATTCTGTCTATGTAACCAGGAAGCGCGATGTTTTAAATATATTGCAGGCTGTAAAGATAATAAATGGACAGAGGGAGCCGTGGGGCAGCTTATCGGAAGTCCATAACCTGGTTGTACAGAATACGTGTTGCAAGAGGGCATTTTTAAGAGGTGCATTTATTGCGGCTGGTTCTGTTGCAAGCCCTGAGAAATCGTACCATCTTGAAATTGCGGTTCTTTCGGGCAGACTTGCGGAACAGATACGTAGAATTATATCTTCTTTTATGATTGATGCCAAGATAATTGAAAGAAAGAAGTATTATGTGGTATATATAAAAGAGAGTTCACAGATAGTAGATTTCCTTAATGTAACAGGAGCACATATTGCATTAATGGATTTTGAAAATGTAAGGATAGTCAAGGAAGTACGCAATTCTGTAAACAGGCAGGTGAATTGTGAAACAGCCAATATAGGTAAAACTGTTACTGCTGCTGCCAGGCAGATAGAGGATATTAAATATATCCAATGTAATATGGGGTTTGGTAAACTGACGGAGGGTCTTAAGGAAATGGCAAGGCTGCGCCTTGAATACCCAGAAAGCCCGTTACAGGAACTGGGCAGGATGCTTAGCGTGCCTATTGGCAAATCGGGGGTTAACCACCGTCTGCGCAAATTAAGTGATATTGCAAATCAAATGAGGGAGGAAGCTGGCAGATAAGCCGCTGCCCTGCTAAAAGGAGGAAAATACGCAATGGTTACAAAGAAAATAAAAATTCAGATTCAGAATGGTCTTGAAGCCAGGCCAGTAGCTGTACTTGTACAGGTAGCAAGCCAGTATAACAGCAGTATTTATGTTGAATGTGAAAATAGAAAGGTGAATGCTAAAAGCATTATGGGAATGATGACATTGGGACTTTCTGCAGGTGAAGAGGTAGTAGTATCTGCAAATGGCGATGATGAAGAAAATGCAATGACAGATATTGTTAAGTATCTTAGTGCTGCAAATGCCTGAATTATATTAAGAAGGGGTATTTTGCAGTTTCTGTCTGGTAATATCTGTTACATAAAAGATATATATAGCTGGTTTTATAACGGGGCTGCTGCATTTATATGATGCACGGCCCTGTTTTGGCATTACCAGCTAAGGGAAGGAGGTTTGTTTTATGGGATTTGCGCACCTGCATGTACATACAGAGTATTCACTGCTTGATGGTTCTTGTAAAATCAAAGAGATTGCAACAAGGGCAAAAGAGCTTGGCATGGAACATCTTGCAATTACTGACCACGGAAACATGTATGGGGTAATTGATTTTTACAGGGCGGCTAAAGATGCGGGGATAAACCCGGTAATAGGGTGTGAGGTTTATGTTGCCCCAGGTTCAAGGTTTGACAGGGAGTTATTAAAAGGTGAAGGGCGTTATAACCACCTTGTGCTGCTTGCAGAGAATAATACAGGTTATGCTAACCTTATGAAAATAGTTTCAAGAGGGTTTACAGAAGGTTTTTACTATAAGCCGAGGGTTGACTATGAGGTACTTGAAAAATACCATGAAGGCATTATAGCACTTAGTGCATGTCTTGCTGGTGCAGTTGCTTCTTCTGTACTGCATGGTTCTTATGAAAAAGCTAAGGAAGAAGCATTAAAACTGGAAAAGATATTTGGAAAGGACAACTTCTTCTTAGAACTCCAGGACCACGGAATACCACAACAGGGAACAGTAAACCAGGCACTTTTAAGGATTAGCCAGGAAACAGGAATAAAGCTTGTTGCTACTAATGATGTACATTATATTATGGCAGAGGATGCGGAAGCGCATGACATACTATTATGTATACAGACACAGAAAAAAGTACAGGATACAGACCGTATGCGCTATGAAGGCGGCCAGTATTATTTAAAATCAGAAGAACAGATGCTTGAATTGTTTCCATATGCCACAGAAGCCGTAATGAATACAGGGCTTGTAGCAGAAAGATGCCATGTGGAAATAGAGTTTGGCAATTATAAACTGCCAAGGTTTGATGTGCCAGATGGTTTTACAGCAGAAGGGTATTTAGAGAAGCTTTGTAAAGAAGGATTTTATGAAAGGTATAAAAACCCGCCAGAAGAACTGGAGGAACGGCTTGCATATGAACTTGATACAATAAATACAATGGGTTTTACAGATTATTTCCTTATAGTCTGGGATTTTATAAAATATGCAAGGGACAATGGCATAAGTGTAGGGCCTGGAAGGGGTTCAGCCGCTGGAAGCATAGTTTCTTATTCACTTGGGATAACTAATATAGACCCGGTTAAGTATGACCTTCTTTTTGAGCGCTTCCTGAACCCTGAGCGTGTTACAATGCCTGATATTGACATAGATTTCTGCTATGAGCGCAGGCCTGAAGTAATAGAGTATGTTATGGACAAATATGGCAAAGACCATGTTGTACAGATAGTTACATTTGGAACACTTGCTGCAAGGAATGTTATACGTGATGTTGGAAGGGTTCTTGACCTTCCATATAATTATGTGGATGTTATCGCCAAATCAATTCCTATGGAACTTGGCATTACAATAGATAAAGCATTAAATTCAAACCCTGGCTTCCGCCAGGTTTATAATGAAGATGCGCAGGCAAAGAAGCTGGTTGATATGGCAAGGAGGCTTGAAGGGCTGCCACGCCATACCTCAATGCATGCAGCAGGTGTCCTTATAAGCCCTGAGGCTGTTGACGAGTTTGTGCCACTGTCAAAGGCATCAGATGGCACTATAACAACACAGTATACAATGGTTACACTTGAAGAATTAGGTCTGCTTAAAATGGACTTCCTTGGGCTGCGTACCCTGACAGTTATTAACGATGCTGCTACTATGGCAGGCCTTGGCGGTGTCTATAAAATGGAAATAGATTATGAGGACAAGAACGTATTTGACATGTTAAGCACAGGCAGGACAGAGGGTGTATTCCAGCTTGAAAGTGCTGGAATGAAGCAGTTTATAAAGGAACTTAAACCATCTAGTATGGAAGATATTATTGCAGGAATATCACTCTACCGTCCAGGGCCTATGGATTTTATACCTAAATATATTGAAGGAAAAGAGAGAAAAGAAAGCATAACATATGACTGCCCGCAGCTTGAACCTATACTTGCACCTACATATGGATGTATAGTATACCAGGAACAGGTTATGCAGATAGTAAGAAACCTTGCAGGATACAGCTTTGGGCGCAGTGACCTTGTACGCAGGGCAATGTCCAAGAAAAAGACCAAAGTTATGGAGGCTGAGCGCAGGAACTTTGTATATGGTAATGAGGAAGAAGGGGTTAAAGGGTGTATTGCCAATGGCATACCTGAAAACATTGCCAATAAAATTTATGATGAAATGATTGATTTTGCAAAATATGCCTTTAATAAATCCCATGCGGCAGCATATGCAGTAGTTGCATACCAGACAGCATACCTTAAATATTACCATCCTGTAGAATTTATGGCAGCACTGCTTACATCTGTTAAAGCCAACCCGGGTAAAGTGCTTTCATATATTATGACATGCCGCCAGATGGGCATAGAGATAATTCCGCCAGATATTAACAAAGGTTATGATGAATTCCGTGTTTCAGATGGCAAAATAATGTATGGCATGTCTGCAATAAAAGGAATTGGAACGCCCGTAATCGCTGAAATAAAGGCAGAGAGGGAACGTGGCGGGGACTTTACTTCAATGCAGGATTTTATTACGAGGATGACTTCTAAAGAAGCAAACCGCCATACTATAGAAAATTTTATAAAATCTGGTGCATTTGACTGCCTCCCAGGCAACAGAAAGCAAAAAATGATGGTATATGGTACGGTTATTGACAGCGTTAACCATAAAAGAAGGGATGTTGTAACAGGGCAGCTTTCACTTTTTGATATGCCAGATACAGGGTTTGAACATGCCGATGAAGTAAAATTCCCTGATGTGCCAGAGTATGACAAGGAAGAACTTCTAGCATTTGAAAAAGAAACATTAAGCATATATATAAGCGGCCATCCGCTTGAAGATTATACAGCTCTTATGGAAAAAAACTGTACAAGGAATTCAATGGATTTTATAGCTGATGAAGAAGGCACAGATACAGGTATGACGAAGGTGTATGATGGGGAAAATGTAATAATAGGAGGCATGATTACAGCCAAAAGTGTTAAAATAACAAGGAAAAACACTACTATGGCATTTATTACAATTGAAGATTTATATGGTTCTGTTGAAGTTGTGGTATTTCCCAACTCTTATGAGAAAAAGAAAGAACTGCTTGAACTGGATTCCAAAGTATTTATAAAAGGAAGGGCAAATGTAGAAGAGGACAGGGCAGGCAAAGTTATATGCCAGGATATAATACCATTTGGCAAAGTACCATGTGAACTCTGGATAAGGTTTGCGGACATGGAAGAATTCCAGCTAAAAGAAAGCCTTCTGTATAAGAAAACAATGCCTTATGATGGCAATGATACTATATGTATTTACCTTACAAAAGAAAAACTTATAAAAAAGCTTCCTAAAAGCAGGTGTACTGATGCAAGAAGAGTAGTAAAAGACAATGTTCTTGAGGGATTTGGCGAAAACGCAGTTGCAATAAAGGAAAAGAGTATTGAAAAATAATCCATTTTATCGTACAATTTTATATGTGGAAATATTTACTTTACTTTTGTAAGATGAGGAGGGTATTATGAGTTATGCAGTGAAAACGATTGGTGTATTAACAAGCGGGGGAGATGCCCCTGGAATGAATGCAGCCATACGTGCTGTTGTCCGTACAGGTATTTCATGCGGCTTAAATATAAAGGGTATACGTCATGGGTTTGCAGGCTTATTGGAAGAAGATATAGTTGATATGAACAATCTTTCAGTTTCTGATATAATCCAGACTGGCGGTACTATTCTTTATACTGCACGCTGCCTTGAATTCAAGAAAAAAGAATACCAGGAAAAAGGTGCGGATATCTGCCGCAAACATGGAATTGACGGGGTGGTAGTAATTGGTGGTGATGGTTCTTTTAATGGTGCAAGCAGGCTTGCAGAGCATGGCATTAATACAGTAGGCGTGCCAGGGACTATTGACCTTGATATAGCATGTACAGAGTACACAATTGGCTTTGACACAGCTATTAATACAGCTATGGAAGCTATTGACAAGTTAAGGGATACTTCAGAATCACATGAGCGCTGTTCCATTGTAGAAGTAATGGGACGTACAGCAGGGCATATTGCACTCTGGACTGGTATCGCAAGTGGTGCTGAGTATATACTTACAACAGAAAAGTACCACGGTGACATACAGAGGATAATAGGCAAGATTTTAGACAGGCGCAGGCTTGGCAAGAAGAACCATATTATAGTAAATGCAGAGGGTGTCGGAAGTTCTACAGAGATGGCAAAGCTTATAGAGCTTGCAACAGGAATAGAAACAAGAGCAACAGTGCTTGGACATATACAGCGTGGAGGAAACCCTACATGTAAAGACAGGGTATATGCATCTGCACTTGGTACAAAGGCAGTTGAGCTCCTTTGTGAGGGCAAGACAAACCGCATTGTAGGATACAGGGGCGGCGAATTTGTAGACTTTGACATACAGGAAGCACTGTCAATGACAAAAGACCTTGACCCATATTTATTCCATATTACACATAAACTTACAACTAAATAAATAATAAATACTGAATAAAATTTTTAAAATAAAGGGGGAAACCAGTAACATGAAAAAAGTAATTAAATTTGTAGCAGGAGCGGCAGCAGTAGCAGGTACTGTATGCGGAGCCGTGTATTTGCTTAAGAAAGTCTTTGGTGTTGATGTGATTGGCAAAGACGAGGATTTTGATGATGATTTTGACGGGGACTTTGATGATATTGATGATGAAGACCCTGACGACAGGGAATATGTAACACTTGATATGGAAAAAGAAGATAACAGTGAAGAAGAAACACAGGAAGAAGAAGTGGAAGTAACAATTAAAACAGAAGCAGAAACAGAGTAAATTCACAGGTATTTTGAATTTAACCTTATCAAGCCAGTCCATGCCATATGTTGCAGAAACATATGGCATGGCTGGCTTGTTATATTTTATACCAGTAAATTATTGTGGTTTTATTTTAACTGGTTTGTCATTGCGGTTCTTTATTTTCATTTTTTGTGGGTTATAATGCTTATTATTAAATTCTATATCAGTATCTTCTGGTGAAGTTATACAGGCGTATGCAAGTGTGTCGCCTTTGGCCAGTGATATGCCTTTAAGCCCTTTGCTAGTCTTTTTAAATTCATCTGTCTGGTTTAGTGGGAATAACAGCACGGAGCCTTTTTCAGTTACCATTAGTACATTCCTGTTGTCTGCTATGCTTTCTTCTACTGTAACTGGCTGTACACATATAAGGGTATCTTCTTTTTCAAGCTTTGTTGATGCTATTACAGAGCGGTTTGTTTCAAATTCTATTCCTGATACAAGTTTTACATACCCTGACTTTGATACAAATAAAAGCTGTGACTCTTGCAAATCATCAAAAGCTATATAAGTTATTATATCATCCCTGCCTATTTTGCAAAGGTTCTGTATAAGTACGCCTTTGTCACGGCTTCTGGTTCTAGGTATGGACATGGCTTTTACCTGGTACATTGAGCCAGAAGAGGAAAATATACATAGTTTCCCTGTATTTTTCATTGGGACTATATGTGTATATTCGTTAAGTGTTTCGGGGGCAAGACGTGAATAGCTTGTTTCATCAAGTGATTTGCAGTAGCCAAACTTGTCTATTACCACATATATATTCTCTTCCCTGATTTCTTCAACATATTTTGTATTGCCTATATTGTCAAGTACGGTATGCCTTTCCATGCCAAACTGTTTTTTATATGTTTTCAGCCTTTTTTTAATAACTTTGTGCAGTTCGTTAATATCACTAAGTATTTTCTTGTAATTAGTAATATTGGTTACAAGAGTATTGCTTTCCTGGTGCAGCTTCAGCAGTTCAAGCCCTATAAGCTTGCTTAACTGCATTGTCAGTATTGCTTCTGCCTGCCTTTCTGAGAAATCAAGGCGTGCAGCTTCTTTTTCAGATTTTTTTGTTCTGAATTTTATGCCGTCTGTTATCCCTTTTGTAAGACATTCTTTAGCCTGTTTTACAGACTTGCTGCCCCTTAAGATTTCTATTATAAGGTCAATTACATCAGTTGCTTTTATAAGCCCTTCAACAATCTCCAGCCTGTCATTCGCTTTGCCAAGCAGATGTTTGTATTCTTTGGTATAAAGTTCTTCCTGGAACAAGACAAATTCATTAATAAGCCCCTTAAGTGTAAATGTTACGGGCTGCTTGTTTTTAACCGCAAGCATATTTACGCCATATGTATCTTCCATAGACGTTTTCTGGTAAAGCCCGTTTAAGAGGTTCTGGGTATCCCTGTCTTTTTTAACTTCAATAACAATACGTATGCCTTCTTTAGAGGATTCATCCCTTACATCGTATATTTCATCAAATACTTTGTCTTTGGCAAGAGCAGCAAGGCTTTCAAGAAGCTTTGTTTTATTGCCTGCAACAGTATAGGGGATTTCTGTTATTACAAGGTTTTTGCGTCCATAATCACTGTCTTCAATTTCAACTTTGGAACGTATTTTTATTTTGCCTTCTCCCGTATCATAAATATTAAAAAGGTCATCAGAGTTAGTAATTGTAGCACCTGTTGGAAAATCAGGGCCTTTTATATATTTCATAAGGCCTTTAGTGGATATTTCCGGGTTATCCATAAATGCAATAATGCCATCAATTACTTCAGAAGTGTTGTGTGGAGGCATATTAGTAGCCATTCCGACTGCAATGCCTGTAGTCCCGTTTATAAGCAGGTTAGGTATTGTTGCAGGCAGTACAAGTGGTTCTTTTTCACTTTCATCAAAGTTCGGGCCAAATGGCACAAGCCCTTTATCCAGGTTGTCAAGAAGTGCCATTGCACCATGTGAAAGCCTTGCTTCTGTATAACGCATTGCAGCAGCGCCATCACCGTCAATAGAGCCGAAATTGCCATGCCCGTCTACAAGCGGTATAGACAGTGAGTATTCTTCTGTCATGTGTACAAGCGCATCATATATTGAAGTATCACCATGCGGGTGGTATTTACCCATTGTATCACCGACAATACGTGCACTTTTCCTATGTGGCTTGCCAGGGTCAAGTGCAAGTTCATTCATTGCATAAAGTATACGTCTCTGTACAGGTTTAAGCCCGTCCCTTACATCTGGAAGTGCCCTTGCAATAATTACACTTACCGCATAATCACGGTAAGAATTACGCATTTCTTCTGAAAAATCCAGTTGTATTACAGGCTGTTCATTATATTTCATAATTTTCCACCGTCTTTCTTTATTTTGGATATTTTATTACTGTGCAGGTTCTGGATTGTTATATGTCAAGATTTGCATATCTGGCCTCTTCCATTATAAACTGCCTGCGTGGCGGTACATTGCTGCTCATAAGTGTTGTTGTCACTTCATCTGCATCTACACTGTCACTTATTGAAATCTGCGCAAGCACCCGGCTTTCAGGGTCAAGTGTTGTTTCCCATAGCTGTTCCGCATCCATTTCACCAAGCCCTTTATAACGCTGTATGCCAGTTATTTTATTGCTTTTATTTTTTCTGAACTTTTCGAGTTCAAAATCATTAAAAATATATTCTGAGTTTTTCTTTTTGCCATTTGTATAATCTACTTTATAAAGTGGCGGAAGGCCCCTGTATATTTTGCCAGAATATATAAGTTCTGGCATAAACCTGTAGAAAAATGTGAGAAGGAGTGTGCTTATATGTGCCCCGTCAACATCGGCATCAGTAAGTATTATAATCTTGTCATAACGCAATTTGTTTATATCAAATTCATCACCAATGCCACAGCCAAATGCAGCTATCATGGATTTTATTTCATTATTAAGCAGTATTTTTTCAAGGGTAGCTTTTTCCACATTAAGTATTTTGCCCCTTAGCGGGAGTACTGCCTGTGTATGCCTGTTTCTTGCTGTTTTGACAGTACCACCAGCAGAGTCGCCTTCGACAATATATACTTCACATTCTTCTGGTTTCCTTGAAGTACATGCAGCAAGCTTGCTTTTTGTATCAACATCATTTAACTGTTTTAAAACAGCATTGCGGGCTTTGTCACTTGCTTTACGTGCATTATAGGATTTAAGTGAATTATCAAGTATTGCACGCAGGACTTCAATGTTTTTATCAAAGAACCTCTGTACTTCTGTGCCAAATACATCTTCAACAGCAGTTTTGGCGTCGGTATTGCCAAGCTTTGTCTTAGTCTGTCCCTCAAACTGTGGGTCAGGGTGCTTTATAGAAATAATTGCAACAAGCCCGTTCCTTATATCCTTGCCATCAAAATTCTCATCTTTATCTTTAAGTACACCTAACTCCCTTGCATACTGGTTCATAACACGTGTAAGCGCTGTTTTAAAACCAGTAACAAGAGTACCGCCGTCAACTACATTTATCCTGTTGCAGTATGGGTTAATCTGTTCAGAAAAGTTTGATGTATACTGGAATGAAACCTCAACTTCAATATCGCCGCTTGTGCCTTCGATATATACTGGTTCACTGTGCAGAACCTGGGCATCACGGTTAATATAGTTTACAAAACTTTTAATTCCGTCTTTTTCCAGGTAAATTTTTTCTTCACCTGTATTTTCATCTTTAAATACCAGTTTTAAATTCTTATTAAGATATGCAATTTCCTTAAGTTTCTTTTTAATAATATCAGCTTTAAATTCAGTTGTTTCAAAGATTTCAGGGTCAGGATAAAATATAACAGTAGTCCCCGTATCTGATTTAGCACATTTGCCAGAAGGTTCAAGAGAACCATCTTTATTAAGTATTGTTACAGGATGCCCTCCGTTTTTATATTCATCGCGGTAAACAAGCCCGTTCCTGTGGACTTCTACAATCATATGTGTAGAAAGTGCATTTACAACAGAAGAACCTACACCATGCAGCCCGCCAGAAACCTTGTATGCAGAATTGCCAAACTTACCGCCAGCATGGAGTATTGTATATACTACGCGTATAGTAGCAACTTTTTTGGCAGGGTGTATGTCAACTGGCACTCCACGCCCGTTATCTTTAATTCGGATGCCACCATCTTTCTGCATTGTAATATGTATTTCATTGCAGAAACCTGCAAGCTGTTCATCTATGCTGTTGTCCAGGATTTCCCAGACAAGGTGGTGCAGGCCGCGTGGCCCTGTAGAACCTATATACATGCCTGGACGCTTACGCACGGCCTCCAGGCCTTCTAAAATTACAATTTCCTTTCCAGTGTATTCACTCATAAAAATCTCCATTCTAAAACAAAATTACGAACAAACATTTGTATTATATACATAATTGCATGTGAAAGTAAAGTGGTTTCTTGTTTTCCGCTAAATTATTCTGCTCTGGGACACTTAAAACCTGCTGTATACTGGCAAAATTCCAGAAAAATACTTGTTAACTGGAAATTTATAGGATTGCAATATGGACTACAATGTGTTAATATAAATATGCCTACATAGTGTTAATATAGAAAGGAGGAAAATATGTTACAGCAAATCAGCAGCTCGGAGCTTGTGCTTATGAAAATTATATGGAAGAATGGGGGAAGTGCATTATATTCATTTATTATGGATGAACTGGAGAAGGAGGATAATGTATGGAAGAAGAATACTGTATTAACTCTGCTTTCCAGGCTCTGTACAAAAAAGTATTTAAAGACCAGTAAAATCGGAAGGCGGAATGAATACATTGCACTTGTAACAGAACAGGAATACCAGACAGCACAGACTTGTAATTTTGTTGACAAAATATATGAAGGTAATGTAAAGGGGCTTGTGTCAACACTTTTACAGCAGGATATTATTTCAGCAGATGAATTAAAGGAAATAGAAAAGTTCTGGGAGGAAAGTAATGGATGAGTTTATTAAAATACTGTTGCTGCTTTCGTTATCTGGTACATTGTTTTTACTAATTATCTGGGTTTTAAAATATTTTTATAAAAAAATATTTAGCAAAAGCTGGCAGTATTATATTCTGCTGCTGGTGGCATTAAGATTTTTGCTTCCAGCATTTACTAATTATAATATTGCTGCTTATTTTTATAAAATGGCAGGAGATGTACCAGTACAAAATAATACTTCAATTACAAATGCAGATACAGAAGGTAAAGAAAGTATAAAAAGTGTAGAAAATACAGAAAAAAGTACAGAAAAAGTAAATGGTGATAAAAATAAGGAAGTAAAAGAAACAAAAAATAACAATATAAAACTTATCAGACAGAAAATTAAAAATACAGCAAGTAAAGTTACCATTCTAAATTATATTTTAAAGGGAATATCTTTTTTGTACAATAATTTATTTTATATATGGCTTGTATTTTTTATTATATTTGTAACAAGGAATATAATTGTTTACAAGGACTTTATGGATTATATAAAGGCAACATCAGAAAAAGTACAAGATACAGAAATATTGGATTTACTGGCAGAATGTGGGAAGAAACTTGGAATTAATAAAAACATACAATTATATTTTAGCCCTGCGGTTTCTTCACCTGTACTTGCAGGCTTTTGGAAGGCATGTATTATTATTCCGCCAGGAGCTGCCAGAAAAGATAAGCTGTTTTATGTGTTCCTTCATGAACTTGTGCATTATAAACGTAAAGATATGTTATATAAGTGGTTTATACAGGCAGTTATTTGTATCCACTGGTTTAACCCATTTGCCCATATGCTTGGAAAGGATATAAACAGGGCATGTGAGCTTTCATGTGATGAGGCAGTTATAAGCATACTAAATAAGGAACAGAGACGGGCATATGGTGATACATTGCTTTCGTTTGTAAGAATTAAAGGCAGCTACAAGAAAAATACAGGTACTGTTACGTTAACAGAAGGGGCTGCACAATTAAAAGAAAGGTTAGGTGCTATTATGGATTTTAAAAAGAAGCCAGGCATAATTAAGTTTTTAACAATACTTGTTACAATAATTATTTGTCTAGGGTTTTCATTATCTGGTGTATATGCTGCTGCTAATAAAGAAAATACCCAAAAGAGTATTCTAAAGAATAAAGATATAGAAAATATGGTTTTAAAAACAAATCCAGATAATTATACGTATACATATATGCAGCAGGGATATTATTTTAATTCTTATATTCTGGAAATGGGATGGAACTTAAATGAAGAAGCAGAGAGAGCGTATAATAATAAAGTAAATATAACATTAGAAGATAATTCTATAATTACTGTCTGTTTTGATGGCAATGTTAAAGAATATTCTAAAGATAAGAAAGTACTAAAAGCAATAGAAGGCCTTGCAAATTCGCTTGGTGATACATACCCTGTATTGGAAAAAACATTAATTTCACGTGTTACTTATGTAAAAAGGGATAAAATACCAGATTATGCCAGGAAATATTATAAAAATAAAGACCTTATAGGATTTACTGCACTTTTTCCAGAATTAAATAAAAAAGAACAGAAAAAATATCTGGATAAAATGTATAAATCTGGCAGGGTTGCATTTTTTGCCAGTGTCTTAAAATATCTGGACAATAACAGGATTTCATTATATAAAGAGAAAGCATCAAATGATGGAAAAGAAGCCTTTTATTATATTTTGGAAAATAAAGAGGATTTTTAATATAATACAGATGTAAGATAATTTCCAGTTATCTTGTATTGGAGGACGGACGCAGGGTTTATGGTGTTCCACTAAATTATTACATGGCAGGGCACGCTTCGCTACGTCAGCCCACGCAGCAGTGCATAGTATCCCTATATAAAAAAGTCACTGCCGTTCCTTTTTTATATTTAAAACGGGATACAAACACTGGCGGTGCTGAAGTGCCCCTGCCATGTAATAATATTAGCTAGAACACCTAGAACCTGCTGTACACTAACAAACACAAAAAATATAATATAAATGTAAAATAAATATTATAACCGGAAATTATGGCATGGTTAATGTGATTTGGGCGCACGGCAGTACAGTGATATTACTTTAGTATCAATGTATAAGCAATGACTGTTACGCTGTTTAATAAGTGACTAGCAGAATAATCCCCACCACCCTATTTCCAGTTATCTTTTTATTTTATGTTTTATTGCAGGCTGCTGGTAACAGGTTTTGCGTGCCAGATGCCATGAATTATTCCGTAAAAGGGGTACTTTAAGCCCGCCGGCATTTAAGCCCGTATATTATATATTCCAGGAAAACGTAAGTTTTATCTGGAATATATAATATACGGGCTTTATGTGCCGCT
>CAJTRU010000032.1:0-21332 GCA_910579085.1 uncultured Lachnospiraceae bacterium | reverse complement strand
TAGCGGAAGCGTACCCCTGTACGGAATATTCTGGCTCTGGCACAGAAACCGTCCGCCAATCCAACAAAAGATAACTGGAAATTATCTGCCATATATATGGAATTTACCAATATATTGTGTTAAACTATTTTTGCAATTATATTTTAGGAGTGTGGGGATTTTTGTATGTGGGATTTTTTCAGGGTGCAGTTTTTAACAGCAGCACTGGCAGTTTATAGTTTGTTTTATACTAGATATCCATATTACCTGCTTTGTGCTGCTGGTCTTTTAATGCTTGTATTTACAATAGAGAATATTACAGGGGAAAACAGCATTTTAACCGTTTTAACAAAGACAATGCTTATAATTTTTATTTGCCTGTTATCAAATGGATTTTTAGTATTTATTCTGTTTGGACAGATTTTTTACAAAAGAGCAGGTTTTTTGATGCCGCCTGTTATATATTTACTATTCCGGGCAGCATATTATAAAAATATTTTTCTGGATTATCTCCCATTAGTGCTTACCCAGATGGCTGTACTTTTTTTGGCTTCTGTTTTTATATGGTATTTGCAGAAATTTGTAGATAAGTATAGAGATTACAGGAATAAAATGGCAAATTCAATGGAAATGCTTGCAGTGAGCGGGCTGGCTGAAAAGAAGCTTAACCAGGCCCTTATAATACAGAATAATATTATTGAAAGAAATGCAAGACTTGAAGAAAGGGAAAATATAAGCCGGAATATCCATAATAATGCCGGCCATATGGCGGCGGCTGCAAGTATGGCACTGGAAGCAGCGGATATATTATGGCAAACTGACCCTGTAAGGGCAGCAGACAAGGCGAGGATGGCAAATGAACGTATAAAGGCAGCGCTTGGGTATATAAGACATGCTGTGAGGGTTCTGGATGATGAGGCAAAGGACATTCCAATTAATGATTTTAAAATGGAGCTGGATGCTGTTATAAATAATTTTGTAATGGATACAGAGATTAAAGTTTATTTTGATATGGATGCGTCAGAACCAGAATTGCAAATTCCGCATGAACATACAGAATTCCTGTCTGGGGCAGTTGCAGAACTCCTTACAAATGGTGTTAAACACGGAAATGCGGATACATTTACCATATGGATGCAGGCAGACAGTACACACCTGGAAATATCTGTACTGGATAATGGACAGAGCAGTTTTAACAGGGACAATGCTTTAAAAAATATACAAAATGGTTTTGGCATTAAAAAAATTATAAATTATGTAAAAAAGTCAGGTGGCAGCACTTTATTTAAGAATGAAAATGGTTTTTATGCAGAAATTATGATGCCTGTTGTATATCCAGATGACAGAAAAGGAGAATAATTAATATGCTGGAAGTTTTACTTGTGGATGATGAGCCATTGCTGCTTGAAAGCCTTGAGATTATTTTAACAATGAACCAGATTAATGTTACAGGCATGGCACATGATGGCAAAGAAGCTTTGTCTATGCTTAGGGGCAGGCATTGCCAGCTTGCACTTGTTGATTTGAATATGAAGGGCATGGGAGGCATTGAACTGATACAGAGGATTAAAGAAGAATTTCCTGGAATAAGAATATTAGTCCTTACTACATTTTATGATGATAAAAGCATTACAGATGCTATAACAGCAGGGGCAGACGGCTATTTGCTGAAGGGCAGTGGGAAAGACGCAATATTAAGTGCAATAAACGGGATTATGGGCGGGCAGAATGTAATAGAACCTAAAGTTATGGAGCGTATGGCGGCACTTTTAAAGAAAAAGAAAGATATAACAGAGACGGGCATGGATTTGTTGTCAGAACTTACTGTAAGGGAGAAAGAAATATGTATTCTGGTTTCGCAAGGTTTAAATAATAAACAGATAGCGGGCAGGCTGTATATTTCAGAGGGCACAGTTAAAAACTATATGTCTTCTATTTATGATAAAACTGGTATACATGACCGTTCTAAACTTATTGTTGCCATAAAAGAATAATAATCTGGCTGGAATATTACCATAGTCATATACATATGTGACTATGGTTACTTTTTTAATTGGCAGAAAAATGTTGTAATACAGGTGCAGGGTCTTGCAGGTAAATAATATTTACAGGAGGTAGAAATGTCACAAAAAATTTCAGCTTTTTATTATATCAAAAATAATAAGAGAAGAGTGTCTGTCTTAGTAATTAGTCTGGCTATGTTTTCTATTGTTACATATGTTTCAATGTTTTTGTTATCAGTAACATCAGAAACATTTGAGGACATATTAACAGAAACAAGCAGGTATATACAATATATCCAGCTTGACGGGGATGACCTGGAATATAACTATAGTGATAAACAGGCAGCACCAGAAGAGGTTTATAATGAAGCAATAAATAAAAAATATGGTGAAATTAAAAATCCTTTAATTAATAGTAAAGGAGTAAAGGATGCCTTTGTGGTACAGACAGAGTATTCTTATGTTACTTCGCTTATAGGGAATTATTATGTAGAAATCCCAATGTTAAATAAAACAGATATGAAAATAGTTTTAAACCATATGGGTGCAGTGCTTGATAGTGGGCGGCTTCCAGAAAAGGCGGGGGAAATAGTTTTAGACAGTATGTTAATAAAGAACTATGGTTATAAGCTGGGTGACAGGTTAAGCCAGAATGAAGACGTTAAAATTGTTGGTATTATTAACTGTGGTTTTTATTTTGGATGTGGTTTAGCAGGGCAAGGTAGTATATTTTATAACCCAATGATATGTGTTTTAACGGATGGCACTGTCAGGGATTTAAAAGATACTATAAACAAGAATGGGGTTTCTCTGGAAAATTCAAAATTTGTGGATTTAAAAGACGGGGAAATAAAATTACAGGATGAAATAATTTCTTCTATTTCAAGTTCAACTAATATTATTTTTGTAGGTATAATGATTGTTGTTGCTACACTTGTAGTTATTGTAAGCATATCGTATATGAGGGACAGGCGAAGTGAATGGTGTTTGTATACATCTATTGGATATAGCAGGAAAGCGGTTTACTTTTCTATTATAAGGGAGCTGGTTTTTACTTTTATAACTGCTTTCTTAATAGCTGTTGTGGTAGTAATATTGTTGATGAAAATTTTAGATATATTATTAATTACTGGGCTTGGGCTGCAATGTGAATATTTTCTGTCTAATACACTTAACCAGATATTATGTGTTTACATTGCATTGTTTGGAATTCTGCAAATTCCAGTCAGGGTGGAAATATTTAAAATAAAAACTATAGATGCGGCGGATGATGATATTTAAACAGCGCGGAAATGAGGGGTATTATGTTTAGTGTTAAAAATATTACAATGATTTATGATATTGAAAAGGAAAATAAAATGTATGCTCTTGGAGGCTTTGACCTGGAGCTGCCAGATACAGGTCTTATTGGGTTTATTGGGCCTTCAGGAAGCGGGAAATCTACATTAATGTATTGTCTTTCTACATTAAAGAAGCCAACTGCTGGTGAAATATTATATAATGGAAAAGATATAATTAATATAAAGAATTCTGAACGGGAGAATTTAAGGAGAAAGGAATTTGGATTTGTATTCCAGAGACATTTTTTAATTCCATATATGCCCGCTGTTGATAATGTTGTTATAGCAATGGATGAAAATAATGCTAAAGCAAGGGAAAGGGCAGAAGGCCTTTTAAAAGAACTTGGTTTAAGTGGAAGGGAACTGGGTAAAAGGCCGTCAAAACTTTCTGGAGGACAGAGGCAGCGTGTTGCAATAGCAAGGGCAATGGCAAACCGCCCATCAGTGTTATTTGCAGATGAGCCAACAGCAGCACTTGACCATGAAAACGCTTTTTCAGTTATGAAGGTTCTTAAAGAATATTCAAAGAAGCACCTTGTACTTGTAATTACACATGATATTTCAATACTTAAAGATGCAGACCAGATTATTGAAATGTGGGATGGCATGACTGGGACTGTGAAAGGTGGTGAAGGAAATTGAATCCATTTTCTTCTGTATATTATGTAAAAGAAAATATAAAAAGGTCTCTCCTCCTTATAATAATGTTTATACTTACATTTGCGGTATATATGGCTGGATTATATATATCTAATGTTGAAAGCATGTTTGATATTATTTTGGAGAGAGATAAGAAAATAGCTGTAATTGGTTCGATGGCAACAGATAAGAATTGCGTGGATTATGAAAAAACAATAGAAATTCTGGAAAAAGAAGAAGGCATTACCATTTTGCGCCAGGGCATACTTAGTGATATTTATAGTACCTCTATCATGGGGTTTGATAACGGGTATGTTTCATATACATTCCAGAATAAAGAGGATTTCCTGGTATATTGTGATTTTACAGGTATTAATATAATAGAAAATAGCCAGGACAGAGGACTTTGTGATGGAAGTGTAATAATGAGCCGCCTACAGGCAGCTAACAGGGGCATGGAAACAGGAGACAGGCTTGTTGCAAGAACTAATGAACTGGTTAACCAGGAATATACTTTAGATGCTATCACAGATAATGATGGTTATAGTACATTTTATATTAGTGGTACAGATAGTGCATGTTGTATGGTATTAAATAATTCACTGGATGACAAGGCTTTTAAGAGCCTTTTAAAAACCATGAAAACAGAATATAGTGTTTATATAAAGGACTATGATTATTATAAAGACAGAGTAGATGAACAGCTAGGCAGCTTTTATTATATTTATTTTTTTATTATAATTTTAATGTCTGTTATTATGGCTGTTACTGTAAATGCTGCTTTTGCAGGGATGTACCAGTATAGAAACGGGGAATTTGCAATTTATAAAGCTATGGGAATTCCAGCCAGGAAAATACGTTTAAAAATATTGTCAGAGGTGCTTTTAATTGATATTACTGGGCTTTTAGCAGGATTGTTTATAATAATAACAGTAATATACATGGCTAATAATTTATACTTAATTCCACATGGGTTAAAGTTATTTTACTATAATAATATGTCAATGGCAGGTATGGCAATATGCAATTTAATTATTTTAATACCAGTAACAGTTTTGCAGGGCTTAAAACTTGTGAGGGCGGATATATGTGATTATTAAGAATATCCTATTGCACACATATGTTATAAAGGCTAGCTATAATGCATTGGGTATAGGATAATTTCCAGATATCTTATTATTGTGTTTTTTATTGTAAATTACTAGTACAGAAACCATTCATTAATTTATACAAATACAGGAAATTGTAAACTTCATTGCATAACAGTTTTTTTTCTGTTAAAATAATATTAATCTGTAAATAAGCATATCTGGTTTTGGAAGGATGAGGAATATGAACCCAGTATTATGGATATTAGTATTATTGGCAGCAGTTTTATTGTGGTTTATAATTTCTTTTATTTTTGTCCCGCTTGGCAGGTTCGTATTAAGAAAGTGGGATAATGTAATGGGAATTTTAAATAATGATGAACAGAAGGAAGATGAAAAAAAGTGAATGGGTTTACTGGCAGAATAAGGAATTCTTGCTGGAATAACCAGTTATTTCACTTGGAAAGTTTGTGTTTTGCGCTGCTTGCCACAAACTTTTTAATGTGCACTTGGCAGCGCAGAAATGAGGTAAAACATGGGTAGAAGAAAAGCTGGTTTAATTGGAGGGGTTATTACTGCTGTAATAATGGTTATTGCATTAATTTGCCTGGTTATGTGCATTGAAAAAGTGCCAGTTGGATATGAAGCAGTTGTATATTCTGTTAATGGTGGTGTACAAGATGAGACACTGACACAGGGCTGGCATGTTATAGCACCAACAAAAAAGGCAAAGATTTTTACAATAAGTAATGAACAGCTTCTGCTGACACAGGACAGCAGGGAGGGCAGCAAGGAGGATGACTCATTTAAGGTGTCAACTTCTGATGATGCAAGTATAGCAATAAGTTTCCAGATGACATATAAATTTGATGAAACAAAGCTTATTGATACATACAAGAAATTCAGGGGCATGGATGGTGAGACTATTGTTAATAACCGTGTAAAATCTGTTTTAAAGTCTAAAGTTTCAGAGGTTACTACTGATTATTCCATGATGGATATTTATTCGGGAAACAGAAGTGAAATTAATAACAAACTTACAGAATACCTTGACGGGCAGTTTAATGATGCATATGGAATACAGGTACTTGATGCTTCTGTAATAGATGTACATCCAGATGAACAGTTAAAAGAAGCAATTAATAACCGTGTTACAGCATTGCAGAAGAAGCAGCAGGCACTGGCTGAACAGGAAACAGCAAAGGTTGAGGCTGAGACGGCACTGATTAAAGCACAGAATGAAGCTGATATTAAGGTAAAAGAGGCTGAGGCTGAAGCAAAAGCAAATAAATTAAAAGCTGATTCAATTACAGATGAACTTATACGCATGAAAGAGGCTGAGGCAAGGCTTAAACATGGATGGGTGACTGTACAGTCAGGAAATGCAGCAATTGTGACAGAGCAAAAATAAAAAACAGCAAACTCTTAGGTAAAGTAATATTTCTGGATGTATATAAAACAGTTTAACTATAAATATTAATTTGCCAGATTATAATTAAACTACCAGGTTTAGAGAGGGGTCTGTATGTGTACGAAGAATGAACTGGTATTTAGCCTTTTGTCATTTACCAGTTAGCAGGGAAATGGGATAAGACACCACCAGAAGTATATAAAATCTTAAATGAAACTCACATTCTGGATAATTACATTATTGCGTGTTATGATACACTTCATACGCTGGGGGCAGAATATCTGGCAGAGGATATTACGGAATTTACGAAAGAAAAGGGGGTACAGATATGATTGTATATCATGGAACAACGATGGTGCTGGAAAAGCCAGATGTAGCATTTTCAAAAAATTATCTGGATTTTGGGAAAGGATTTTATGTTACTACTTATCAGGAGCAGACAGAAAGGTGGGCATTAAGAAAAGGAGTGCGTAAGCAGATGTCATCATATATTAATGAATACGAAATGGCAGATGATTTAACTTCTTTATAAAGTGTTGTCTTTTGAAAAGGAAAATACAAAGTGGCTGGATTTTGTTTGTGCCTGCCGAAGAGGAGATGCAGAGCAAATTTCCCAAGGAATATATGGGATAGAAAATATGGATTATAAATATCTTGTGCAGGATATGATTGAGAATGAACCAGAGATTTTTTCGTAAATGTAATTACAACAAAAGAATGAACCAGCATGATAAAAGTTAATACATTGAATGGAGCAATTAAAAAATCTAAATATATTTCTATATAATTATAATATAGAAATGAATGGCAGAAAATAAATCCCGGATTTATTGATAAAGTCCGTGCAGGGATTTTTGAAAAATTATACCATTAAAATAAGTTTAAAGATATTTATATATCTTATTATTGCAGCCAGTGAAAGCAGGTGGTTAAATTGGATAATGGCAACAATATAAATAATAGCATGGATATTTTGTTAGGTAAATTAAAAGACGATAGTGATGCATATAAAAATCTTAAAACAAGCTGCCTGGGCATTAAAGAAAAGAAGAAAGTTATACGTTCACTTATGAATATCCGTATGCCAGGAAACATACCTGAGGGGCTTTTAAGAATACAGGACAGTTATTTGCAAAATGAACTGGAGAATAAGGGAATTGTGCCTTTAGATGATATTCCAGTGGTGGAACAGCAATATAACAGCAACATTCCACATGCGGATAAAATATCACTTTGGCAGGGTGATATAACAAGACTTAGGACTGGTGCAATTGTTAATGCTGCTAATTCACAGATGCTAGGATGTTTTGTACCATGCCATGCCTGTATTGATAATGCAATCCACAGTGCAGCAGGATTGCAGCTACGTGAAGAGTGTAACAATATTATGGAAAAGAAACGGCAGCAGAATGGTAGGCAGTACCAGGAGCAGACAGGTACTGCTGTCCTGACAAAGGCATATAACCTGCCATGCAGTTATGTTATCCATACAGTCGAGCCAATTGTATACAATGGCCTTGACCAGGAACTTTGCCAGGATTTGTGTAACTGTTATAGAAGCGTTTTAGAATGTTGTGTTACAAATAGAATTAAATCTGTTGCATTTTGTTGCATATCAACAGGTGAATTCCATTTTCCAAATGATAAGGCGGCAGAAATTGCATTAGAAACTGTGTTAAGTTTTCTTGATATATATAGCAATTCTTTGGACAGGGTAGTTTTTAATGTATTTAAAGATAATGACAGGGAAATATATGAAAATTTAATAATTGCAGGATAAGCTTGTTATAATGCCAGTTATTTTAATCCAGGCAGTTACTGCTATACATATCAGAAATAATTTTATCTGCAATTTCCTCTAATGAAGCATTACCATCAAGCCCTTTAATATCTGGATAAAAAATATAATCTGTAAGGTCTGGCAGCCCTGTATTTACTGTTAAATATTCTATCCAGTAATCCATTTCCGATTCGCTGTTATATGACAGGATATTTAAGACAATTTCGCGTACCTGCGTATCTGTAAGTTTTTCCTTAACAGGTGGCAACATCAGAGCTTTTTTTGCTATTTCTTCCAAGCTTATATAACTCCAGTACCTTTTGAAATCTGTTATTTTAATTGAGGGGTTTCCTGTAATATCTGCAAGTTCTTTCTGTAATCCTGATAATATCTGCATTGCTTTTTCATCATTATCACAATCCTTTTCTTCCATAAGGGAAGCAGCTTCATCAATAATATCCATAACCTTGGGAAGTTTTGTTTCGTTAATAAATGGTTTATTCATTATTTTCCTGCTCCATAATAAAATATTTATATTTTTATAATTATAAGCTTTTATTATTAAATTTTCAAGTAAAATAAAAATAGTTATAAATATGGAAAAATGTATAGTATAGATTTAAAGATGTTCTGGTTATTGTACTGTTTGCCACACTGGAAGGTTAAGATGGCTAGGTGGAAATTCAGAATTTGCAGAAGTTTATGAATATTATTTAGAAAAGTACATAGGACAGAGGGCAGTAATGGGAAAAAGAAACGTTTTGCAATAGGTTTACATCCAGTAAAATTTTTGGAGGAGGTATTGGGTGCTTAAAAATTAAAAAATGGTATATATGTCAAAAAGAATTTTATAATTATTGATGAATTTGTTATAGCTATTTTGCCAATAAGTTGCAAAATAACGGGATTTATAGTAATATATATTAAAGTTTAAGATGCTGGGACATGTTAATTATATTTTATGAATAATGGGAACTGGAATTTGTCTAGTTCCCTATTTAAGCATTAATTACAGGTGTTTTAAGGAGGAATATATTAGTATGAATGATAGCTTAAGGGAACGGATGGCAGATGAGTGTATGACAAGAACCAGCATTGATTTATTTTCCGGGCCAGGCGGGTTGTGTACAGGTTTTAAATGGGCGGGCATATTGCCTCTTATAGCAGTTGAATGGACAGATACTACAGCACAGACATACTCTATAACACATAATGCAGAGGTTCTGGAACTTGAAAAGCTTGAAGAAGGCACAGAGGAAAGCCAGGAATATCTGGATTTATTTATGCATGAAAGTACAAAGACGCTTTTAATTCATGGGGATATTAATAAAGTCAGCAGCAAAATGGTTAAAGAACTTTTGTTTTTAAGATATGGCATTAACTCATCAGATGAAACGGTTGATGTTGTATCAGGTGGTGCGCCGTGTGAAAGTTTCAGCCTTGCGGGTACAAGGACTGAAAATGATGAGCGTGATGATTTGTTTAGTAATATTGTACGTATTGCACGTGCAGTCAATACTAAAATGATATTATTTGAAAATGTTAAAGGTATGTTTTCAAAAGCTAAAAATGGCAAAAGGGGTGCATCATTTAATTATATATGTGATACATTTGAGGATAAAAATGTATCACCTTCATATAATCTTGTATCAAGGGAGCAGGACACAATCCTTCTTAAAGCATGTGATTATGGAGTACCACAGCTTAGGGAGAGGCTGTTTCTTGTAGCAATTAATACAAAACTTGCAGACAGGGTAAAGTTTGCATATCCAGAAAAGGAATATGGGCCAGACAGGAAATACCCTTATCTTACAGTACAGGACGCAATAGGGGATTTGCCAAAGGTTGAAATGGGTGAAGAAACAACGCATTACAGGAAGAAAAAATATAAAAATAAAAATAGGGAACATTTTATAAGCATTATGCGTGGACAGTATAAATCAGATGAAATGAATACTGCTGTTCCAAAGCATCTTATAGAAAATGGTTTATTTAAAGAAAATAGCATAAGCAGCCATAAAGCGCCTGGCCATATTAAGAGAAAACAGGAACTGCTTGCACTTATAAAAGAAAAAGAAAGCATGAAAATGGCTTTTGAAAGGCTGACGAAAGAAGGTACAATTAAAAAGTACAGGCATTTATTTCCTAATACTATTTATAGTTCAAGAAACCGCAGGCTTGTTAAGACAGATATAAGTTTTACTGTTACTTCACATTGTCTTGATGAGATTTTGCATCCATATTTAAACAGGGCAATATCCCCAAGGGAGGCGGCAAGACTGCAAAGTTTTCCCGACTGGTACCAGTTTGCAGGACCTTATGTACAGTTTCATGGGGATAAAGTGCAAGACAGGTATGAGCAGATTGGGGACGCAATACCTCCTCTTCTTGCATATGCACTTGCAAGGGAGATTATCAAGTCATTGCAGCATATTTAAGTAAGGGGTTTTACAGAGGTTATGGAAGAAAATATAAACAAAAGCCTGCATGGGGCAAAGGGAATTGAGGCCTTGGATAACATGGCCAATGCCCTTCAGGAAATGGGATATATTAAAATTATAAAAAAGAATTATAGCATAGCGGACCCGGATTTTGGTGAGGCACAGTTTAAATTCCAGTATTTAATAGAATTCAGGGATAAAGAGCAGTGGATTTTACAACATACAACTTCAATACGTGACAGGATTAACTGCCAGCAATGGCACAGTGAAAATATAAAGCGTTTAAACCCGGATGTTAAAAAGGCATATGTAGTTGTTCCAGATGAACTTGCTGAATCAGAATGGCGCAAGGTATTAAATTACCATTGTAAAATTACCAGCAGGACGATTTATTCTGCACTTGATGGTATTTTTCCTCTTGGCACGGTTTACTATATGATAGAGCAGAAGGCTACAGCGCTTTTGCCAGATGGGACAGCACACGCAAAACTTGGGCTTGGATTTGAGGCGAAACTTGCAGGTATCCTGGATGATAAACAGAATTTTGAAAAATGGAAGTATAATACTACAACATTAACAGGTTATCTTTATCCATTATATCTGGATGTTGTAAAGACACTAGGGCTTGAAAAGGAGGAAGTAATTGCCCTGAAGGCAATTTCAGATATTCCTAAACTGCCTTCTGGTGGTTCTCCAAAGACAGATGTGCTGTTATCTGTGGAAACTGCCAATGGTATAAAGAATTACACATTTAGCTGCAAAAGAAGTAACAGTTCATGGGTAAGTGTGCATGAATATACGGCAGATGCGTTTGCCAGGGTATTAAATCCAGATGATATGCACTTAAAAGAACTTCTGCATGAATTCCAGCAGGCAGGAGGGGCTAAGGCAATGGGGACACAGAAAGCAGAAGAATTTGAGGAGTGTATTAAAAAATACTCAGATGTGCTGTCACAGTGGGTTATTGGAGGAGCAGGTGGCGAAGGTGACAGGGATACGCAGTGGGCAGAATATATAATAACATTTAATGAGAACCAGAATATTTATTCAATACATACAGTAGAAGGCTATATAGAGGAATGTAAGAAACAAAATGTAAAAGGGCAGTTTGGAACTTTATTTAAGTGGACGTACCCATCAAAGGGAAAGGGCAAAAGGATACAGTTAAAAGGAAAAATACTTTAAAAATGGGGATGGTATAAATGGATGTACTTACAAAAGAACAGCGCAGGAAAAATATGCAGCGCATAAAAGGAAAAAATACATCTATAGAGGTGAGGCTTTGCAAAGCCCTATGGCAAAAAGGATATCATTACAGGAAGAACTATAAGGAACTGCCAGGTTCGCCAGATATTGTACTGACAAAATATAAAATAGCAATATTTTGTGATGGGGAGTTTTTTCATGGCAAAGACTGGGATAAGTTAAAAGCGAGGCTTGAAAAAGGCGAAAAGGGAGAATACTGGATTAAGAAAATTACAAGAAACATGGAACGTGATGAGGAGATTAATAAGCAGTTAATGTTTAAAGGATGGACTGTATTAAGGTTCTGGGGAGATGAAATTAAGAAAAATACAGATGAGTGTGTTAAGGCTATTGAAGAAGTTATTTTCGATATATCAATGGGAGAGTAAAAAACAACTGGTATATAAAACCTGGAAATAACAGGTATTGTGTACCAGTTGTTTTTTTAAAATACCTGGAATTGTTTTAATGTTCCAGGCTGCTTAAAATTTTACGTAATTGTGGGACAAGCTGTGCTGCCAATACTGCTTTTACAATATCAAGTACAATAAATGGGGCAAAACCAGTAATAAATGCTGCTTTAAATGATACTTTTGAAACAGCCATAATCCAGAATGTGCCTATAAGGTCATCAGATATGGCGGATAATACCGCAATTGCTATTAAATACAACCTGTTATTCCTGTTAGTACAAAGCATAGGTACAAGTGCTGAAATAATGAGAAACCCTATACTGTATCCTCCATATGGCCCTGTAATATATCCAAGCCCTGCAACACCACCAACGAAGACAGGAATTCCTGCTATCCCAAGAAGCAGCCATATAAGAATTATTGTAAATGACTGTTTTACAGGAAATGTAAGGACTATTATTGTGATTATTAAAGTTAATGCTGTAATATGTGTGCCATTGGGCAGGGGGATGCTTATGTATGCTGATACACATAATACCGCTGCAAACATTGACATAATTACAAGATTTCGTGTAGAAATATTACTATTTGTTTTAGATTTTTCCATTTTTTCTCCATTTCCCCAGTGTATTTCCAATTTAAAAAGTATAAAAAGAAGTTACTACTGGCAGGCTGTCCAGTCTGGACAGGTTTTTATGTATTGGGCAGGTCTGCTTTATGCCACATTATACAGAAGCGGTTTTTATTTGTCAACCCTAAAAAAATATTGGTTGACAAACCTGGCTTAAAGAATTATACTTTACCAGGAAATATAGATAAGTAAAAAGCCATAGGAAATAGTTAAATGGAGGGGAATTGGAAGTGGAATTAAAACCTGGTGAAACAGATTTATTTTATATTTATATGGAACTTGTTTCAAGTTTTAGCAAAATAGAGGGTTTTAACGGGTGGATGATAGCAAAGGCAGAGTTTAAAATAGAGAAAGCCCAATGTTTTATTAATAAAACTTCCATTGATAAAGCAGCAATAAGCAGGGAATTTCTTAAACATCGCAAAAATTATTCTGTTATTTCTGCCTGTACAACGTATAAAAATCTTGAATATACAGTTATTATGCATATCATAAAACCATATGTTATAAGTAATAAAAACAGGGATATTGTAAATAAGGCAGATAACGTGCCAGAAACTGGCAGTCCAGGTTTTAAATATTTATTTACATTAAAATATACAATAGAAGATATAAAAAGATTTACGGAATTTACAGGTGATAATAATCCAGTCCACCAGACAGTTACTCCAGTAGTACCAGGGTTCTTGATGTTTGGTGATATAACCAGAAAAGAATTATATAAATATATTACTGTAAACAGCCAGGTAAAATTTATAATCTGTTTTAGAAACCCTGTATTTGCAGATGAGATACTAGAGGTGTATATGGAAGCTGGTACTGGAAAGATAATAGCTGTGCAGGCAGACGGATATAAGGGTATAAGAAAAAAAACATATTATAAATGGGAGGTTGAGATAATTTAGAGTTATCCTGTTTTGGCTGATGGACGCAGAAGTTTCTGTGTCCAGCTAATATTATTCCATTCCAGGGCACGCTTGCGCTACGTTAGCCCACGTAATGGCGCATAAAATCTGAAAAAACCAGATTTAAACGCCAACGGGGCTAAAGTGCCCCTGTCATAGAATAAATATTTAGCTGGAACACTAGAAACCTGCTGTTTCCTGGCAAAATTACAGAAAACCATTATGTGTTATAACTATAAATTATGTTATGAGGAAAGTGATTTAGACAAACGGAAGTTTGGTGATATTCCTTTATCCCATTATTCTGGTTTTTGTTTTAAATTTATTATGGCAAGTTTTGTGTGCCAGATGCCGGCCCACCATTATTAAATTCCAGCATATTCCTTAACTTAATGATATTGTAAGGTAGCGGAATGTGTGCAAAAGCCATGCATCAGGCATGCTTTTTTCTGTATGGAAGATTCTGGCTCTGGCATTGGAAACTGGAGGAATATTTATGGACAAAGCATACATAGCTGGAGGGGCGAGGAGCTATATAGGTATAGAAAACAGTATGTACCGTAATATACCAGCGGAAATTCTTGGAGCTAAGGTATTAAAATATATTATAGATAAATACAAATGTAAAGAAACAGATATGGTTATTGCAGGAAATGCAACTGGTGCAGGGGGGAATATTACAAGGCTTATGGCTCTTGAAGCAGGGCTTCCTGAGGAAATGCCTGCATTTACAATAGATTTGCAATGTGGCTCAGGTCTTGAAAGTATTGCTGTAGCTGCTGCAAAAATACAAAGCAGGCAGGCGGACTGTATTATTGCAGGAGGTTTTGAAAGCTGTTCTACAGCCCCGTTGCGGGGATATAATAAAAACCATCCTGGATTTGGCGTTTATGGTGATGAAAATTCATTTTATAAAGTTGCAAAATTTTCACCAAGCGGACATAACCAGGCGGCAATGCTTGAAGGGGCAGAAAGGACAGCATTATCAGAGGGGATTACAAGAGGTATGCTTGACCACTGGGTTTTAAGAAGCCATGCGCTTGCAAAGGAGGCAAGGGAAAAAGGGGTATTAAAAGATATTATTGCAGATATTGGGGAGGGCAGTAATAAAGACGAGGGAATACGTGACAGGATTAGCCAGAGGCTGCTAGACAGGCTGCCATTTGTATTAAAAGGAGGAAGTGTCCTGACGGCTGCCAATGCATGTCTGACCAATGACGGAGCAGCTTTTGTAATAATATGTTCTGGCAGCTATATGAAGAAACACAATCTAAAACCTTTGGCGGAATTTGCCAGTGTTGCAGAAACAGGTGTTAATCCAGATGAAAGCCCACGGTCTGCAATAAAAGCAATAGAAAAACTCCTTATAAAAAATAATATGGATTACCATGATATATCTGTTTATGAATGTAATGAGGCATTTGCTGTAATAGATGAACTATTTGCAAGAAAATTTCCAGATGCAGCAGACAGGTATAATATATTTGGAGGGGCGCTGGCTTATGGACATCCATATGGCGCGTCAGGTGGGATTATATTGCTTCATGCGCTTAAAGCACTTGAATACAGCAAGCTGGAAAATAATAACAGATATGCAATATGCAGCATAGCGGCAGCAGGAGGGACTGGGACGGCTGTTCTTTTAAAGCATATAAGCTAGAAATAGATGAGCTAAATAATTAATTGGCATAAAAAACAATTAACAGGCACATCCTGGTAACTGGAGAACTATAGAATGAATTATTATAAATTAATTAAAAGAGCAGACCCTGCCAAAACTGCAATTATAGAAGATGGCAATGTGTATACCTATGGGGAACTTTCCTGCCTTGTATCTGTTATGGCAGAAAAGATATTAAAAGAACAGGAATATAATGTAAATATTTTAAAAATACAAGACAAAATTATTTTTATAATAAACGAAAACAGTATTTTAAAGCAGCTTGTAGCATTTCTGGCATGCAATGTTTTTGGGGCAGTTCCAATGATAGTGCCATCTGATGCCAGGGAATTACCAGAGATTAGTTATGTTCCAGATAATGTCTGTATGGCAGTAATGACTTCTGGGACAACAGGTATTCCTAAAGTTTTATATAGGACTTATAAAAGCTGGGCAGGATTTTTTCCAGTGCAGAATAAAATATTTGGCATAAATAAAGAAAGTGTACTTTTTGTACATGGAAGCCTTGCATTTACTGGAAACCTGAATTTATATATGGCGCAGTTTTATGCGGAAGGTACAATTGTGGCAGAAAATAAATTTAATCCTAAAAGATGGGCATATGTAATAAAAAAAGAAAATGTCAATACTATATACCTTATTCCTTCTAAACTTATGCTGCTTCCGTCTGTTATGAAAGATATTAATAGAAATGTAAAATCCATAATATCAGGTTCACAAAGCCTTGGATATAATGATGCAATAAAATTAAAAGAAGTATTTCCTGTGGCAGAAATTACATTATATTATGGGGCAAGTGAACTTAATTATATTACATATGTAAAAGACAGGGATATGACAATAGATAAAAACCTTATAGGAAAACCATTTCCAGGTATAGGAGTATTTATAAATAATGGAAATATCTATGTAGACAGCCAGTACCATGCAGAGGGTATAAAATGTCCATATTCAGTTTCAGACAAGGGCTATATGGACAAAAATGGCTGCTTATACTTTGAGGGCAGAAGTGATGATATAGTTTTAATACATGGACGTAAAATTTCACTAATCCATATTGAAAATGAGCTTGAAAACCTGGAAGAAGTCCATGAGGCAGCAGTAATTCCCATTACAGAAAATAGAAAACAGGTGCTTGCAGCATTTATTGACATGGAATATAATAAGAATAATTTAATTATAAATAGCAGTGGTTATAGAGATGTAAAAAGAGAAGATGGTATTATTATATTAAAGAAACTTGCCATTAATGATAAAATATTCACAAGTCTTAGAAAAAAGCTTGCACATTATGAAATGCCATGCAAAATAATAGTATTAAGTGAAATGCCACATAATGAGAGTGGTAAAAAAGATAAAAAGAAAATACAAGGGATGTACCAAAGAATATACTGATATTATGAAGCAAAAATAATTTTATAATAATAGAAGAAGTTTCAGAATGACAGGAGATGGAAAATAATATGGATTTTATAGATTTAGCAAAAGAAAGATATTCCCTAAGAAGTATGGATGAAAACCATCCAGTAGAAAAGGAAAAACTAGAAAAAATTGCAGAGGCAGCAAGGATATCACCATCAGCGTGTAACCTTCAGAGGCACAGGCTTAAAATAGTAACAAGCAAAGAAGGCATAGAAAAATTAAGAGGATGCACTAACTGCCATTTTAATGCACCAGCAGTTTTTATTATATCGTTAGAAAAAGATACATGCAGTCCGCCAATGGATGAAAAAAGTGGAATGTACTTTGGGCTTATAGATATAGGGATAGTTGCAGCACATATGTCATTGGAGGCGGCGGAGCTTGGCGTTGGTACTACTATTGTTGGAATGTTTGATAAGAAAAAACTCACAGAAGAATTTAATATTCCAGCTTCATGTGAACCTGTATTAATAATGCCAGCAGGTTATCCAGCAGATGGCGGCGGGCCATGTGTATTACATAAAAGCAGGCTTTCTATAGATAAAACAACAGAATGGGTATAATATAGCATCCTTTTTAATACTTTGGCTTAAAAGTTATTAGAAAAATTTATGAATGGATAAACTTTATTGAAATTAAATATTATCCAGGATTAACCAGATATTACACTGACCCTGCACCTGGCTTTTGTGCCATCTTCGCTAACTGTTATTGTGGAAGTGCCTTTTTCTAAAGCATATACATTGCCAAGCTGGTCTACAGATGCAACACTTTCTTTGCTGGAAGTCCAGACAGGTGCGTTGCCTGATGATATTGTCATGCCAATATTATAAGAAGAACCTTTTTTTAGCGTTATCTCACTGCTTTCAAGATTTATCTCTGGTGGTTCAACTACAACTTCACAAGTTTTACTTACGCCATCAGCTTTAGCAGTGATTAGCGCTGTTCCATGTTTTATTGCAGTTACTTTCCCATTTTCATCAACGGTTGCAATACTTTTTTTATTTGATTTCCAGACAGGTGTAATACCTGATGAAACAGAAGCACAGAGTGTAAAACTCTGGCATCTGTACAGACGTTTGTACAGCTTGTCCAGTTTTACCACAGGTTTCCTTACAGTTACATGGCAGTTTGCAGACGAGCCGCCAGCCTGTACGGTAATTACTGCATTTCCAGGCTTACACCCTGTAATGTTGCCTTCATCATCAACAATTGCAACGCTTTTTTTATTGCTTTTAAATACAGGTACAGTTTTACTTGAGATTTCCGCATCTAGCTTAAAAGTTTCGTGGTTTTCTATAGATACAGACTTTTTACTAAGCTTAATCTGGGTTTTTGCAACTCTGATACGGCATGATGCCTCGGATGTAAATGCTTTTACAGTAATTGTACAATTTCCAGCTTTTTTAGCTGTAATCCTGCCATATGTGTCAACAGTGGCAATTTTCCTGTCTGAACTGCTGAATTTTGGAATTCTGCCATCAGATGAATATGCGAATAAGTAATATTCATCACCTACATTCATTTCTTTAATGTAATCTGAAAGAAGTATTACTGGTGAAATCTTTGCAGATGCTGGCTTATATATGCTGGAACTGATGCTGCATATTAATAATAATGTAAGAAGTATTTTAAAAATATGCCTGGTTATATGTTTTTTCTCCATATATTTACCTCCTGTTTGTATTATAAATTGTATAAAAAAGGATGCTATTTATATATAAAATACCATATGTAATAAAATAAGTCAATGCTAAAATTTTACTTTATTTTTATTTCGTGGTACAATAGGAGACATGGCATCGCCATAATAGCCAATATTAGATGAAACGGAGGAATTTAAACATGGAAAAGATTAAAATGACTACCCCTTTAGTTGAGATGGACGGGGATGAAATGACACGTATTCTCTGGAAGATGATTAAGGATGAACTTATTCTTCCTTTCATTGATTTAAAAACTGAATATTATGACCTTGGGCTTGAATACCGCAATGAGACTGATGACAAGGTTACATTTGAGTCAGCAGAAGCAGCAAAGAAATATGGTGTTGCTGTTAAATGTGCAACTATTACACCAAATGCTGCAAGAATGGATGAGTATAATTTAAAAGAGATGTGGAAATCACCTAACGGCACAATAAGGGCGGTGCTTGATGGCACTGTTTTCCGTGCACCTATACAGGTAAAAGGGATTGAACCTTGTGTTAAAAACTGGAAGAAACCAATTACACTTGCAAGACATGCATATGGTGATGTATATAAAAATACAGAGATTAAAGTTCCAGGTGCCGGAAAGGCAGAAATTGTATTTACAGGTGAAGACGGGCAGGAAATCCGCCAGACTATACATGAATTTACAGGAAGCGGTGTAATCCAGGGTATCCATAATACTGACAAGTCAATAACAAGCTTTGCAAAGGCATGTTTTGCTTATGCACTTGATACAAAACAGGACTTGTGGTTTGCTACTAAAGATACAATCTCTAAAGTATATGACCATAATTTTAAAGATATATTCCAGGAAGTATATGATAGTGAATTTAAGGATAAATTTGAGGAAGCAGGGTTAGAATATTTCTATACACTTATTGATGATGCAGTAGCACGCGTTATGAAAACTGAAGGCGGCTTTATATGGGCATGTAAGAACTATGATGGCGATGTAATGAGTGATATGGTTTCCTCTGCATGTGGCTCACTTGCCATGATGACATCAGTTCTTGTATCACCAGATGGGATATATGAATATGAAGCAGCACATGGCACAGTGCAGAGGCATTATTACAAGCACCTTAAAGGTGAAGAAACATCTACAAATTCAGTAGCTACAATATTTGCCTGGACAGGTGCATTGCGCAAACGTGGTGAACTTGACAATATAAAAGAACTTATGGATTTTGCAGACAAGCTTGAAGAAGCAACACTTGGCACAATAGAGTCAGGCAGCATGACAAAAGACCTTGCGCTTATTACAAGTATTAAGGATGTCAATGTATTAAATAGTGAGGGATTTATTAAAGAAATCAGGAAAAACCTTGAAATGAAACTTTAAAATCCGTTATATTATTGCAGGAGAGATAATGCAGGTATGGATAAAGAGTATAGCAAAACAATTGAAATACCCTTGCGGGGTTTTACACATGGAAGTAAATTCCATTCAGATGATGTATTTGCAACAGCATTTTTAAAAATACTAAATCCTGGTATTGAAATTACAAGGGGATTTGAAGTGCCAGAAAATTTTGATGGTATTGTGTATGACATTGGCAGGGGGAGGTACGACCACCACCAGGCAGATAAGGAGTACCGTGAAAACGGCTGCCCATATGCTGCATTTGGGCTTGTATGGCGTGAATTTGGTGCAGAATATATTGGCACAGAAGAAGCAGAAAGGTTTGACAGGGATTTTATCCAGCCATTAGATGAGTCTGATAATACAGGCAAAACTAACATACTTGCAGATATTATAGACGAATTTAACCCTGGATGGGATTCTGGAGAAGACTATGACAAATGTTTCTGGAAAGCAGTAGATTTTGCAAAACTGGTACTTGAAAACCATTTTAGTGCAATAGCAGGCATTTACAGGGCAAAAACACTTGTTAATGAAGCGATGGAAGAATGTGACGGAGATGTACTGGTACTTCCACAATTTGCACCGTGGAAAGGTGAAGCCATTGGAAGTTCTTATAAATTTGTAGTTTACCCGTCATCAAGAGGAGGTTATAGTGCGCAGGGCGTACCAGTTAGTGCTGATGATAAGACACTTGTATGTCCCTTTCCAGAAGAATGGTGTGGAAAGACCCCAGAAGAACTTGTTAAAATTACAGGCATAAAAACGCTAAGGTTCTGCCATCCAAATGCATTCCTGGTGGCAGCAGACGAAAAAGAAGATGCAATAAAAGCTGCAAGAATGGCATTAGAGGCTGGTATTAATTAATTTCAGGCTGTATACAGAAATAAAGAAAAGCAGAAAAAAAGATATAAATTTTCTGCTTTTCTTTTTATTTTGCATCAAATTATTCAAAATGTATTTGTTATTCCTTAAAAGTTTTCCATGCCAGATATACATTAATTCCAACATACTAAAAGCAATAACAGATATAATAATAAACATTGTTACATAAGTTTACATATATAGCATTTTTAATATTTCTAAGGACAGGATGTATATTTATATATGAATAGTAGAAGTTTATAATTCCATAAGGCTGTCTGGGTATATTATAAAGTCCAGGTAATGTATTAGTTGTAGTTTCTGTATAATGGCACTCAATATCATTCTTAAGGTTATTAATAAATATTTTTTCTTTTACTAATTATCCTGAAAATATTTTGCATCAGATATATAT